>JBQTJR010000161.1:0-9694 GCA_052386895.1 Sphingosinicella sp.
GACCAGGATTCACGACTTTGGCGATTCCGCCAAAGTCGATCCTGGTCGACCGCCACGCCATGTACCGCGACGCCGTTCCGATCCGCCGCGCCGTGCTGTCAGTGCCCGACAAGACCGCCCTGGTCGACCTCGCCCAAGCCCTGGCCCGCTTCGGCGTCGAAACGGTCTCGACCGGCGGCACCGCCGCGACGCTGCGCGAGGCCGGGCTCGATATCCGCGACGTTGCCGACCTCACCGGCTTTCCCGAGATGCTGGGCGGGCGGGTGAAGACCCTGCACCCCGCGGTCCATGGCGGCCTGCTCGCGGTCGGCGGCGATTTCGCCCACGAGGCGGCGATCGCCGAACAGGGCATTGCCCCGATCGATCTCGTCGGGGTCAATCTTTATCCGTTCGCCGCGACCGTCGCCTCGGGCGCCGGCCGCGAGGCGATCGTCGAGAATATCGACATCGGCGGGCCGGCGATGATCCGGTCGGCGGCGAAGAACCACGCCCGCGTCACCGTCGTCACCGATCCGGCCGATTATGCCGAATTGCTGGCCGCGCTCGAGGCGTCGGACGGCGCCACCTCGCTCGAGCTGCGCCGCCGGTTCGCCGCCCGCGCCTTTGCCGCCATCGCCGCCTACGACGCGACGATCTCGCAATGGTTCGCCTTTGCCGATCTCGGCGAGATGTTTCCGGAGAAACTGGTGCTGGCGATGCGCCGCGGCGCCGAGCTTCGCTACGGCGAGAATCCACATCAGCGGGGCGCGCTCTATCTGCCGCAGGGGCCGGGGATGCGCGGCGTCGCCCAGGCGCGCCAGGTGCAGGGCAAGGAACTGAGCTACAACAATATCGCCGACGCCGACGCGGCGCTCGCACTGGCCGCCGAGCTGCCGCCGGAGCGGCCGGCCTGCATCATCGTCAAGCACGCCAATCCCTGCGGCGTCGCGCTCGCCGACGCGCTCGCTGCGGCCCACGAATCGGCGCTCGCCTGCGATCCCGTCTCGGCGTTCGGCGGCATCGTCGCGGTCAACCGGCCGCTCGACCGGGCCGCCGCCGAGCGGATCACCGCCATCTTCACCGAGGTCGTGATTGCCCCCGACGCCGACGAGGCCGCGCTGGAGGTCTTTGCCGCCAGGGCGAACCTGCGGCTGTTGCTCACCGGCCAACTGCCCGATCCGGCGATGCCCGGGCTGCTGGCACGCTCGATCGCCGGCGGCTGGCTGGTGCAGGCACGCGATGCCAAGCAGGTGACCGACGGCGAGCTCAAGGTCGTCACCCGGCGGGCGCCGAGCGACCGGGAGCGGGCCGACGCCTTGTTCGCCTGGACGGTGGCCAAGCACGTCAAGTCGAACGCCATCGTCTATGCCCGCGACGGCGTCACCGCCGGCATCGGCGCCGGCCAGATGAACCGCCGCGATGCGGCGCGGATCGCCGCCCAGAAGGCGAGGGAAGCGGCCGAGCGCGCCGGCTGGAGCGAGCCGCGCACAATCGGCTCGGCGGCGGCCTCCGACGCGTTTTTCCCGCTCGCCGACGGCCTCGAGGCTGCGATCGAGGCAGGCGCCACCGCGGTGATCCAGCCCGGCGGCTCGATCCGCGACGAGGAGGTGATCGCCGCCGCCGACGCGGCCGGGGTGGCGATGATGTTCACCGGCACGCGCCACTTCCGGCATTGAGGATATCTAGATTTTCGGTGGGTCTACGCCGCGGCGCTGCAATTCCTCGACCGCTTCCTTGACTCGCTGGCTGTCGCCCTTGGGTACGATCAGCACCGAGCGCTCCGTCGCCACCACCACCATCTCCTTGATTCCGACGGCCACGATCAGCGGTCCCTCGGATCGGACCAGCGAGTCCTCGCAGTCGATCAGCACGACATCCCCTGCGGTTGCGTTGCCGGCATTCCCGGCCGCGTCCTTTTCCGTCATTTCGTAAACGGCCTCCCAGCTGCCGACGTCGGACCAGCCCATCTCGACCGGCACCACCGCCACTTTGTCGCTTCTCTCCATCACCGCGTGATCGATCGACCGGACCGGGGCACGTGCGTACGCGCCCCGCTCGGGCTTGCGCTCGCCCTTGTCGCCCAGCTCCGCCTCCACGGCCTCGACTATGTCCGGCGCGTGTGCGCGCATTTCCTCGAGCAGCGCCCATGCCCTGAACAGAAAAATGCCGGCGTTCCAGAAATGCTTGCCGCCGGCGACGAAGGCTTCCGCTGTCGCCCTGTCCGGCTTCTCGACGAATCGCGCCGCCTTGTTGACCCCTGGCAAGAATTCGTTCCCGGTCTCGATATAACCGTAGCCGGTTTCGGGCCGGTCGGGTTTGACCCCAAACGTTACCAGCCAATCTTTTTCGGCCGCCTTCACGCCAGCGGCTACCGCCCCTTGAAAGGCTTCCTCGTCGGCGATCAAATGGTCGCTCGGCAGTACGAGCAGCAAGTCGGTGGGGTTGGCGCGTAGCGCCGCCAGCGCAATCGCCGCGGCGGTTCCACGCGCGGCCGGCTCGATCTCGGCCAAGGCATCTTCGCCCATCTCGAGTATGATCGCCTTTGCATGGTCGCCGCCAACCACGATCAGCGGCGTCTCAAAGCGAGTGCGGTCGCTGACCCGGTCAAGGGTAAGCTGGAGCAACGACTTCTCGCCGCAGACCGCCACCAGCGGCTTCGGCCGGTCGATCCGCGCCAGTGGCCACAGCCGCGTTCCCGCGCCACCGCACAGGATCACCGGCTGGATGCGCTTTTCCATCCGGCGGACTAGGGCTTTTCACGCTTTCTTTGTCAATTTGTCCGACAGTGCGGACGTGTCGGGAAGCCTTACAATTTTCGCGCGCGCGCGGGATGCGTGCTGTCCCCGGCCAGGGTCGGCCCGATGATCCGCATCTTCAAGCACTATCTGTCTTACCCGGTGCTGCTGCTCGGCCTGGTCGATTTCGCGCTGCTGATGGCGGCGGCCGAGGCGGGATGGGCGCTGCGGCTGTGGCAGGTCGCCGGCGCCTACGATCCCGACGCCTTCCGCTGGGGACACCTGCTGGTGTTCGGTGGCGCGATGCAGAGCGCGATGATCGCGGTCGGCGTCTACTCGGCCCAGGCGCTGCAGTCGGTGCGCTATGCCACCGCCCGGCTGCTGGTGGCGGTGTCGCTCGGCATCTTCCTCCTGACCCTGCTTTTCTTCCTGTTCGCGGCGGTCAATTTCTGGCGTTCGAGCCTCGCTTATTCGACCTTGGTTGCCTTGGCCGTCCTGGTCGCGGCGCGGACGCTGCTGCGCGATTTCCTCGGCGGCCGCCATTTCCTGCGCCGCGTGATGGTCCTCGGCGCCGGTGAGCGCGCTGCCCGCATCGCCACCTTGGCCGGCTCGAACGGCGCCGGTTTCGCCATCGCCGGCTTCGTTGCGATGAACGACGGCCCAGTCGCGGTCGCCGGCGCGGTCAACCGCGCCGATATCGACAGCCTGCCCGATCACCTGCTCGATTTGCGCGCCCGCGAGGTGGTGCTGGCGCTCGAGGAGCGCCGCAACGCGCTGCCCTTGAACGACTTGCTGCGAATCAAGACTACCGGCGTCGAGGTCCACGATTTCTCGACCTTCCTCGAACGCGAGACCGGCCGGGTCGATCTCGACAGTCTCAATCCATCCTGGCTGATCTTCTCCGACGGCTTCTCGGCCGGTCGCCGCCTGTCGGGCATCGCCAAGCGCTTGTTCGACCTGGCGGTGAGCGCCGTGCTGCTCGCGCTCGCCGCGCCCCTGATCGCGCTCGCCGCACTGGGGGTGAAGCTCGAGAGCCGCGGCCCGGTCTTCTATCGCCAGCGCCGCATCGGCCTCTATGGCCAGCCTTTCGAGCTGGTGAAGATCCGCTCGATGCGGGTCGATGCCGAGGTCGGCGGCAAGGCGGTGTGGGCGCAGCAGGACGATCCTCGCATCACCCGCACCGGCCGCTGGCTGCGCAAGCTTCGCATCGACGAGCTGCCGCAGGCATGGAGCGTCCTGAGGGGCCAGATGAGCTTCGTCGGGCCCCGTCCCGAGCGGCCGCAATTCGTCGCCGACCTCGAGGCGCGCTTGCCTTATTACGGTGAGCGCCACGTGGTGAAGCCCGGCATCACCGGCTGGGCCCAGGTCAACTACCCCTACGGCGCGTCGGTCGACGATGCTCGCGAGAAACTCGAATACGATCTCTATTACGCCAAGAATTACACCCCCTTCCTCGATCTCCTGATCCTGATGCAGACCGCGCGGGTCATCCTCTGGCCGGAAACGGAAGGAGCGCGCTGATGCCCGCCGTCATCACCCTGTGGAGCCATCTGCTCGCCGCCGCCGCGTTCGGCGCTCTCGCCATATTTCAATTGCGGCACTGGAACGGCGATCCGCTCAATCGGCCGCTGGTGACGGCGTTCGCGGTGAGCTCGATCTGGGCGATTTTCCTGGCGATGCTCGATCGCTACAACGTCTTGACCCAGCTCGCCGAATCCGGCCGCAACCTCGCTTTCCTCGCCTTCATGTACGGCATCATGCAGAGCGGCGTGCCGGCGGCGGGCGGCGGCCAGGTGCAGCGCGCGGTGAAGGCCGTCTATGCCTCGGTCGCGGCGGTGGTCGGGCTGCAGATCGTGATCGGCGGCATCATCTCCGAATATCGCGTAATCCCGATCGTGTTCGAGGCGCTCGCCTCGACCACCCAGGTGATCGGCCTCACCATCGCCGCCGGCACCCTCATCCTCGTCCACAACCTCTACGGCCAGGCGGCGCCGCGTTCGCGCCAGTCGTTGCGCTTCGTCGCCCTGGCGATGACCGCCACGTGGGCCTACGACCTCCATCTCTACACCGTCGGCTATTTCACCCACGGCAACAATGCCGATCTCTTCGCGCTGCGCGGGTTGGTGCTGGCGATGCTCGCGCCTCTGTTCATGATCGGCATGCGCGAAACCGCGAGCTGGAAGGTGCAGATCTCGCGCGCCGCCACTTTCCAGTCGCTGTCGGTGGTGGCGATCCTCGCTTACCTCATCCTGATGATGACGGCGTCGCGGGCGATGGAGATCGTCGGCGGCGATTGGGGGCGGGTGCTCCAGCTCGGGGTGTTGATCGTGATGACCGGCGTCGCCGGGGTGCTGCTGACCTCGCGGCGGGTGCGGTCCTGGTCGCGGGTCGCGGTCGCCAAGCACATGTTCGAGCATCGCTACGACTATCGCGAGGAATGGCTCAGGTTCACCAACACCGTCGGGCGCAGCCGCGACGATGGCGACCCGATCGAGGAACGGGTGGTGCGCGCGCTCGCCGATATCGGCGGATCGCAGGCCGGCCTGCTGCTCGCCGCCGACGGCCACTACCGCCTGGTTCCGACCGTGTCGTGGAACTGGCCGTCGCCGCTGCCGCGCGGCGGCGAGCGAACCGATCAGCTCGCCCGCTTCGTCGAGGCGAGCGCCCACGTCGTCGATTTCGCCGAGATCCGCGATGGCGTCCTGGTCCGGGGCGAGCGTCGCATCGAGGTGCCGGCCTGGCTCGCGCAAATGAACAATGGCTGGGCCGGAATTCCGCTGATCCACAACGGCCGCCTGCTCGGCCTCGTCGTCCTCTCCCACCCCGCCTACCGCCGCCCGCTCGATTGGGAGGATTTCGACCTGTTCCGTGCCGCCGGCATCCAGGCGGCGAGCTACATCGCCGAGGCGCGCGGCCAGCAGGCGCTCGCCGACGCCCGCCGTTTCGACGAGTTCAACCGCCGCTTCGCGTTCATCCTCCACGACATCAAGAACCTGGTGAGCCAGCTGTCGCTGGTCGCGCGCAACGCCGAGCGCCACGCCGGCAATCCCGATTTCCAGGCCGACATGGTCGCCACCCTGCAGGGCTCGGTGAAGAAGATGAACGAGCTGCTCGTCCGCCTGTCGCCGGGCAAGGCGCGCGACGTCCGGCCGCCGGCGCCGGTGAGGATGCAGCCGCTGATCGAATCGGTGGTCGCCGCGCGGCGGCGCCAGCACGCGGTCAGCATCGACGGCGACGCGCGGCTGTTCGCCAATGCCGATGCCGCCGGCCTCGAGCAGGCGCTCGCCCACCTGGTACAGAATGCGATCGAGGCCAGCCCGGCCGACATGTCCGTGCAGATCCGCTTCTTCGAGAGCGGCGGCGACGTCGCGATCGAGGTCACCGACCACGGCCCCGGCATGAGCGAGGATTTTGTCCGCGACCGCCTGTTCCAGCCGTTCGTGTCGACCAAGGAAAGCGGCTTCGGCATCGGCGCCTACGAGGCGCGTACCCTGCTCGCCGCGATGGGTGGCCGGCTCGACGTCGAGAGCGGCGTCGGGCTCGGCAGCCGCTTCACCTTGTTTCTGCCGCGCGCCGAGGCGGAAGAACCGCGCGCGTTCGGCGCTGAAAGGAAACGCGCATGAACATGCCGGTCCGCCCGAGGCTGCTGATCGTCGAGGACGACGAGGGGCTGCAGCGCCAGCTGCGCTGGGCCTATGACGATTACGAGGTGCTGGTCGCCGCCGACCGCGAGACCGCGCTCGGCATGGTGCGCGCCGCCGACCCGGCAGTGGTGACCCTGGATCTCGGCCTGCCGCCCGATCCCGATGGCGTCAGCGAGGGTTTTGCAGCCCTCGAATCGATTCTGTCGATGAAGCCGGCGGCCAAGGTGATCGTCGCCACCGGCCACGGCGCGCGCGAGAGCGCGCTCAAGGCGATCGCCTCGGGCGCCTACGACTATTACCAGAAGCCGGTCGACATCGATCAACTCGGTTTCATCGTCCGCCGCGCCTTCCAGCTCCACGACATCGAATCGGAAAATCGCCGGCTCGAAAGCCAGGTCGCCGACAACGGCAAGGTGCTCGGCACGATGGTCACCGCCGCGCCGGCAATGCTCAAGGTCGCGCGCACCATCGAGCGGGTCGCCAATGCCGACGTCTCGGTGATGTTGCTCGGTGCCAGCGGCACCGGCAAGGAACTGCTCGCCCGCGGCCTGCACGAGCAGAGCCGGCGCAACGGCGGCGGCTTCGTCGCGATCAACTGCGCCGCCATCCCCGAGAACCTGCTCGAGGCGGAATTGTTCGGCTACGAAAAGGGCGCGTTCACCGGCGCGATCAAGACCACCGAGGGCAAGATCGAGCTTGCCAACGACGGCACCCTGTTCCTCGACGAGGTCGGCGACATCCCGCTGCCGCTGCAGGTCAAGCTGCTGCGCTTCCTGCAGGAGCGGGTGATCGAGCGGATCGGCGCCCGCCGCCCGATCGCGGTCGATACCCGCATCGTCTGCGCCACCCACCAGGATCTGGAAGGGATGATCGCCGCCGGCCGCTTCCGCGAGGACCTCTATTACCGGCTTGCCGAGATTGTCGTGCGCATTCCCGCGCTCGCCGAGCGCGAGGGCGACGCCGCCCTGCTCGCCCGCCATTTCCTCACCCGCTTCGCGCGCGAGCTCAATCCGCAGGTCAAGGGCTTCGCGCCCGGGGCGCTTGCCGCGATCGAGGCCTGGCCGTGGCCGGGCAACGTCCGCGAGCTCGAGAACCGGGTGAAGCGGGCGGTGATCATGGCCGAGGGCAAATTGCTCTCCGCCGAGGACATGGATTTCGCGGCGCCGCTCGAGGCGGCGATCGAAACCAACCTGAAGGCGGCGCGCGAGGCCGCCGACCGCGCCGTCATCCGCCGCGCCCTGGCCGAGACCGACGGCAACATTTCCGGCGCCGCCAAGCGGCTGGGGATCAGCCGGCCGACGCTCTACGATTTGTTGAAGCAATACGGAATGCAGCCTTGATCCGCATCGCGCTGCTCCTCGCATTGCTGCTGCTGTCGGCCTGCGCCAACAGCAATGGCTCGCCTTTTGCCCGCGGCGCCACCGCGTTCGACGAGGGCGATTATCGCACCGCCCGGGTGCTGCTTTTGAACGCCATCCAGGCGCGGCCCAACGATCCGGCGGTGCGGCTGCTGCAGGCGCGGGTGTTGCTCGCGCTCGGCGACGGTGCCGCCGCCGAGAGCGAGGTGACGCGCGCCCGTCAGCGCGGCGTCTCCGCCGCCGACAGCGCCCATCTCTTTGCCCATGCCAGGCTGCTGCAGGGCGACGCGATCGCCGCGCTCGCCGAGAGCGAACGAGCTGGCGATCCGCACCGCGGCTATGCCGCACGCATCGCCGGCAAGGCGCTGATGGCGATGGGCGACATGGGCCGGGCGCAGCGGGCGTTCGACCGCGCCACGGCTTTGTCTCCCGACGATAGCAAGGTGTGGAGCGATTTCGGTCGCTTCCGGCGTGCCGTCGGCGACCTCGCCGGCGCGCTCGCCGCCGCCGACCGCGCCGTCACTCTCGACCCGCGCAACGTTGAGGGTCTGCTGCTGCGCGGCGAGCTGACCCGTGGCCAATACGGGCTCGAGGCGGCGCTGCCCTGGTTCGACCGCGTGCTCGAGGTCAGCCCGGATTTCGTTCCCGCCTTGCTCGAACGGGCGGTCACGCTGGGCGATCTCGGGCGGATGCGCGACATGCTCGCCGATATCCGGGCGGTGAACCGGCTCACCGGCGGCCACACCACCGCTTATTACCTGCAGGCGGTGCTCGCCGCCCGCGCCGGCAATTTCACCCTCGCCCGCCTGATCCACCATCGTACCGGCGGCGCGTTCGACGGGGTCCCGGCCGGCATGCTGCTCTACGGGGCGATCGAGCTCGAAACCGGCAATGTCGAGCAGGCGGCGCGGCGGCTGTCGCAGCTGGTCGCGATCCAGCCCGGCAACGCCAAGGCGCGGCGGCTGCTGGCCGCGGCGCAGTGGCGGCGCGGCGATGCCGCCGGCGTCATCGAGGCGCTGCGGCCGATCGTCGGCCGGCCTGACGCCGACAGCTACAGCTTGTCCCTGTTCGGCCGCGCGCTGGCATCGCGCGGCGAACCGGGGGCGGCCGCCCGCTATCTCGCCCGCGCCGCCTTGCCGCAGGTGGGGCCACGCGGAGTCATCGATGTGCCCGAAGATGCCGGCTTCGCGCGGCTGCGCCGCGATGCCGCCGCTCATCCCGGCGACGGCCCGCTGCAGGTGCGGCTGGTCGCCGCCTTGCTCGGCCGCGGCCGGCACGGCGAGGCGCTGGCCCTCGCCCGCCGGCTGCAGGCGGACAATCCCGGGGCGCCCGAAGTCCATGTGCTGGTCGGCGACGCGCTCGTCCTCGCCCGCAACGACGCCGCGGCTGCCGAGCAGTATCGCCGCGCTGCCAACCTCGCCTTTACCGAGGCGGTGGCGATGCGGCTGGTCGAATCGCTCAATCGCTCCGGCCAGGGCCAGGCGGCCGATACCGTGCTCGACCTCTATTTGCGCCAGCATCCGCGCAGTGTCCCGGCGCGAATCCTGCTCGGGGGGCGGCTGATGCAGGTGCGCGACTGGGAGGGCGCGGTACGGCTTTATTCCGGGCTGCGCGCGCGAATTGGCGACAACGACGCGGCGATCCTCAACAACCTCGCCTGGGCGCATGGCGAGCTCGGCCAATATGCCGAAGCGCTGCCGTTGGCACGCCGCGCCTGGGCGCTCGACCGCGGCAACCCGGCCACCGCCGAGACCCTCGGATGGCTGCTGTTCAAGAGCGGCGGCAACCGCCGCGCCGGCCTCGTCCTGCTCGCCCGCGCCGCCCGCGGTGCGCCGACCAATAGCGACATCGCCCGCCGGCTGGCAGCGGCTCAGCGCACCCCCGCCTAGGGTCCGGACCCATGACCGGAGTTAGTCGGGATTGGCCGGGCAAGGATGGATGACAAGGAGAGGTCCGAGGAGCGGGCCAGCCAGCCCGG
>JBQTJR010000162.1:0-12581 GCA_052386895.1 Sphingosinicella sp.
GCTCGCGCAAATCCATCGAATAAGGTCGGGTCATCGCTGCCGGCCTCCAACCCAGCCAACAGCTTGAATCAGACTTTGAACCCCAGGGGAATCCCCACGATTCACTCAAGCGTCATCCCGCTCTAGCAAAGAGGGAAAGGGCTTATTGTGCATTCTCGACGACCTGCTCCGGCGCCTCGGCAGGTCGCGTTTCCACCGGCGCCGGCGCATTCGCCACCGGCTCCTCCGGCGCAGGCTCGACCGGTTCGCGAACCACGTCGGCGGGCAATTCAACCGGCAGCTCGAATTCCTCACCGGGCACCGCGATCGGCACCGGCACCGGCCGGCGCTGCGGTGGCGGCGGCGGCTCCCGATCGGGTCGAGCCGGCGCGCCGGCATAGATGCAGGCATCGAGCCCGCCGCGCCGCACCACTCCGATCCGGGCCAGGATCATGTTGCCGTAGCGGCGGGTGAAGCCGCGCGGCGCCACCGCCTCGCGCCGTTTCGGCAGCGGCAGCACCGCCGCCAGCCGTGCCGCCTCGCTCGCCGAGAGCCGCGTCGCGTCGTGGCCGTAATAGAGCATCGCGCCGGCATTGACGCCGTAGGTGCCGCGGCCGGTCTCGGCGACGTTGAGATAGACCTCCATGATCCGGCGCTTGTCCCACAAAGTCTCGATCAGCAGCGTGAACCAGGTCTCGAGGCCTTTGCGGAACCAGCCGCCGCCCTGCCACAGGAAGGCGTTCTTCGCGGTCTGCTGGCTGATCGTCGAGCCGCCGCGGATGACGCCGCCGCCGCGCGCGTTGCGCCGCATCGCCTGCTCGATAGCCTGCCGGTCGAAACCGTAATGGCTGCAAAACTTGCTGTCCTCGCCGGCAATCGCAGCGCGCACCATGTTGCTGTCGATATGCTCGATCGGCAGCCACGACCGTTCGAGGCCGTAGCCGGAAGCCCAGTTGCCGATCTGGGTGAAGGTGACCGGCGGATTGAAGAAGCGGTAGGCGAGCACCCACAGAATGCTGAGCAACAGAAAAAGCAGCACCAGCTTAAAGAGGACGCTGAACACCCGCCGCAGCGGCCCGCTGCGGCGCTCCGGTGGCGGCGGCGGCCACTCTTGCGCCCACAATTCGTCAGCGGCCGTCGCTTCGAGCCCGGTCGGCTGACGCCGCTCGGGCGCCTCCGGCTTTAGTGGATCGTCGTCCGGCACTCCACGCCCGACAGGAAGGTCCACAGCGCGCCGGCCAGTTCCTCGCCTGCAGCGATCGCCTCGGCGCGCTCTTCGTCGCTCAGCCGGTCGAGCAATTCGCGGCACACCGCGCTGTGCTCGACGTCGGCATATTCGTGCACCCGGAAGAAGCGCAGGGTTCGCTCGTCGGTGACACCGTAGCGCTCGACCAGGCCGTCGATCTTGGCGCGGGCGACCGCCGGGAACTGGCTCTCATAGGCGTAGAGCGCGCCGAGACCGGCGGCATAGGAGCGGCGCGACAGGCCGCGGAAAGTGTCGATCAACGCCTCCGTCTCGGGATAGAGCGGCTGGGCGCGGACCGCTGCTTCGCTTTCACCAAGGCCTTCGGCGAACATCAGCCACAAGGATGCATGGTCGTCCTTGCCCGTCCCGAGCCCTTCCTCCTCGGCGAGATTCTCGGCGAGCATGAGGCGGCCGTTGCGGTCGGGGCAATAGCTATGGGTCGCGCTCACCGCCTGCGGGAACGCCTCGACATGGTGGTAATATTGCCGAGCATAATCGCGCAGCATCTCGATTGGCAGCCGCCCTTCGTTCCAGGCCTGGTAGAAGGGATGATCGAGCATCGCGCGCGCGGCCACCGCCGCATCGATCGCCCGGGAGGTCGAAAGCTTCACCGTCATCGCCTGCTCCTTTCCGCCTGGAATGGCTGCGCGCCTAGCCGCAACCCTCGGTGGTGCACAAGCTGGACGAGATAGATCAGCCGGCCGGCAGCAACCGGCGTTCGCCGGCCAGCGCCATCAGCGCCTTCTGCAGCTTCTCGAACGCGCGCACCTCGATCTGGCGAATGCGCTCGCGGCTGACGTCATAGACCTGGCTCAATTCCTCGAGCGTCTTCGGGTCGTCGCGCAGCCGCCGTTCGGTCAGGATATGCCGCTCGCGGTCATTGAGCGCCTGCATCGCCTCGACCAGCAGCTCGCGGCGCATCTGCGATTCCTGGGCCTCGGCGACGCGCTCGTCCTGCAGCGGCTCGTTGTCGACCAGGAAATCCTGCCATGTGCCTTCGCTGTCGTCGCGCAGCGGGACATTCAATGACGTGTCGCCGCCCATCGCCATACGACGGTTCATCGACACCACGTCCTCCTCGGACACGCCGAGATCGGTGGCTATCTTGGTGACGTCCTCGGGCTTCAAGTCGCCTTCCTCGAACGCCTCGATGCGGTTCTTCATCCGCCGCAAATTAAAGAACAGCTTCTTCTGAGCGGCGGTGGTGCCCATTTTCACCAGGCTCCAGCTGCGCAGGATGAATTCCTGGATCGAGGCGCGGATCCACCACATCGCATAGGTGGCGAGGCGGAAGCCGCGATCGGCCTCGAACTTCTTCACGCCCTGCATCAGGCCGATATTGCCCTCAGAGATCAGCTCGGACAGCGGTAGGCCATAACCGCGATAGCCCATCGCGATCTTGGCGACGAGCCGCAGGTGGCTGTTGACCAGCTTGGCCGCGGCCTCGGTGTCCTGGTGCTCGCTCCACCTCTTGGCGAGCATATATTCCTGCTCCGGCTTCAGGATAGGAAACTTCTTGATCTCGGCGAGGTAGCGATTGAGTCCCGCCTCACCGCCGGTCGCCGGGATCGTCGCAATATTCCTTCCGGTTGCCATGATGGTCTTCGTCACTCCCTGCGCGCCCTTGCCTGCTCTACGGCACGCTCTCTCACCGGCGCACCTTGTTATACGGTAAGCGCGGCTATCAGTTCCTGAATATCAGGCGGGAGGACGGATTGGAAGGATAAGTTTTCTTTCGAAACCGGGTGGATGAAGCCCAATTCGGCCGCGTGCAGCGCCTGACGATAAAAATTCAGCTTTTTCAATGTTTCGCGATGGGCCCCGCTTCGATGCCCGTAAACCGGATCGCCGAGCAGCGGATGGCCGATCGAGGCCATGTGCACCCTCACCTGGTGAGTACGCCCGGTTTCCAGCCTGCATTCGACCAGCGCCGCGTCTCGCAGCGGCTTCAGCATGCGGTAGTGCGTAACCGATCGCTTGCCGCGGTTGGCGCGCACGATCGCCATCTTCTTGCGGTTGGCCGTCGAACGCGCCAGCGGCGCGTCGATGGTGGCGGCGGGCGGGACAGGGTGCCCAGCCACCACCGCCCGGTAGGCACGATCGATGGTGTGGCGCGCGAATTGGGCGGCAAGCCCTTCGTGGGCGACGTCGGTCTTGGCGACGACCAGCAGGCCCGAAGTGTCCTTGTCGATGCGGTGGACGATGCCGGGGCGGGCGACCCCGCCGATGCCCGAAAGCCGTCCAGCGCAATGGTGGAGCAAAGCGTTGACCAGTGTCCGGTCGAAATTGCCCGCGGCCGGGTGGACGACCAGCCCAGCCGGCTTGTCGACCACCAGCAAATGTGCGTCTTCGAACAGGATGTTGAGCGGGATTTCCTGCGGCTCGTTGTGTGCCGGCCGCGGTTTGGGAACGCGTAGCCGGTAAGCGCCGGGCCGGGCCTTGCACGCCGGGTCGCGCACCGCTTTGCCGTCGGGCCCGGTGACTGCGCCCGACGCGATCAGCGCCTTGATCCGCTCTCGCGACAGCTTTGGCACCGCCGCCGCCAGCGCCCGATCGAGCCGCCAGCCGGCGGCCTCGTCGGTCAGCGCGGCCGAGATGTCCTCCTCTTCCATGACCGGCTTCGGTTGGCGCCGCGTGGCCCAGGTCGCAAGGGTTGCCAGCGGGAATCGCACCGGCCAAAGGAACGGCAGGTGAGGGTCAAGGGACGGGCCGCGCGATGAAATCGCATGAATTCGCAAGCCTGCTCTGCTCGCGCCTCTGCCACGATCTGCTGTCGCCGGTCGGCGCGCTCAACAACGGCATCGAATTGCTCGCCGACGAGCACGATCCGGAAATGCGCACGCGCTGCCTCGAACTGCTCGGCGAGAGCGCCCGCGCCTCCGCCAACAAGCTCAAATTTTTCCGTCTCGCGTTCGGCGCCGCAGGCGGCTTCGCCGACGAAATCGATACGCGCGAGGCGAAAGCGGCGGTGGAGGGATTGTTCGGCGGCGACGGCCGCATCGCGCTCGGTTGGATGGTCAACGAGCCGGCGATCAGCAAGGCGGCATTGAAAGTGCTGCTGAACTTGGCGCTGATCGCCGGCGACGCGCTGGTGCGTGGCGGTCGGCTCGACGTCGGTACTGAACGCCACAACAAAGGGCTTGAAATTGTCGTCCGCGCCGAGGGCAGCCGCATCGTGCTCGACCCGGAGCTGAAGAGCGTGTTGACCGGCCAAACTCGCGAGGACGAGGTCGCCCCGCGCGCTGCCGCCGCATGGCTGGTTCACCTGCTGGTCCAGGAAGGGGGCGGCCAACTCCAGGTCGCCGACCAGGACGGCATGCTGCTGATCGGCGCAGCGCTGCCTGGCTAGGCTACCGACCGTTTCGGTAAACGCCTTCTTTACCAAACACCGCCAAGAGCTTGTCCGCAGGGGCCACGCGCGCGGACGAGGGCATGGACGATCTCATCAATGAATTTATCGCCGAGGCGCGCGAAATGCTGCAGGCCTTGTCGGGTGCGATCGTCGCCTGGGAGGCCGAACCGGGCGACAGCGCCCGGCTCGACGAGATTTTTCGCTTCGTCCACACCGTCAAGGGCAATTGCGGCTTCTTCGACTTGCCGCGCCTGCAGCAACTGAGCCACGCCGCCGAGGACGCGCTCGCCGAGGTACGCGCCGGCAGTCGCGCGCCCGACGCCGCCTTGGTCAGCGCCGTGCTGGCCGTGATCGACCGCATCGGCGCTTTGGTCCACGCGCTCGAGAGCGGCGAGGCGCTGGAGAGCGAGGATGACAGTCAGCTGATCGCCGCGCTTGCCGCCAGGCCGGTCCCGGCCGGCGCCACTCAGATGGTGGAATCCGCAACCGTGCCGGAAGCCCGAAAAAGCATTCGCAGCATCCGTCTTCCGGTCGAATTGCTCGACCGCATCATGAGTGGAGTTTCCGACGCGGTGCTGGCGCGCAACGAGCTGGGGCGCCGCCTGCGCGAGACCTCGCCGGACATCGCGGTGCAGGGCGCATTCGAGCGGCTATCGGGCTGCGTCGGCGAAATTCGCGACGCGATCACCCGCACCCGTATGCAGCGGGTCGACAGCCTGTTCGCGGCGTTGCCGCGGCTGGTCCGCGATCTTTCCGCCGAGCTCGGCAAGCAGGTGCGGCTCGAGGTCGATGGCGGTGAAGTCGAGCTCGACCGCGAGATGATCGAGCTGATCCGCGATCCTTTGACCCACATCATCCGCAATGCGATTGATCACGGCATCGAAACCGCCGACGAACGCGTCGCGGCCGGGAAGGACCCGGCCGGCCGGATCGAGGTCGCGGCCCGCCAGGCCGGCAATCAGATCCTGATCGAAGTGTGCGACGATGGCCGCGGTATCGATGCCGACGCGCTGGTGCGCCACGCCATCGCGTCCGGTCTGCTCACTGCTGACCGCGCCGAGGCGCTGTCGCCATTGCAGCGCTTCAATCTCGTGTTCGCGCCCGGCCTATCGACCGCTAGCGAAGTCACCAATGTCTCCGGCCGCGGCGTCGGCATGGACGTGGTGCGCGCAAATATCGAGCGGGTCGGCGGCCTGATCGATGTCGAGTCCCGCACCGGTAAAGGCGTCCGGCTGTCCCTGCGAGTGCCACTAACCCTCACCATCATCCCGGCGTTGACAGTCGCCGTCGGCGGCCAGGTGTTCGCCATCCCGCGCCAGGCGATCGACGAGATCCTGCGGGCCGACGCGGTGCAAGCCGACACGCTCGGCGAGGCAGCGGTGATCAGCGTACGCGGCCGCCGCCTGCCGCTGGTTGACCTCGCCGAATTGCTCGGCCTGGAGGTGCGCGCCGGCGTTGGGCGGGTTATCCTGCTCAAGCCGGCCGGTGGCGAAGTCTATGCGCTCATGGTCGACGCGGTTCACGATCACGAAGAACTCGTGGTCAAGCCGGCGGCACCGGCGGTGATGGCAGCCGGGCTTTATGCCGGCACAACCCTGGCCGATGACGGTCTGCCGATTCTGCTGCTCGATCCGTCGGGCATTGCCGGCCAAGCCGCGCTTAGCATCGAAGGGTCGGCGGCGGGCAAGGCAACGCCGCTCGAGCCTATGGCGAGTCGCGAACGGCCGATGATGCTCCTGTTCCGCAGCCTTGGCGGCGCACTGCGCGCGGTTCCGGTCGCCTCGGTCGAGCGGATCGAACAGGTGGCGACCGCCGCCGCCCAGTTCACTGCGGGGCGCTTGCGGGTGACGGTAGGCGCGACGATCCTGCCGCTCGCCGGCTGCGATCTGCCGCCAGCCGACGGGCTGCTGAAGCTGCTGCGGCTGACCGACGGCGAATCCCAGCTGGGTTACGCGCTTGCCGAGGTCGTCGACATTCGCGCAGTCGATGCGACGCCGGCACCGCCGGCTGTCCCCGGTGAGATTGCCGGCCTGTTGCTGGTCGACGGCGAGCCAGTTGAACTGATCGATCCGCACTGGCTGTTTTCCACCCATGCGGATTCGGCGCGGCCGGGCGATGCCTTGCTCTGTGCGCTGCCGCTCGACGACCCGTGGGTGGCAAACATGCTGCGGCCGCTGGTCGAAAGCCTCGGTTATCGCGTGGTCGCGATCGAGGACAGTGCGGGCGAAGCCGATATCGTCGTTTCCGGTGATGGCACACAAACCGGCAGCACCCCCTTTTCCGGAGGCCGATCCGGGGTCATTCGTCTCCGCGCAACGCCCGATCCCGCTGGTCCGGAAGATGACAGCATCTATCGATACGATCGCAGTGCCTTGGTGGCAGCTTTGAGCCGAAAGAAGGAAGGCGCGAATGGCTGAGCTGTTGCTTCTCGCCCGCATTGCCGGGCAACGAGTCGCGCTGCCGGCCAGCGAAATCGAGGCAGTGGTCGAACTGGACGCGCTGACGCCGGCACCGGGCGCGGCGCCGCATGTCGCCGGCCTCACCGCTTTGCGCAGCCGCGTGCTCACCGTCATCGACGCCCCGGTCGCGCTCGGTCTCGTGACCGTTGCACGCGCGGTGCGCGAAGCCTTGGTCGTCCCTTCGGGTGGCCATCCTTATGCCCTGTTGGTCGAGGCGGTCGACGATGTCGTCGAGAGCGAAGGACCGCCGCAGCACCTTCGCGCGCCGGTGGGCCCAGGCTGGGAGCGGGTCGCGCTCGGCATGGTCGAGGCCGGTGGCGAGCTGCTGCTGTTGATCGATCCGCACGCCTTGATCGCCGGACCGCCAGCCGAACGCGCGGCCTGAGTCGTCCCTCTTAAAACACTCGTTACCTCTTGCTGTTAGCAAGTGTCTCGCTGGTCAGGGGGAGTGTGTGGGAGTTGGGGCGATGAAATCCTGTTTGGTGGTCGATGACAGCAAGGTGATCCGCAAGGTCGCGCGGCATATTCTCGAAACATTGGGTTTTGCGGTCGACGAGGCGGAGGACGGCCGTGCCGCGCTCTCTTGCTGCGACAATGCGATGCCCGACGTCATCCTGCTCGACTGGAACATGCCGGTGATGAGCGGGATGGAATTCCTGCGCGTGCTGCGCCAGTCTCCCCGCGCCCAGCCCAAGGTGGTCTTCTGCACCACCGAGAATGACATCACCCACATCCGCGCGGCGATTGCCGCCGGCGCCGACGAATATGTGATGAAGCCGTTCGACCGGGAGACGCTGCAGGCGAAGCTCCAGATCGTCGGGGTCTGATTTGGCCACTCGCAGCCTTCCTGCCGATTACGAATTGGCTTCGCCGCTGACGCCGCTGCGGCTGATGATCGTCGACGATTCGACCATCGCCCGCGCGGTGCTGTCGCGCATCCTCAGCGCCGAGATGGATTTCCGCATTGTCGCGATGGCCGGCAACGCCGCCGAGGCGGTCGCCGCGCTGAACGGGCTCGAGGTCGACATCGTTCTGCTCGACGTCGAGATGCCCGGTACTTCGGGCCTCGATGCGCTGCCCGATATTATTCGTGCCGGCCGCGGCGCCAGGGTGCTGATCGTCTCGTCGATGGCCGAGGACGGTGCCGAGGTGGCGGTTAGGGCGCTGGCGCTCGGCGCCGAGGATACCCTGCCCAAGCCGGGCCGCGGCGCGTTCGGCGGTCGCTTCGGCGCGGTGCTGGTGGACAAGGTGCGCCGCATTGGCCGCGCTACGCGGCTCGAGCCGGATTCGCCCAAGTCCTCGCTGCCACCGCGGCTGGAGCTGCGCGACATGCCGGAAGGATCGCTCGGCTGCATCGCGCTCGGCGCTTCGACCGGCGGCCTCCATCCGTTGATCGAATTCCTGCGCGCGTTGCCCGCCCGAATTGGCGTCCCTGTGCTGGTCACCCAGCATTTGCCCGACGTGTTCATGCCCTTCTTCGCGCGCCAGCTCGAGACCGCCGCCGGCCGTCCGGCGCTGGTCGCACAGGACGGCATGGTGCTGGCTGCAGAACATATCCATGTCGCGCCGGGCGGGGCTCATCTGGGACTGGCGCGGGTCAATGGCAAGGTTTGCGTGCGGCTCGATCAACGGCGCGCGCCATCCGGTTGCCGGCCCTCGGCGGATCCGATGCTTGCCGCCGTCGCCGAGGCCTTTGGCTCGGAGGGCGCCGGCATCATCTTGAGCGGCATGGGTCGCGACGGTTTGATCGGCGCCCGCCGGCTGATCGAAGCGGGCGGCGTGATGCTCGCCCAGGACCGCAAAACCGCCGCCATCTGGGGCATGCCGCGCGTCATCGTCGAGGAAGGCCTCGCCGCCGCCGTCGGTGCACCGGCGCAGCTGGCGCGGCGGCTGGCCCTCCGGATCGGGGGCTGAGCGATGGAAATGAGCCGCTCGACCCAGCGCTTGCTGGCGAGTCTCATCGAGGCAAAGACCGGCCAGCAGTTCGGGCTCGACCGTCGCTGGCGGATCGACAGCGCGCTGCAGGCGATCCTGCGCGATCGCGGCTTTGTCAGCGTCGACCAGCTCGTCGCCCGCTTGGTGTCGGGCCGTGACGATGCCCTGTCCGAACAGGTGATCGAGGCGCTGCTCAACAACGAGACCTATTTCTTTCGCGACCGGTTGCCGTTCGACCTATTGTTCGCCGGGCCGTTGCGCCGGCTCGAACGGGCGCGCGGCCTCGCCGGCGACAGCGGGCGCCGTCTCGCCTTGTGGTGCGCCGGCAGCTCGACCGGGCAGGAGGCCTGGTCGCTGGCGATGAGCTTCGCCGACGAGCCTGAGCGCTGGCGCGGCTGGCCGATCGAGATCGTCGGCACCGACCTGTCGCGCAGCGCGATCGACCGCGCCCGATCCGGCCTCTACTCGCAGTTCGAGGTGCAGCGCGGCCTGCCGGTCAACCTGATGCTCAAATGGTTTGCCCCCGATGGCGGCCAGTGGCGGGTCGCGCCCGAGCTCAAGCGCATGGTCCGCTTCGAAGTGGCCCACGTCGGCGACGTGCCGCCGCGGCCGGGACGCTTCGACATCATCCTCTGTCGCAACGTCCTGCTCTATTTCTCGCCGGACATGAAACGGCGTGCGTTCAACCGGCTTGCGTCGGCGATCGCGTCCGACGGCAGCCTGATGCTCGGCGCCGGCGAGACGGTGATCGGCCAGACAGAGCGTTTCGTATCCGATGCCGAGTTTCGCGGCCTCTACGTGCCGGCCGTGGCCGCCCCACCACGCGTCTCGCAGGTGGCCTGATCCGCGCCTGAAGCAAGTGGGGTTATGGCGCGGGCGTTGCGCCCGCGTTACGAAAGCCCATGGACGGGATTATCGACGCTCCCTCGCCCAATTACGACGACCGCGACCAGCCGGTTTCGATGGTCGTGCTGCACTATACCGGCATGGAGGACGCAGCCTCGGCAATTGCCCGACTGCGCGATCCCGAGGCGGCGGTGTCCTGCCATTATTTGATTGCCGAGGATGGCCAGGTGCTGCGCATGGTGGCCGAGGAGAAGCGTGCATGGCATGCTGGCCGGTCCTATTGGCGCGGCCTGCACAACGTGAACGCCGCCAGCATCGGCATCGAACTGGTCAATCCCGGCCACGAGTTCGGCTACCGGCCGTTTCCGCAGCAGCAGATGGAATCGCTGCTGCCCCTGCTCGATGGCATCGTGAAGGGCCATCAGGTGCCGCGCGCCAATGTCGTCGGTCATTCCGACGTCGCGCCGGCGCGCAAGCAGGATCCTGGCGAATTGTTCGACTGGTCGTTGCTTGCGCGTCATCGCCTCGCTGTGCCGCGGCCGGCAAAGGTCCATATCGATCCCAACTGGACCGACGGCGGCTTCCTGCTCGCGCTCGAGCGCTACGGCTATGACGTGCGTGACGCGCTTGCCGCGGTGATCGCCTTTCAGCGCCGCTTCCGGCCCGAGATGCTCGACGGCGCGATCGACGGCGAATGCCGCGCCATACTCTTGCAGCTGCTGCTGGCCCGCGAAGGCGGTCACGCCCCTAAGCACGATCCACTGTAAATTCGTGCCCCAAGCCCCTATATTGCCTCGGCCAGAGGGTCGGGCGGCCGCTCTGCGAAGCCTTGGCGGAGCAGAGAGGAAAGTCCGGGCTCCGTGGAACGACGGCGCCGGGTAACACCCGGCTGGGGCAACCCAAGGGAGAGTGCCACAGAAAATAGACCGCCTTCCTTTGCTTCGGTGAAGGAAGGGAAGGGCGAAAGGGTGCGGTAAGAGCGCACCGCGGTCCCGGTAACGGGACCGGCACGGTAAACCCCGCCGGGAGCAAGACCGAATAGGGGCGGCATACGGGCTTCGTTCCGGCCTCGCCGCCCGGGTTGGTTGCTCGAGGGACGGAGTGATCCGTCTCCCAGAGGAATGGCCGCCCATCCGTCTTCGGACGGGGGACAGAACCCGGCTTACAGACCCTCTGGCTGAATTTCCTGCGCCGGGCTGGCCGAAGCCGGTCCGGCTTTCTATTTGAGTGACGATGACACGGTCGAAGCGATCCAATGACTGGGGGTTTCCTCGCTGGCGCGGCTACGGCGCGGCGCGCGATGCCGAGGCGGTACGCCTGTGCGATCGCCACGGCTGTGACGAGCCCGGGGACCGGCCGGCACCAAAGGCGCCCAACAGCCGCGATCGCTGGTATTTTTGCGAGCGCCACGCCGCCGAATACAATCGCAACTGGAACTATTTCGAAGGGCTGACCGCCGAGGAAGCGGCGGAGCGCGAGAAGGACGAGAAAAGCCAGGCGAACGGCTATCGCCAGGCCGGCCATTATGGCTGGAGCGGCCCCGGCGACGGCAGCCGCAGTCGCGACGAGATGCGCGCGCTGGACGTGCTCGAGCTCGAGCCCGACGCCGGCTTTGACGATATTCGCTCGGCCTATCGCCGCCACGCCAAGGCCAATCATCCTGATACCCGCCCCGGCGACGAGGAAGCGGCGGCGCGCTTCCGCGCCATCCAGGCCGCCTACGACGTGCTGCGCCGCGCCGAGGAGCACAAGAACGGCAACCATTCGGCCCGCCGCTAGGCCTTGGCGGCTTCGTCCATGAACATGAAAGTGGCGCTGACATTGGCGACCGGGTCGGCGGCGTTGCCGTCATGGGCAATGCCGCGAGCAAAGCCGATGCTGCGGGTAATGCCGTAGCATTCGCCGCGGCCGATCACCCTCAGCCCTGGCGTGGCTGGACGCAGATAATCCACCCTGAGATCGAGCGTCGCCTGGTTGCGGAACCGCCCCAGCTTCATCCAGATGGCGAGGCTCGCGGCCATGTCCATCAGGCTGATGATCGGACCCGACGCCAGGATGCCGCTCTCCGGCATCCCCACCAGCGCCTGTGAATAAGGTAATTGCAGTTCCACCCAGTCCGGCCCGTGCGCGTGGTAGGCAATGCCGAGCGCGCCGCCGTGGCCCAGCCGGCTGACCAGCCCCATGAATCGCGCCGGATCGAAGGGGGTGGCGGTGCGCGGGTCGGTGGTCTCGTTCACGCCGTGAGCCGGCGTGCAGTGTCGCGGATCAGCGCGATCATGTTGGGGATGCCTTGGGTGCGGTTGGAGCTGAGCTGGTTCCTGAGGTCGAAGCGCGCAAGTTCTACCTCGATGTCCAGCGCCAGGATTTCTGTGGGTGTTCTGTCCTGCACTGCCAGCAGGATCAGGGCGACGATCCCCTTGGTGATCGCCGCGGTGCTGTCGGCGAGGAAATGCAGCCGCCCGTCGGGCCGCGTTACCGGGTAGACCCACACCGCCGCCGAGCAGCCGCGCACCAGGGTCGCGTCGGTCTTGAGCGGGTCGGGCATCGGCTCGAGCGCGCGTCCCAGTTCAATCAGCAGCCGGTAGCGATCGTCGGCGTCGAGCAGTTCGTAGTCGGCAAAGACATCGGCAAGCGAGGCGAAGCTCATGCGGCAGGTCTAGGCGCGTTCGCCGCCAAGTTTAAGCTGGGTCTAGAGTCTGATGACATTACGTTGCACCGTAGAGTGAGTTTTTGAGGTATGCGGCGCACTCTTGCGGTGGGAAGC
>JBQTJR010000163.1:0-4807 GCA_052386895.1 Sphingosinicella sp.
GTCACGACCCCTATAATGGCGACGCGACCGTGAACTCCCAGGAGCCCCCCGTGAAGCAACTGCGACTCACTGATCGGACCGCCCTCATCACCGGGGGCGGCAGCGGCATCGGCAAGGCGACGGCGAAGCTGTTCCGCGACGAGGGCGCGCAAGTGATTGCCACCGACATGGCCGGCGCGGAGGGCGTGATCGAGGCCGACGCCGGCGACGAGGGGCAGGTGAAGAGCCTGGTCGAGCGGGCGGTCACCGATCATGGCGGCCTGGACATCTTCTTCGCCAATGCCGGCATGTCCGGCGGGCTCGCCTCGGTCTTCGAGCAGACGCCCGAGGACTGGCAGGAAATATTGCGCGTCAACCTGATCGGACCGTGGCTGGCGGTGAAGCACGCAGCGCCGGCAATGAAGGAACGCGGCGGCGGCTCGATCATCGCCACCGCCTCGGTCGCGGGGCTTCGCGCGGGCGCCGGCGGGCCGGCCTATTCGGCGTCGAAGGCCGGGGTCATCCAATTCGTGCGGGTCGCGGCGGTGCAATTGTGCGACGCCAATATCAGGGTGAACGCGATCTGCCCGGGGCTGATCGAGACCGGCATGACCAAGGGCATTTACGACATGGCGCGCGCCGCCGGCCGCGAAGCCATGATCGGGCAATTGAACCCGCTGCGCCGCGGTGGCCAGCCGAAGGAGGTCGCCAGCGCCGCCCTCTTCCTCGCCTCGGACGAGTCAAGCTATGTCAACGGCCACGCGCTGGTGGTCGACGGCGGCCTCTCCGCCTCGCACCCCTTCTACCGCCAGGAATATGGCAAGACGGCTTTTTGATCGTTGGTGATCAACTGAACCAGCGCCGGTAGGCGGCATAGAGCCGGGTCAGCCACTTCTCGTTGTTAGGAAACTCCCGATAGGTGCGCCCCGGCGCATCGATCAGCGCCTCGAGTTCGGCGAGCGATATTCCCAGCTTCTTGGCGATATAGGCTTTTTGCCGTTCGGCAACGACCGGGTCGAAAGGCGGTCGTTCCAGCTCCTTCAGCGCCGCCTCGCGGCTGACCTGGCCGGCGCAGATCATGCTCGAAAGCGTCGCCTTGCGATAGTCGAGATCGAACTTCTTCGGCAGCAAATAGGACTGGATGAATCGCGTGAACTCGGACTCGTGGTGCTTGCCGCCATAGTCCTGCCAGCCGATCTCGGACTTGAGCAGCGCGGTCGCCGCCGCCTTGTCGTAATCAAGGTAGTTGAGCATGTAGACGAAGCGGATGCCCCGTACGAACTTGTAGTAGATTTCCTCCTTTGCACCGAACGATGGGAAATGGCGGATCCGGCGAGTCCCGAAGCGGCGCTGGATCGCCTTGAAATAGCGTACGTCCTTGGCATCGTAGTGCCACAGCCGCGGCAAAATGCCTTCGCTGACCTCGTTGCTGCCGAGGATAACGTATTTGAGGCCATGGCGTGCGGCGACCCGGTGCAGTGCGCCGCTCAATGCCAAGTCGGTCGGCGTTTCGGCCTCGGCCACCGATGCCTTCAGGAAGGCGAGCTGGATGTCGCGGAATTCGTCCCAGTCGAGAACATAGCTTTCGTAATCGAGGCCGAGGCGATTCGCGAGCCGTGAGATGTTGCGGGTCGCCTCGGGCGAATTCCAGCCATTGTCGACATGGACGAGCAGCACCCGCACACCAAGTTCGTGCAGCTTCCAGGCGAGGTATGTGCTGTCGGCACCGCCGCTGACTCCAAGAACCGCGTCATAACGCCTTCCGCGGCCGGCGGCCTTGAGCCGCGCAACCACCGCCTGAAGCTGCTCGGGCCCGAACCGTCCGGTGGAACGCAATCGATTGAGTTTGGCAAACCAGCTGGTGCAATGATTGCAGACGCCGGCATCGTCGAACACAATCTCGGGATCGCTGGTGTCCATCACGCAGCGGATGCAACGCTGGTAGGAAGAGGTCAGAGCCGCCGCTCCGCCGGCTCGGGATAATTGATAAGGACCGAGCCCCGTTTCCCGAGAAACACGAAAGCGCTGCCGGCGGCGGCGGCGCTCGCGTGCGCGTCGCGGCAGGCCTCGCGAAAATGTCCGGTCCCGCCCGCGCCGCCGAGCGCGACAACGGGAATCGCGACGGCGGCGCTCACCGCGTGGACCAGCTCGAGATCATAGCCGGCCATCGTGCCGTCACGGTCGATCGACTGAACGATAATCTCGCCTGCACCCTTGTCTTCCATCATCCGCGCGAACGCAGCTGGCTCGAGTCCTGAGTTGCGGCTGCCATTTTCGCTGCAGACCGTCTTTCCGCAGCGCCCGTCGCGAACGTCGATGCAGACGCTGATCGTCGAGGATCCGAATTCAGCCGCAGCACGAGCCACGAAATCCGGCCCGGCGACCGCCTGGCTTCCGATGACGACTTTCTCGCAGCCGGCGGCGACCAGGGTTTCGATATGGCCGAGCGAGCTGATCCCGCCACCGATGCCGAACGGCATCATCGCCTCCTCAGCGATGTCGCGCAGCAGCTCGGGCGCGATGATACGACGTTCGCCGCGGGCGTCGATGTCGAGCAGCAGCAGCTCGTCGGCCTCGAAGCTGTTGAACAGCCGGATCGCGTTTATCGGATCGCCGACATACAGATGGTCGCCAAATTGCAGCGATTTAACCGCGACTCCGCCCTTCAGCAGAATCAAGGCGATGAGGCGCGGCCTGAACATCGAATGCCTTCAGACCCGCAGGAAATTGCGAAGTACGGCCTCGCCCGCGCCGTGGCTCTTTTCGGGATGAAACTGGGTCCCGAAGATGTTGCCGCGCTCGATCACCGCAGAAAATGGATAATCGTATTCGCTGGTTGCGCTGACCCAATCCCCGTCGGCGGAGTCGAAATGGTAGGCGTGGGCGAAATAATACTCAGCGTCCGGGTCGATGCCGGCGAGCAGGCGTCCCGGTTTGAGGATTTTTAGCTTGTTCCAGCCAATCTGCGGCACCTTGAAGCGCAAGGCGTCGCTCGGCCGGAATCGGATCGACCGCGCCTTAATCCAGCCAAACCCGGAAGCGTCGCCTTCATCGCTGCCATCGCCCATCAGCTGGGCACCCAGGCAGATACCCAGAACCGGCCGCTGCCGTGCGAGCACCGTCTCGCTCAGCGCATCATGCATGCCGTTACGTCGCACGCGAGCGATAGCATTCGTAAAACAGCCGACGCCCGGCAGGATCAGCCGGTCGGCGGCAAGGATTTCGGCGGACGTTGCGGCGGCGACCGGAGCGGCACCAAGCAGCTCCAGCTTTCGCAGCACGCTGCGAAGATTGCCGAACCCGAAGTCGACGATAGAAACGCTCGCCGGCACTGCTGCCTTTCCCCACCGTGGTCGTGGAAGAGTGAGCGCTTGGCGTAAAGCAAGCACCGGCCATTGCCAAGTCGCGGGAAATTCAGGCGGAAATGGCGCGAATTGACGCTCGCCGTAGGCCGCGACTATCGCGCTCGCACCGCAACGGCCCCAAAGCGAAGGCAACCATCATGAGCCCGATTTCCACCCGCCGCCACGGCGACGTGCTGATCGTCACTTCGAACAACCCGCCGGTGAACGCACTGGGCCACGCGGTGCGCGAAGGGCTGGTCAAGGCGATCGGCGAGGCCGATGGCGACGACAAGGTCATGGCGGTGGTGATCGTCTGCCAGGGGCAGACCTTCTTCGCCGGCGCCGACATCAGCGAGTTCGGCACGCCGAAATCGTTCCAGGCGCCGATGCTGCCCAACGTCGTCGACATCATCGAGAATTGCTCCAAGCCGGTGGTGGCGGCGATCCACGGCACCGCCTTCGGCGGCGGCCTGTCTGCCTCGCACCCCTTCTACCGCCAGGAATATGGCCGGACGGCGTTCTGACGAGGCGCGCGCTGTCGATTTTAGTAGACAACGACTTGTAGATTAGAGTAGACAATGGTCAACGTCATCCAGGCGGAGGAATTTGCCGACTGGCTGCTCGGCCTTCGGGACATCCGGGCCGCGAAAAGGATCGCCATGGCGATGGAGCGGCTCGCGGAAGGGCTTGGCAACATCAAGCGCTTGAGCCCGCAGCTGAGCGAGGTGAAGATCGATTACGGCCCCGGTTACCGTCTCTATTTTACGCGGCGCGGCAATGAGTTGATAATTCTGCTCTGCGGTGGCGACAAAGCCTCGCAAAGCCGGGACATCAGGAAGGCGGAACAAATGGCCGCGGAGATCGAATGATGGCAAAGAAGAAGATCAAGCTTATTCCATTCGATGCATCGCTATATCTCGATGACGCGGAGAGCCAGGCCGAGTTGCTCAACGATGCATTGGAGTCCGGTAAGGCGAGTTATATCGCCCGAGCACTCGGGACGATAGCACGCGCGCGCGGCATGACCGATCTGCAGCGCCTGACCGGGCTGGATCGCTCGACGCTCTACGCCGCGCTGCGCGAGGAAGGTAACCCGACCCTCGACACGATCATGCGGGTCCTCAAGGCACTGGAAATCGAGCTGCAGGCGACGCCGAAACGGGCGGCCTAATCCTCTGTCCGCCTCGCACCCCTTCTACCGCCAGCAATATGGGCGGACGGCGTTCTAGTTGATTAACCCGCGGCGAAGATCGCCGGCAGCACGCCTTCTATCGCGCTGATCGGAAAGAGGCTGATGGCGAGCGCCAGCGCCAGGATGTTGACGCGACGATGGCGCGTCAGCCACGCCGCGGTGAGCGCTGCCATGAAGATGCCGGCGACGATTTCACCGAACCAGCCTACGCCAGCCAAACCCCCGAACCACCAGTCCGCCAGATACACGGGCACGTTGAGCAGCAGCACCGGCCCCAGGACAAAGCGGCGAT
>JBQTJR010000164.1:0-8521 GCA_052386895.1 Sphingosinicella sp.
GCGGTCGTGGTGCGGGGGCTGGGGCTGCTGCGGCGGGGCCCGATCGACCTCGGTACCCTCCCCTCGCTTTGGCGGGGTGGGGGACCGCCGCTGGCGGTGGCGGGGACCGCCGCGCAGCGGCGGGGAGGGGGCCAGCCGATTGTCGAGGCGCCCGGCCAACTCGCCAGCCATTACGCACCGTCCAAGCCACTGCGGCTCGATGCGACCCGGGCCGAGCCGGACGAATGGCTGATCGGCTTCGGCGACGTCCGCGGCGATGCCAGCCTCAGCGAGACCGGCGCTCTGGTCGAGGCCGCTGCCAATTTGTTCGACCGGCTGCACGAGGCCGACGCCCAGCATCGCCCGCGCATCGCCGTCGCGCCGGGGCCGCCCACCCGCCTCGGCCGGGCCAACAACGCTCGGCTGGCGGGGGCAGCGGCGCACCGCTGATCGGCCGCGGGCGCAACTCAGGCCTTTAGAATTTCGACAAGCGCCTTGGCACAAAACGGGAACAAAGTCAAGACCCGATCGGCGGGAGCCGATCGGGTCGCAGCCCCGGCGCAGGCCGGGGCCCAGCGCAGCCCCAGCGCAGGCCCGGGCCCAAGCGCGTCGCAGCCCTCGGCGCAGATGCGGCCACTCGGATCGTTGGCTTGAGCTTTCCCGGAAATGCTGGAAAATGCGCATCTGGGCTCGCGTGGGATTTGCCGGTGATTTGCCTCTACAAAGGCGCCTAGGTGGTCCTAGTTTAGGCTCGAAAACCGCTAATCCGGTTCCCGTCCTCACAGAGAGCATCGCCTAGAATCATCCATTTTAGGCGAATTTGAGCGCGGACCGCTCGAGTGCGGACTACGCTTCCGCCTTCGCCCTTTCCCTGAAACCCTTCCGCAGCTTCGCCAGCTTGGGCGGAATCACCGCCAGGCAATAGGGGCTGCTCTGCCCCTCGCCTTCCCAGTAGCGCTGGTGATAATCCTCGGCCGGGTACCATTCGCCCAGCGGCTCGATGCGGGTGACGACCGGTGCCTCGTGATCGGCCTGGGCGCGCTGGATCGCACGCCGCGCCGCTTCTGCCTGCTCTTCCGAATGGGGGAAGATCGCCGAGCGGTACTGCGTGCCGACGTCGTTGCCCTGGGCGTTGAGCTGGGTCGGGTCGTGGGTGGCGAAGAAGATGTCGAGCAGCTGGTCGTAGCTCAGCTCTTCGTCGTCATAGGTTATGCGGATCGCCTCGGCGTGGCCGGTGTCGCCGCGGCACACCTGCTCGTAACTCGGCTCGGCGACGTGGCCGCCGGTATAGCCGCTCTCCACGGCCTCGACGCCGGTCACGCCCCGGAACACCGCCTCGGTGCACCAGAAGCAGCCGCCTGCGAACGTCGCCTGCTGCGAGGCCATCAGGCTTTCGCCTTCTTACTCGGCTCGGCGCGCGGCAGCGTGAAGCGGAACACCGCGCCGCCCTCGGGCCGGTTCTCGGCCCACAGCCGCCCGCCGTGCAATTCGACGATCGTCCGGCTGATCGGCAGCCCCAGTCCCAGCCCCTCGCTCTTGGTGGTCATGAACTGCGAGAACAGGTGATCGAAATGCTCCGGCGCGATGCCCGGGCCGGTGTCGGCGACGCTCACCACCACCATGTCCTTGTCCTCGCGCGTCGCGATGGTCAGCTCGCGCCGCCCGCTCCCTGCCATCGCCTCGATCGCGTTCCTCACCAGGTTGATCAGCACCTGCTGCACCTGCACCCGGTCGGCTTTCACCCAGGTTGCCGCGGGGTCGATCATTTCGCGATAGACGATGCCGAGCGTGTCGGCGTCGACCAATGCCAGCACGTTCGCCTCGGCGATGATCTTGGGCAGCACCTCGCTCGCCATCCTGACCTGGCCGCCCGAGACCAGTTCGCGCATCCGCTTGAGGATCTCGGCGACGCGGTTCGCGCCGAGCGTCGCGCCCTCGAGCGACGCGTCCAGCGTGCCCGGATACCCTTTCTGCTCGGCGGCGATGCGGCGCGCGGCCGCGACATAATTGGTCACCGCGCCCAGCGGCTGGTTGATCTCGTGCGCCAGCGTCGAGGCCATCGCGCCCATCGCGCCCAGCCGCGACAGGTGAATGAGCTCGGCCTGGGTCCGCCGCAGGTCGGTCTCGGCACGACTCCTTTCGCTGATGTCGCTGATCGCGCCGACCGCGCGCACCGGTCTGCCCGCCGCGTCGCGGATGATGAAGCCCTGGTCGAGCAGTTCGGCATAGCTGCCATCGGCGCGGCGAAAGCGGTAGGTGCCGGAGAAGCGGTCCTTATCGCTCGCCAGCAGCTTCGCCAGCGACGCTTCCACCCGTTCCCGGTCCTGCGGATGCAGCCGTTCGCTCCACCAGCTCAATGGCGTCGTGCGGTCATCGCCCAGCTCGGTCTCGAGCAGCGAATTTTCGCCCCATTCGATCGCGTCGCCTTCGATGTCATAATCCCACACCGTGTCGGAGGTGGCGTTGGCAACCAGGCGGTAGCGCTCGGCGATCTCTCGCCGCGCCTGCTCGGCGACATGTTCCTCGTGCACGTTCTCGCTCACGCCGTACCAGCGGACGATCTCGCCGGCCGCGTCGCGCATCGGCGCCGCGCGCAGCCGGAAATGGCGGTGGCCGCCGTCGCGGGTCACCAGCCGGCAGACGTCGCCATAGGGCTCGCCCCCGGCGCGGCTGGCTTCCCAGTTTGCCTGCACGCGTTCGCGATCCTCCTCGTGAATCGACAGGCTCGGGTCGGCGTCCGGGTCCATGCCGGTGATCTCGAGATAACGTGGGCTCAGCACCAGTCCGGTGCCATCCGGCTCGACCGACCACACGATCTGCTGCGTGAGCTCGAGCGTGAAACGGTGCAGCTCCTCGCTTTCGCGCAATTTCTGTTCCGCGCTTGCCCGCGCCTGGTCGGCTTCCCACTCGTCGTGGACGTCCTCGGTCGACCCGAGCCAGCCGCTGATGATCCCGTCCTCGTCGCGCACCGCCACCGCCCGCGACAGGGCCATCCGCGTCGACCCGTCGGGCAGCACCGCGCGAAACTCGGCGTGCAGTGGCTCGCCGGTCTGCAGGCAATCGGCCCATGTCTTGGTGATCCGGCCGATATCGTCCGGGTGCACCCAATTGGCCCAGCCGATTTTCAGCGCCTCATCGTCCTCGCACATCACCGCGCTGAACAGCCGGCTGATATGGGTCACCTGTCCGGCCGGGTCGGCCCGCCACACCAACCGTCCGCCGATCTCGGCCGAGAAGCGGTACATCCTTTCGCTGTCGCGAAGCCGCGCGCATTCCCCCTCCAGCGCCGCGACACGCTCGCGCAAATCCTCTATCTCGGCGGGCTTGGCGGTGCAGGCTTGCTTCGCCGTCACGCCGCATCCGTCAGCGGCTGCAATCCGGCCGCGATGCCGAGCGTGATCGCCTCGGCCAGCGAGCCAATGCCGAGCCGCTTCATGATGTTGCCGCGGTGCATCTCGGTGGTTCGCACGCTGATATCGAGCCGCTGCGCGATCTGCTTGCTCGACAGGCCGGCGAGGATGCCGCGCAGCACCGTCGTCTCGCGTGCCGACAGGCGGCCGATCAGGTCGCGCGCGCCCTGCTGCTGGCGGCGTACCTGCACCCTTTGGCCGAGCAGCTGAAAGGCCGGGCCGAAGCAGGCGAGCAGGCTTTCCTCTGAAAAGGGTTTCTCGATGAAGTCGACCGCGCCCGATTTCATGCCTCGGATCGCAACCGGCACGTCGCCATGGCCGGTCATCAGGATCACCGGCCAGTCGATTTCGCGCGTCGCCAGCTCCGCCATGACATCGAAGCCGTCCATCTGCGGCATTCTCAAATCGAGCAGCACGCATCCGGGCCTGAGATCGGGCAGCGCGGCGATGAAATCCTCGCCCGAGCCGAACGGATGCGATTGCAGGCCGGAGGCGCCCAGCAGGAAGCTCAGGGAGCGGCGAACGTCGCGATCATCGTCGACCACATAGACCAGTTGCGACGACAAAAAGCCCCTCCCGCGACAAACACGCTCGCCTGGCTTTGCCGCCAAGGAAGGCGTCTCGCAAGGGGACAGGTGGGTGCGCCAGCGCGCGTTTCGGCGCATCTGCCGGAACATGCACGGGTTAGCCTGGTTGGGAGGCGCCAGAGGAGGGATGGGCAGATGATTGTGGCTCATGCCGTTCCCAGCGAAGTGGCTGCCCAACAAGGCGAGGTGATCCTCGAAGGTCCGAACTCGGTGGCGTTTGCGCTGACACCGGACGCAGCGGAAGAAACGGCCCGGCGCATGATGCGCGCGGCCGAGGAAGCCCGGCGCCAGACCAGCACCGGTTCGACGAGCTAGGCCAAGACCGTCGAGGAATTCGGCCCGGCCGGCATAGGCCAAGCGTGCCGGGTTTTCAGACCGCGCGCTTCAGCTCATCGACGAACTTCAGTGCCTCGCGCCGCACGTGATCGGCCAGCCGCGGATCGATGATGCTCTTGATCCGGGCGGCCTCGATGTTTCGCGTTGCCTCGGTCTTGAAGTCGAGGATGGTCTGCGCGGCACTCAGAATCGCGTCGGTCTCGGGATTCTTGATCAGCGAATCGGTCACTGTTCCCGGTTCGTCGACCAGCGCCGAGACGACGCCGCCCAGGCCGCCCTTGTGCAGGTCGGCGAACACCCGGCTGGTCTTCATGCAGGTGTCGATCAGCTCATATTCGTCCGGGTCGAGCAGGTGGGCGACGAAGCGGGCGTGCTCGTCCATGATGTTGGTCCAGAAGCCGCTGACTTCCGACCGGTCGAGCTCCGATTCGCCGCCGGCCAGCGTCTCGAGGCGCCGTGTCCAGCGCTCCGCCTCGTGGCGGGTGTGATCGAAGAACAACGGCCAGACCAGGCTGCGCAGCGAACCTGACGTCTGCGCTTCCCCGAGCCTCGCCTTGTAGTCGATGAACGGCTTGACCGCCTCGGTGAACGCTGTGGCAAAAGCCTTGAGGTCGCTGCGATCGGGCGGACCGGAGGTCTCGATCCGGCCAAACAGGTCGGCGAACGTCTTGTGAAACTGCTGGGCTTCCTTCCGCTCGTCCTGCGCCAGCTCCGGTGGCATCAGCAAGGTGAAGAACAGAGCGTGCTCGGCCATGATGTCGGTGGCGAACCGGGCATCGGCCCAGGCATGCATCGTTGGCGATTTCTCGGCCGCCTCGGGCAGGATCATGGGCTTTTCGAACTCCGATTCAGCCTCGCTACCGCCGCTGCGGGTGTGGATCGCGAATCCCGGCCTTGGCGAAGGCGAGCGGCCGCTCGCCTGACGTTCGTCGCTGCGATCGGTGGTGTTGGTCGTATCCATGATGTCCTCCTGCCGGCTCGGCGCTGCGCGCGGCTTGATTGTCGCCGCAATTGGGCTGAGCTGAAGATAACGAACCAGCGCCGACGATGGTTGCTCGTCCGCGGTTGGGCGGACGGCGGGCCGGGCCGAAAATCCGTCCCGCAAGTGCCGTCCCATTTTGGTGCGAACCGCGATCCTCGCCCGGCAGCCGCGCCCCGCCCAATCCGGCTTCGACCGGCGGCGGTTGTGGGCGCGGGCACAACTGTCCGAAGCCGCCGGTTCCTAACCCGGAATAGGGGTTTTTCAGAGAGGGAAACGCGCCGGTCGCGGTTCCGCCACGTTCCACCGCCGGGTGGCAACCGAATGTTAAGTTCGAGGTTCGAGATTGCGTTGAGCGGCGGGGTTCCAGCGCCGAATTGAGTCGCAGTGGCGTTTTTCCGGTTTGTCGGACGCCGCGGAGCGATTAACTTATCCAGCCAGGGGTTGGGCAAAAATGTCGATAACGCGCCGGGAGATGATCGGGGGAGGTGCCGCCATTGGCGCTCTCTCCCTGCTGACCTCGCCGCTGCGCGCCCAGGAATCGGGTCCGGCTATTTCTCCGCTGCCGGCGCAGCCCCGTCCTTCGTTCGATTCGCTCGACCCGCGCTTGCTCGAACGCGCCCGCTTCGCCTTTGAGCGGCATCGCTCCGAAATCACCTACGGCGACCTCATCGCCATCGTCGATTTCGGCCGCGCTTCCGCCGCGCCGCGCTTCTATTTCTACGATACGGTCAGCGGCCAAGTGAGCCGTCATCTCGTCGCGCACGGCCGCGGTTCCGATCCGGGCCATACCGGTTTCCTGCAATATTTCTCCAACCGCATGGGCTCGGAGGCGACGTCCGACGGCTCCTATGTCACCAAGGGATTCTATCTCGGCCGTTACGGCCCGTCGCTGCGCCTGAAAGGGCTCGATTTCACCAATAGCAATGCCGAGGCGCGGGCGATTGTCGTCCACACCGCCTGGTACGCCGAGCCCGAGGTGATCGCCCAATATGGCCGGCTCGGCCGCAGCGAGGGCTGCTTCGCGCTGCCGCGCACCGGCTATCAGGAAGCGATGTCGCGCCTGCTGCTCGGCCGCTTCCTCTACGCCGACAGGATCGCCTGAGCCTTTTCCGCCGGCTCGCGAACGCGGTGGGGCGCCAGCGTCTTCACCGCCGGACCGTGGATCACCTCGCCGTCGAGATCGAAACGCGAGCCGTGGCAAGCGCAGTCCCAGCAGCGGTCGGTTTCGTTCCAGCCGACCAGGCATCCCATGTGGGTGCACACCGCTGAAACCGCGTGCAGCCGGCCCTGCTCGTCGCGGAAGCCGGCGACGTTGCAGCCGTCGACCTTGAGGATCGCCGCCTCGCCCGGCGCCAGCTCGTCGAAGCTGTGGGGCTTGCGCGCCAGGTAGCCGCCCAGCATTTGGGCCGCCGCCTCCGCGGTGCCTTTGACGAAGCCGCCGGCGGCGGCGACCGGCTTGATCCGGCGCGCGTCGAACAGTTCGAGCCAAGGGTTGTCGCGCCCGTCGATCAGGTCGGCAATCAGCATCGCCGCCGCCGTGCCGGTGGTGATGCCCCAGGCGTTGAAGCCGGTCGCGACCAGTGGTCCGGGCGTGCTGCCGCTCGACGACCAGCCGATGAACGGGGCGCCGTCCATCGGCGTATAGTCCTCGTTGGTCCAGCGATAGTCGGCGCTGACCCCGAAATGCCTCTCCGCGAAGTTTTCCAGCTCAGCGAAGCTGTCACGCTCCTCGTCGACATGGCCGTGGCGGAAGCGCGGGCCGGCAAAGATCAGCCAGTGCTGGCCGTTCTCGTCGCGATGGTCGCGCACCGAATGCCGCGGTGTCTCGACATTGATGTACATGCCGTCCGGTACTCGCCCGGATTCGGCCCGGCCCATCAGCACCGGGTGCATGTGCGGATAATTCTCGGCGAAGAAATAGCCGGTCTGCCCGAGCGGCAGGTGGGTCGCCATTACGACCTGCTTCGCCTTTACCGTCGCGCGCTCGGTCGCCACGCGGTCCGTCGTCCAGTCGATGACCCGCGATTGCTCGAACAGCCTGGCTCCTTGCTCGGCCAGACCGTTCACCAGGCCCTTGCAGTAGCGGACCGGGTGAAATTGCGCCTGGCTGTCCCAGCGCATCGCCGCCACCACTTCGAACGGCAGGCCGGTGTCGCGGGTCAGCGTGGCAGGCAGGCCGAGCTGCCGGGCGAGCGCGACCTCTTCCTCGATGTAGCCGACATGGCTCTCGTCACGCGTGTAGGTGAACGCGCGCTTGCGCTCGAGCTGGCAGTCGATGCCCTGGCGGGTCGCCAGGTCGACGATCGCACCGAGCCCGGCCTGGTTCGCCTCGGCATAGAGCGCCGCGCCCTTGTCGCCGAATTTCCGCTTGATCTTGGTGTAGACGATGTTGTGCTGCGAGGTGATCTTGGCGGTCGACTTGCCGGTCACGTCCTCGCCGATCCGCCGCGCTTCCAGCAGCGCGAAGCTGATGCCACGGTCTTGCAGCAGCCGCGCCAGCGTCACTCCGACGATACCGCCGCCGATAATCGCAACGTCGACCTGAAGGTCTTCGGCAAGCGACGGCAAGTTGGTCCGTCCGCCGGTCGCGTTCCAGTAGGATAGGCCGCTTGGTTGGCTTGGCATGGCGATCCTCCGCTTGCTGCCTGCAGCGACCAACCCGGCGCGCCCGTGGCTGTTCCCGACAGATTGGACCGGACGTTCAGGCGGGAGGATCGTCCGGTGCAGGAACGTTAGGAATGGGCAACGGAAAGCAGGCCGGCGCGGACCATTCGCGGGATGTCAGAGTTGGTTCGACGAAGCGCCGTCAGCGGCTGATGCTGGCCTGCGCGCTGTTCGCGCCGGCCAGGCGGTTCAGCGCCTGCCGCACCGGCGTGTCGCGGCCGTAAATATCGGCATAGGTGACGATGCTGCCATCGGTGGTTGCCGCCGCGGTGAAATACGCGATGTAGACCGGGATCGGTTGGTCGAGCGCTGCCTGGGTGGTGCGGCCGGTGCCGATCGTCTGGTCGATCGCGCTGCGGTCCCAGCGGCCGGTCGGCGCCAGCAGCCGTGCCGCGAAGTCGCGGACATATTGGGTGCGGATGCAGCCATGGCTGAACGCGCGCACCGGCCGGCCGAACAGATTCTGCGCCGGGGTGTCGTGCAGGTAGATGGCGTGATTGTTGGGCATCTCGATCTTGACCCGTCCGAGTGCGTTGCGCGGTCCCGGGCGCTGGCGTGCGATC
>JBQTJR010000165.1:0-1544 GCA_052386895.1 Sphingosinicella sp.
GCTGGGTATTCTCGGCTGGGCGATCGAGCGCTGGATCGACCGGCTGCCGGCCGCGGCGCCCGGCCCGTTCGTCGTGGCCATCGCGATTGCGCTCGCCGCCGCGGGATTCGCGCTGATCGCGGCTGCACTGTTGCGGTTCTTTCAGCTCGGCACCCGGCCCGAGCCCTGGAAGCCGGCCAGCGCGCTGACCCAGGACGGCGTCTATCGCTTCACCCGCAACCCGATGTATTTCGGCATGATTCTGGCCGGGATCGGTGTCAGCCTGTACCTGCGCAGCCCCGGGGCGCTGGTCGGGGTGGTGGCGACCTGCCTGATCGTCGATCGCTGGGTGATCCCGCGCGAGGAGGCCTATCTCAAGGCCAAGTTCGGCAGCGCTTATGCCGACTATTGCCGGCGCGTCGGACGATGGCTTTGACCGGCGAGATCATGCTGAGGCCCGGCGAGGTGACGCTGGCCGAGTTGCGCGCGATATGGGCCGGAGCGCCGGTCGCGCTCGCGGCGAAGGCCTGGCAGGCGATCGACGCGTCGGCGGCGGCGACCGGGCAGATCCTCGCCAGCGGCCGCACCGTCTATGGCGTCAATACCGGCTTCGGCCTGCTCGCGCAGACGCGGGTGCCGCCGGAACGGCTCGAGGAACTGCAGCGCAACCTCGTGCTGTCGCACAGCGCCGGCCTCGGCGAAGCGCTCGATCCAAAGCTGGTGCGGCTGACGATCATCCTGAAGGCGATCGGGCTCGGCCGCGGTCATAGCGGCGTGCGCCGGCTGGTGGTCGAACGGCTGCTCGAGCTGGTGGCGCGGAACGCGTTGCCGGTGGTGCCGAGCCAGGGCTCGGTCGGCGCGTCGGGAGACCTGGCGCCGCTCGCGCACGTCGCCGCCGCGCTGATCGGCGAGGGCCGGATGCAGATCGCCGGCGGCGAGCCGATGCCGGCGGGCGGGGCGCTGGCGGGACTGGGGCTGGCGCCGCTGGCGCTCGGCCCGAAGGAAGGGCTGGCGCTGATCAACGGCACCCAGGTGTCGACCGCGATCGCGCTCGATACCCTGTTCACCGCCGAGCGGCTGTTCGCCGCCGCGATGGTCAGCGGCGCGCTGTCACTCGAGGCGATCAAGGGCACCGACACCGCCTTCGACCCGCGCATCCAGGAGGCGCGCGGCCAGCCGGGCCAGATCGCGGTCGCGGCCGAGCTCAAGCGGCTGATCGCCGGCAGCGCGATCCGGGAATCGCACCGGACGTGCGATCGGGTGCAGGATCCCTACAGCTTCCGCTGCCAGCCGCAGGTGATGGGCGCGGTGCTCGATCTCATTCGCCAGGCCGCGGCAACGCTGGCGATCGAGGACAACGCGGCAAGCGACAATCCGCTGCTGTTCGGCGAGGAGGCGCTGTCGGGCGGCAATTTCCACGCCCAGCCAGTCGCGTTCGCCGCCGACATGCTGGCGATCGCCCTGTGCGAGATCGGCTCGCTCAGCGAGCGGCGGCTGGCGGTGCTGATCGATCCCAAGATGAGCGGCCTGCCGCCGTTCCTGATCGCCGACAGCGGCGTCAATTC
>JBQTJR010000166.1:0-3961 GCA_052386895.1 Sphingosinicella sp.
TGATCGACGATCAGCATCAGCTCGCGCTTTCGCGCCTCCTCGACCAGCGCTTCGGCTTCCTTCGAAGTGGCGGCGATCGGCTTTTCAACCAGGACGTGCTTGCCCGCCGCCAGCGCTGCATGGGCAAGCTCGAAATGGCTGTGGACCGGGGTGGCGATGACCACCGCGTCTATGTCGGGACTGGCGATCAGCTCCTGCGCGTGCCTGCAAATCGCGACGGCGGGGTAGAGCTGACTGACCTTCTCCAGCCGCTCGCCTGACAGGTCGCTCACCATCGCCAGCCGGACATCGGGGCAGGCCATGATGTTGCGGGCTAGGTTGGGCCCCCAATAGCCAAAGCCGATGAGTCCGATTGCAATCATTCGATCATGCTCTTGCGGGGAGTAGGCCGAATGGAAAGTCTACGGCCGTGAGCCAATTAGTCCGGCGCCGCCGGGCTGCGCAAGAGCCGCGCCGGTACCCCGGCAACGATTTCGCCCGGCGACACATCGCGAGTCACCACCGCCCCGGCGCCAACCATGGCGCGCTCGCCGATCGTCACGCCGCACAGTATCACCGCGCCGCTTCCGATCGACGCCCGCTTGCGCACGATCGTCGGTATCACCGACCAATCCTCTTCCCTCTGGAGGGCGCCGTTGGAGGTTGCTCGCGGCACCCGGTCATTGATGAACACGACGCCGTGACCAATGAAAACCTCGTCCTCGATCGTCACGCCTTCGCAGATGAAGCTGTGCGAAGAGATCTTGCAACGCGCGCCGACCGAGACGTTTTTCTGAATCTCGACGAAGGTCCCGATCTTGGTTTCGTCGCCGATGCGGCAACCGTAGAGATTGACCAGGTCTGGGTGAAAGATTTGCACATCGCGGCCAAGCTGCACGTCCTTGCTGGGCATTAGCTTGTAACCAGGTCGGGCTCGTCACGGCGCGCGGCGGACCGGCGGGCTGACTTGTAGAGCGCGTCGTAGCTCTCGGCCATGGCTTCGACCGTGAACACCGAGTGGACGTGGCCGGTCTGTTGCTCGGCCAGCCGGTGGCGCGCCCCCTCGTCGGCAAGCAGCTCGGCCGCGCGGGCGCCGAGCCATCTTGTATCGCAGGTTGACCAGATCCATTCGTTCGAGGTGGCGACATAATCGCTTCGCAATTGCTGGCCGATGACGGGGAGACCGGCTCCAGCCGCCTCCAGCGCCGCCAGACCGGCGATCGGGCCGACGCAGAGCGTGAAATAGAGATCGATCACGGCAAAGGGCTCCGCCGGGTCGAGGGCAAGGCCCGAAAAGTGGATCCGGTCCTTTAGTCCCTTCTCCTCGGCAAGGGCCTCGAGCCTCCTCCGTTCGGGTCCGTCGCCGGCAAACAGGAAATGCACGTCAGGACCGCAGGCTCGGCAGGTTTCCGCAAAGGCCTCGACGAACAGCCACGGCTTTCGTGCCGGTACCATCCGGCCTACCGTGCCCACGATCCACTTCGCCGACGGCGGGATGCCGGCTTGTTCGCGAAACGCGCGCTTGCGCCCGGGCGTGATCTTGTCCTTTGCGAGGACCAGGCCGTTGGGAATGATGGCGCTTGGCAAGGCGGGCCGCCGCAGCAGGAAACGGCGCCATTCCGGAGACTCCGCCATCATCGCCACGCCGTCGCGCCGGGCAAGCAGGAAGGCGTGGAAGATGCGTTGCAGGCGCGGGATGGGCATGCCGACGGCGTGATAGGTTTCGATCACGGTGGGCCGGCGCTGCCGGGTCAGCCGGCGCAGGAAGCGGGCCCCGCTGCCCAGGATGGCACCGAAAGTGAGATGGCAATGCAGCACATCCAGGCCCGCAAGCCAGCCGCGATTGGCGATCAGCCAGGGGACCAGCCTTGCATATCGGCGTAACAGGCTGTCCAAGGCACGCCCGGTGTAGCGCACCGTCACCCGCTCATCGAGCTTCGAGGGCAGCAGCTCCGGATCGACCGGAAATGCAGCGATGATCGTCACGTCGTGGCCCTGCGCGACGGCCCAGTTCGCAAGGTCGACCGCAACGCGCTCCGCGCCGCCCTTGGAGAGGGCCGGAATCACGTGAGCCAGTCTCAGTCGTCGCGATTCAGCGGGCACCGGCCCGGCTTTCCCCATCTGCGGTCCGCTCCACGAATCCGTCCCATCACCAACAATCACGACCGAGGAAGTCGACGCATACCCCTTCGCTGCCGCCTGCGGTCAGCACCATGCGATAGGGGATCCAGTAATGGGCGTGACTGGCAAAATTGAGCCAGACGAACTGCACCGCGGCACAGTAAAAGACCACCATTCCGCTCATCATGAAGCTCGATCCGCGCGCGCCCTTTAACGCGGTGGGGATGCGCGACAGCACGAAGATCTGCAGCGGGATGAGGTAGAGCGCCAGCCGATCGAGCACGACGCTCGCGTTGGTGAAATACCAGGCGACGAACAGGCCGACCGCCAGCAGCGACAGGTTTCGCCACAAATAATGATCGTCGCCAAGATCGAACTTGCGGGCGTTCAGCAAGAAGATCGCCGCCGGAATCGCGTTCATCGTCAGCCGGATGATCGCACCCTCGGCCTGGTAGTCGACCTCGACATAGCCATACATGTAATAGTCGAGCTCGGGCGCGAGCAGGGTGAAATAGCCCAGGATCGCCGCGCCGCCGGCGAGCAGCACCGACTGGAACTTCTTGCGCGCGTAAGACAGGCCGAGGATCGGCAGGGTGACGATGATCGACAGGTGAAAGGTGAAGCCGAGCGCGATGAACAGTACCGCGCGACGCAGCGCCCGGTCGGCGACCGCGGCCAGTGCCAGCAGGAAAAACCCGAGGGCGGCGCTCTGCCGGGTGTAACCCATGGCCACGACGATGATGAGAAAGGGAGTCGCGACGACAAGCGCCAGCCAGGGATGGGGCTGCTGCCGGCAAAAGCGGATCAGCCCCCAGGTAAAGATCGAGGCGCAGACCAGGTTGACGATCCAGATGCCGCCTCCCATCGAATAGACCAGGTAGTTGAGCGCACCATAAGCCGGTTCGGTCACGTCCATCGCGGCGCGCAGATCGAGCCTGTTCATGTCCTCGAACATCATCTCGTAAGGCGACCAGTCGCCGCCGACCTGGTGGCGCAGGCCGATCATCAGCGCGGTCGCCACGCCCGCCGCCGCCAGCAACACCTGCGACCGCCGCCGATAATGCGGATCTTGAGCGCTTTGGCCCATGCCGAGCGTCGCCGCGGCGAACACCGAGAAGAGCAGCCAATAGGGAATCATCGGCGTGACGCTAATCGACGGACGCGTCGGCTGACAAGTGACGGGCGTCGCCGGCGCGAATCCGTTCCTTCACCCGGGTACGGTCACGCGTTTCCGCCATCAGCCCGCAACAGGCGGCGAACAGCGCGCCGATCGCTGCGGTGCGAAGCGGATAATCGACCAGCGAATGGGCGAGGATGGCGGCGCTGGCGATCGACGCGGCACGCGCGAACGGACTGGCTTCCTCCGTTCGCCACACGGCCAGCGTGCGGCCACCCCACCACAGCAGGAAGAGCAGGATAAGGATCATGCCGGGAACGCCGGTCTCGAGCGCCAGCTCGAGATAATCGCTGTGCGCGTGGTTCATGTAAAAGCGGTCGATCGCCTGCGGGTCCTCGTATCGCCGGTAGATGTCGGGAAAGGTCGCTATGCCCGAGCCCAGGGGCAGGAAATCGCCGGTCGCCCGCAACGTGGTCTTGAAGGCGGTGAAGCGCGAATCCTGCGAGTTGCGGGCTTCCTCGCTCGTCAGATTGTTGCCGAACGGCGCGCTGAACGCCGCCGCCACCGAGCCGGCCAGCAGCAGCGCCACCGCGGCGAACCCCCATAAAGGCAGAGGTCGCTTGCGCATCCAGATCATCAGGCCGCTCGCCGCGAGCACCGGCACCGATAGCCCGATCGCCGCCAGCGAGCGATTGACGCCGATGCCGACGAACACGACCAGCAGCGCTCCGGCGAGCATCATCG
>JBQTJR010000167.1:0-3507 GCA_052386895.1 Sphingosinicella sp.
ACGCCGGTCGAATGCGTCGGCGAATATGCCACCTTCGTCAGCCGGGTGCGCGACGATGCCACCGTCGAGAACGGCCTGATCCTGTGGTGCGTATCGGACAATTTGCGCAAGGGCGCGGCGCTGAACGCGGTCCAGATCGCCGAATTGCTCGGCCGCAGGCACTTGCGGAAAGCGGCCTAGAGTCCCGCCGTGCGGGCCAGCCCGGCTTTCGCCTCTCTATATTCCGCCGCCAGCCGCGCGACATAGTCCGCCGCCGGACCGACCGCCTTGACCGCGCCGATCCCCTGGCCCGATCCCCAGATGTCGCGCCACGCTTTCGCCTTCGACGAGCCGGTGGCGAAATCCATGTTGGCAATGTCGCCCTCGGGCAAATTGTCCGGGTCGAGCCCGGCCGCGACGATCGAGGCTTTCAGAGAGTTGCCGTGCACGCCGGTGAACAGGCTGGTGTAGACGACGTCGTCGGCGCCGGCGGCGACGATCGCCTGCTTGTAGGGCGCGGGCGCATTGGCCTCGTCGGTGGCGATGAACGGCGAGCCGACATAGGCAAGGTCGGCGCCCATCGCCTGCGCCGCCAGCACCGCCTGGCCGGTGGCGATCGCCCCCGACAGGATCAGCGGCCCCGGAAACCAGGCCCTGATTTCCTCGACCAGCGCGAACGGCGACCAGCGTCCGGCATGGCCGCCGGCCCCGGCCGCCACCGCGATGATGCCGTCGGCGCCCTTCTCCGCCGCCGTGCGCGCGAACCGGTCGTTGATGATGTCATGCAGGGTGATCCCGCCCCAGGAATGGACCGCCTCGTTGACCTCGACCCGCGCCCCCAGCGAGGTGATGACGATCGGCACTCGCCACTTGGCGCAAGTCGCCATGTCCTCCTCGAGCCGGACGTTCGAGCGGTGGACGATCTGGTTGACCGCGAATGGCGCCGCCGGCTGGTCGGGATGGCCGCGGTCCCACGCTGCCAGCGCTTCGTGGATTTCGTGCAGCCATTCGTCGAGCAGCGACTGCGGCCGTGCGTTCAGCGCCGGAAACGCGCCGACGATGCCGCTGGTGCACTGGGCGATCACCAGCTTCGGGTTCGAGACGATGAACAGAGGCGCGCCGATCGCCGGCAGCCGCAAACTGTCGAACAGGGGAGGCAGACTCATGACGGCGCCGTACCAAGTGCGGGGGTGGCGCGCTAGGCCGGTTGCCAAGCAGCCGTAAGCAGGCGTGGGGAGGGAGTTTGATGCTCGGCCACTGGAACATATAGCGAACATCGGCTAACCCGGCTCGGTGGACGAGTCGCGATATTTTGGCCCCGGCGACCGCGTGGTTTGCGTCACCGCCAAGCCGACAAAATGCTGGTACGTCCGCGCCGAATACTGGCTGCTTCGGCGCGGCGCGATCTATACAGTCGCCAAGGTAATTCACTGGAAGCGGACGGATCACGTTCAGCTCGAGGAACTGGACGTCCATAGCGGGCCCCGCGGCTGGGGCGCGTGGCGCTTTCGTCGCATCATTCCATGCAGCGACGCGTTTCGCGAGCAGATGCGGGCACTACGGCCTGTCAAGGAGTGGCGGCCTGTACCCGCCGAGCCGGCTTGACCGCTTGTGAGCCCGCGCTCCCTCGTTCAGTGAAGCAACCATGCTTTACCGCCAGCTCGGCGCCAGCGACCTCAGCGTCTCGGAAATCGCGCTGGGATCCTGGCTCACCTACGGCGTCGGCGTCGCCGAAAGCCAGGCGCGCGCCTGCCTCGATCGCGCATTCGGTCTCGGCATCAACTTCATCGACACCGCCAACATCTATGGCCGCGGCGCCGCCGAGAGCTTCCTTGGGCAAGCGCTCGCCGGCCGGCCGCGCGACAGCTACGTCCTCGCCACCAAGCTCTATTTCCCGATGACCGAGCGCGATTCCGGCCTGTCGCGCGCCCAGGTCGAAAAGCAGCTCGATGCCAGCCTCGCGCGGCTGCGCACCGATTACATCGATCTCTACCAGTGCCACCGCTACGATTGGGAGACGCCGCTCGAGGAGACGATGGCGGCGCTGACCCGGGCGGTCGAAAACGGCAAGGTGCGCTGCATCGGCTTTTCCGAGTGGCCGGCCGAGCGCATCGCGGCCGCCGTCAGAATGTCGGGCGTCGCCCGCTTCGTCTCCAGCCAGCCGCAATATTCCCTGCTGTGGCGCGAGCCGGAGGCGGAGGTGATTCCCTTGTGCCGCGCCAATCGTATTTCGCAGATCGTCTGGTCGCCGCTCGCCCAGGGCGTGCTCACCGGCAAATACGATCCCGATACGCCGCCGCCGGCTGACAGCCGCGCCGCCTCGGACGAAATGCGGGGCTGGATCGATGCGTGGCTGCGCCCGCCGGTGCTCGCGGCGGTGCAGCGGCTGCAGCCGCTCGCCGGACAAGCGGGGCTCAGCCTCGCCCAGTTCGCGCTCGCCTGGGTACTGCGCGAGGAAAACGTCGCCGCCGCGATCGTCGGCGCCTCGCGCCCGCAGCAGGTCGAGGAGAATGCCGCCGCTTCGGGCGCTAGAGTCGATGCGGAGCTGTTCGCCGAGGCCGAGCGGATCGTCGCGGGGGTGCGCGCCGAGGCCTGAGTGCAGCCAGCGCCTGGGCATGGGCCTGGTCGAAAGCCGTCTCCAGCCTGCCGTTCGATCCGCGTAGTCCGGCCACGACCCGTTTCGCCCAGCGGGCATAGGCGCGCCGCCTCTTGTCGTCCCAGCTTTCCGGCGGCGAAATTGCCAGGTCGCGCAGGTTTGCGATCTTGTCGGCCAGCTTTACCAGCTTCGCTTCCGGCGATTTGGACGAAGCCTTCACCACCTGCAGGCGCTTGCGTTCCCTTGACGGCAACGTCTTGTCGTCGGTCACTTCGGCGACGATCGCGGCAATCTTTGGGCCAAAGGCACCGGTCAGCTCTTCCAGCGTCGTCTCGGTGTCCTCGACCGTGTCGTGCAGCAAGGCGGCGGCGATCACATTTGCGTCCGAAATTCCACCGTCGGCGGCGAGGATGTGCGCCAAATCGAGCGGGTGGTTGATGTAGGGCGACGCGGCGGCATCCTTACGCCGTTGCGATCGGTGCTTGTCGGCCGCGAAGCAGGCGGCACGCAGAATGAGATCGATGCCTTTCGCCGACATCCCTCGGTTCCTCCAGCCACGTTCCTGAACAGGCAATGCGTCCTCGTCAAACAATCAGCAACACCCTGGCGCTATCGCGGTCGCCAGGGCGATCGGTTCGATGTTCCAGCACTCTCCCACGGACTTTGGCGGCGGCGAGCGCGCCGCTTCGCCTCTGCTCCCGGCCGCGGACGAACCGGCCGTTGGCGCGTCCGGCGCCATCCCGCTCGCTCTGTTCTGCGGCGATGAGGCGATGGTCGCGGCGTGGCGGCGGCTCGAAGCCGCGGGCACGCTGCCGACCCAGGGCCACGCCTTCGCCGCCGCGCTTGCCGGCACCCTGCTCGCGGTCGGCGGCGTCGAAATCTTCTTCGCCACCGGCGAAGCCGGCGTCGAGGCGCTGATGGCTTTGTGCCGG
>JBQTJR010000168.1:0-3020 GCA_052386895.1 Sphingosinicella sp.
TATCGTCTTCGTCGACCATGTTGAGGTTGCCCTCGACCATCGCCTCGAAGCGGCCGAGAGCGGGCTGGTTGGTGATGTAGCGGATGGTGCCGCCGACCGAGCCCGAGCCGAACAGGGTGCCCTGCGGCCCACGCAGGGTCTCGAGCCGGTTCAGATCGAACAGGTCGACATCGGGCGTGAACAGCGACAGCGAGATGACCGAATCGTCGAGATAGACGCCGACCTGCTCCTTGACGCCCGGCTGGTCGCGCACGACCTGGCCGGCGGAAACGCCGCGGACCGAGACCTGGCTCTGGCCGGGCCCGAGATTCTGGATCGAGAGGCCGGCGACGTTGCGCGACAGATCCTCGATATTGCCGGCGCCGGACCGCTGGATGTCCTCCTCGGTCTGGGCGTTGACCGAGAAAGGAACCTCGAGCAGCGACGTCTCGCGCAGGGTGGCGGTGACGACGATCGGCGGCTCTTCCTGGTCAGGCTGAGTCTGGGCAGAGGCCGGCGTGACGGTGGCGAGCGTGGCGGCGATGATCGACGCGGTGGCGAGCAGAATCGGCTTGCGGTGACGGCGCATGATGTCCCCCAGATGTTTTGGACGCGAAATCTCCTGCCAGCCTAGGACGGTGTCGGCGCGGCCGGCAAGGCATACATGCGCGACGCAGGGATAAGTCTCGCGCGCTGTGGCGGCACGGCAACAACGCGGCCAAGGTTGGCGAGCGCCGGCAGAGCGACTAGAGCCTGATCGTCGCCGGTTGACGGGCCGCCGAGGGCGATTGCCGGCGACGTGAATCAGGCTCTCGCAAATATCTGAGACCAGGATTCACGACTTTGGCGATTCCGCCAAAGTCGATCCTGGTCTAGGCGACGGCCTCGAGGAGACCGCTGATGCGCTTCCCGGTTCTGCTGCTCGCCCTGCTGGTCCCGGCCGCCGCCGTCCCGCAAACCCCGGACAATCCGCCGGCGACCGCTGCGCCGGTCACGCCGGCGCCGGCCACCGTCGAGCGCATCTACATCCACGCCGGCACCCTGCTCGACCGGCCGGGCCAGCCGCCGCGGCGACAGGCGACGATCGTCGTCGCGGGCGGCCGCATCGAGGCGGTGCAGGACGGCTTTACGCCGGCGCCGGCCGGGGCGCGGCTGATCGACCTGTCGCAGAGCTTCGTGCTGCCGGGGCTGATCGATTCGCACGTCCACCTGGTCACCGACCGCGCCGGGGTCGAACGCCAGCTTGCCGACTTCACCGAGAACGTGCCGCTGCGCGCCTTCGAGGCCGCGTGGAACGCGCGCAAGACATTGGACGCCGGCTTCACCACCGTGCGCAACCTTGGCGACGACAACGGGGTGACGCTCGCCCTCAGGGACGCGATCGCCCGCGGCTGGGCGATCGGGCCGCGCATCATCGACGCCGGCACCTCGATCTCGGCGAGCACCGGCCACATGGACCCGACGCTCGGCGTTCGCGAGCAATTCCACGACGAGCTGCTGCGAATAGGGAGCACCTGCGACGGGCCGGACGATTGCCGCCGCGCCGTCCGCCGCCAGGTCGCGCGCGGCGTCGACGTGATCAAGATCGCCACCACCGGCGGGGTCAACAGCCGCATCGGCCTCGGCCTCGGTGCGCAGATGTTCGAAGACGAGGCGCGGGCGCTGATCGAGACGGCGCACCTCTACGGCAAGAAGGTGGCGGTCCACGCCCATGGCGCCGACGGCATCAACCTGGCGCTGCGCGCCGGCGCCGATTCGATCGAGCACGGCACATTGATCGACGACGAGAGCCTGCGGCTGTTTCGCCAGACCCGCGCTTTCCTCGTCCCGACCCTGTCGACGGTGAACGGCTATATCGAGCGGCTGCGCGCCAACCCCAACGCCTACGCGCCGGCGGTGCGCGAGAAGATCGAGTGGCGCATCTCGATCACCGGCCGCAACGTGCAGCGCGCCTTCCCGGCCGGGGTGCGGATCGCGTTCGGCACCGACGCCGGCGTTTCGATGCACGGTCGAAACGCCGACGAATTCCTGCTGATGGTGCAGCACGGCATGACGCCAATGGCGGCGATCGTCGCGGCGACGGTCAACGCCGCCGAGCTGCTCGGCCTGGCGAGCGAGATCGGCACCATCCAGCCGGGCCGCAGCGCCGACATCGTCGCGGTGCGCGGCGACCCGCTCGCCGATGTGGGCGTGCTCAGGGACATGCAGTTCGTGATGGCACGCGGACGGGTTCATAGGGCGCGATAGAGCTTTCGTTCCGGCTTGCGCGACCTATGTGAATCACATATATGCCGATCGACTGAGCAATGCGAGTGAACAAAGAGACTATCGTCGCCATTCCCGCAGACCCGAATGATCCGGAGGATTTCGATGTCAGCGTCGCCGGGCTCGAGCGCGCGCACATGGGGCGCCGTATCCGCATGCTTCGCCACCGGCTCGGCCTCAGCCAGGAGGGTTTCGCCCGCACCTACGGAATCCCGCTCGCTTGCATCCGCCAGTACGAAATCGGGCGACACATGCCGCCGCCGGCCGTACGCGCCTATCTGAAGGTGATCGACGCAGCGCCGGACATTGCCGCCAAGGCGCTCAGCGAAAAGGCTGCCTGACATGAAACTCACGCTCGACCGCCGCCGCTTCCTGCTTGGCTCGAGCGCCGCCGGCGCGGTGGCGCTCTCCGGGGCGCTCTCCGGCTGCGCGGGAATGGGGCCGCGTTCCGGTCCCGCCGACGCCCGCGCGCTCTACGACAGCATCTTCGAAGGCATGCTGCGCACCTCGCCGGAGATGGCGACCGGCCTCGGCCTCGATCGCGGCGAGCTCGCTTTCCTCTCCTCGCGCCTCGCCGACGTCTCCCCGGCCGGCAAGCTCGGGATCTACAAGCCGCTGTTCGATCATCTGCCGCGGCTGCGCGCGCTCGATCGCAACGCCCTCCACGGCCGCGAGCGCGCCTGGCTCGACACCATCCTCTGGCTCGGCGAGCGGATCGAGGAAACCTCCACCTTCGCCTATGGCGGCATCGGCGGCTATTCCTATCCGATGCCCTA
>JBQTJR010000169.1:0-19375 GCA_052386895.1 Sphingosinicella sp.
CGGTACGGGGTATTGATGTCGCCGCGGATATGCGCCTCGGGCATATTTTCCTCGGTAAGATTCTCGACCCCGCCGATAGCGCGGATCTGGGCTTCGAGCTCGGCAACGGCGCGATTTACCAGCTCCGTGGAGTTCATCCGCTGCAGGTCCCAATAGACTTCGCACTGGCCGTTCACCGCCCGCACCGAGAGATTGACGTTCTCCGGCTTGGTCGTGGTGATCTCATATTCGACCTTGGGCAATTGGACCGGAACCGACTGCAACACGACGGGAATCGTGATCAGAAAGATGATCAACAGCACCAGCATGACGTCGACCAGCGGCGTCGTGTTGATGTCGGACATCGGTGTTTCTTCGGCGCCTTCGCCCGATTCGCCGACCTGCATTGACATGGTCTAGGCTCCCAATTCCCGTCGGAGATGGACGGCGGTGGCCAAGGCCACCGCCATCAACCTCATGCCTTGACGCCGCTGGTGGTGGCCGCGCCACCGGTCGTCGCTGCGCCACCCGTGCTGGCGGCCGGGCGCGATGCCGCTGCGGACGCACCGGCGCGCGCGGTGGCGCTTGCCGGACGGACGCTGCCGCCGGAGACCATGTAGCCGTGCAGATCGTTGGCGAACCGCGCCAGCTCTTCCATGATCGCCTTGTTGCGGCGCATCAGCCAGTTGTACTGCATCACCGCCGGCACCGCCACGGCAAGGCCGAGCGCGGTCATGATCAGCGCCTCGCCGACCGGGCCGGCGACGGTGTCGATCGAGGCCTGGCCGGCCATGCCGATCTTGATCAGCGCGCGATAGATGCCGACGACGGTGCCGAACAGGCCGACGAACGGCGCGGTCGAACCGACGGTGGCGAGGAAGGCCAGCCCAGTCGACAGCTTGGACGAGATCGCACCCTGGCTGCGCGCCAGCGAACCCATCATCCAGTCATGCTGGTCGACCGGATCGGTCAGCTTGGTGTGCTGCTCCTGCGCCACCATGCCGTCGTCGACGACCTGGCGGTAGGCGCCGTTCTTGTCGAGCTTGTTGGCGGCTTCACGCAGATTGGCCGATGCCCAGAACGAGGTGCGCGCGCGCCGGCCTTCGCGGATGATCTTCTGCTGGTCGATCAGCTTGACGAAGAAGATGTACCATGAGCCGACCGACATGATCACCAGGATGGCCACGGTCGCCCAGGCAATGACGCCGCCCTCCTGGAGTGCCGAAACGAAGCCGAAATCGGCTGCGCCTCCCGCGGCTTCTCCTGCCGGGGCGGCGACCGGGGCTGCGACTGGCGCTGCTGCCGGGGCGGCGGCGGCTGCGTTGGCGGCTTCTGGTGCTGCTGGTGCTGCCATTATCCTAGTTCCTTCTCATGCAAAAATTGAACGGGAAATGCGCCTTATTGGTCAACCAGCCGCCAGGTAATCCTGTTGCTGACGGAATCGGTTGTCGGCTGGCCGAACTGGTCGCGCGCCGGCGTGAACCGCGCCCGGCTGCGCATCAGGCGGCAGGTGGTGGAATCGAGCGACGCAGACCCGCTCGATGAGGTGATCACGCAATTGGTGACGCGGCCGGCGGGCCCGACGGTCAGCCGGAAGCCGGTGGTCCCCGATTCCTCGTTGCGAATCGCCGACGCGGGATAGTCGTCGTTGGAAACGTAGGACGAAAGGTTGGCCCGGGCGCGAGCCGGCTCGACGGTGCGCGGCGGCGCCGGCGGCGGCGGCGGCGCGACCGTGATCGGCGGCGGCACCGGCATCGGCGGCGGCGCCAGGATCGGAGACGGCGGCGGCGGCAGGGTGCGAACCAGCGGCGGCGGCGCGGTAATCGGCGGCGGGATGATCTCCTGCTTGGGCGGAGGCGGCGGCTCTTCGGGCGGCGGCGGCGGCTCCTCGACGTCGAAAGCCTTCATGTCCTCGCGCAGTTGCTTCACTGCCTGGTAAGCGAGGCCGGTGACGAGGGCGTAGCCGAGCATTACGTGGAGGATGGCGACCAGAAGGATCGCCCAGATTCGCCCCGCGGTCATTCTCTGATCAACGAAGGACATGCAGCGAGTCGCGCTCCCTTCCTGGCGGGTCCGACAGTGAGAACGCAGCGGACCTCTATTCGGTTCATCCATGTTACGACCATGGATGCGGCTGGCGTCTCTATAGCGCCCGCGAAACACTGGCAATGCCCGTCGCGCAGGCCCCTCCCAAAGCCGAATCCCAGCCATGGACGATTCATTTGCGGGCGCCTAGCCAGAGGGAAAATCCCTGCCGGAGCGTGTATGCGTCCCTCCCTCATCCTTGCCTCGATGCTGCTGGCCATTTCCTCCGCCGCTTCATCCCAGGCGCCCGAATCGCCGCCTTTCCACACTTTTGCAGACCTTGCCGACCTGGCGCTGGCGGCGCCGGTGATTGCGCACGTGCGAATCGCGCGGGCGACGCTGCTTTCGCCCCGGGAAGCCGGCCCGCCGCCGCCCGGTTTTCGCCGCTTCCTGTTCGAAGCTGAGGCGATGGCGCTGGTTCGAGGCGCCCCCGACACGCCTGTCCGCGTCTCCTGGCTGGCCGACCTGCCTGTCGACGGCCGCGGCCGGGCGCAGCCGCCGCGGCGGCGCAGCGAATATCTGGTGCTGGCGGCGCCGGTGGCGGGACGGCCCGGCGAGCTGCGGCTGGTCGCCCGCGACTCGATGGTCGCCTTCGATCCGGCAACAGCGGCGATAGTTCGCGAGATCGTGCGCGAGGTGCTGGCACCCGATTCGCCGCCGCGAATCACCGGCGCCGGCCGCGCCTTCCATGTCACCGGTTCGCTGCCGGGCGAGAGCGAAACCCAGGTCTTCCTCGAGACTCACGACTCGCGCCCGGTTTCGCTTACCGTGCTGCGCCGCCCGGGCGAGGAGCCGAAATGGTCGGTCGCACTCGGCGAGATGGTCGACGAGGCGGCGGCTACGCCACGGCCGGAAACTCTCTTGTGGTACCGGCTCGCGTGCTTTTTGCCCGGCTCGCTACCGACGAGCAGCATCGCCGAGGCCTCCGCAAGGGAAGCGGCGGCGATCACGCGCGACTACCGGCTGTTCCTCGAGCGGCTCGGCCCCTGCCGGCGGCAGCGCGTAGCTGTGGCTGACTAGAAGGAAGCGAGCTCGACACCGACGCCGGCGCAATCGGCATAGATATCCGGCTTGCGGGTCGAGACGCGAAGCGCGGTCACGCCGCGGCGCGCCGCCACCATATCGTATATTTCGCGGGCCAGCGTTTCCTGGAGGTTGAACCGCCGCTGCGAAGTCAGCGCCGCAATCTCGCTGCGCAGGAAATCATAATCCCAGGCCTGTTCGGCGCGGTCGTCGCGCGGAAAGCAGCTTTCGTCGACCCAGGCCTCGACCGTGACCAGCAGCCTCTGCTTGTTGCCGATCTCGAAATCGTGGAAGCCGATGTCGAGCTCGAGCTGATAATCCTCGAGCACGATCTTGCGGGTCTTCGGGGTCAGATTGGCGGGGACCAGCCCGTCGAGCGCCGACCTTTCCATCATGCCTCCTTAAAGAAACTGGACGTCGCGCGGCAGCGAGAGAAAGCGCTGGCCGGCATCGAGCAGGATCGTCTGGCCGGTCAGCGTCGGCGTCGCGACAATGAAGCGCAAGGCGGCGACGATTTCGTCGACGTCGACGCCGCGACCGAGCGGATTGAGCTTGTGCGCACGCTCGAAATTGGCGCGGCTCTGCGGCCCGGAGACAAGCGTCACGGCCGGAGCGATGGCGCAGACGCGCAGCGCCGGCGCGAACGCCCGGGCGCAAAGCTCGGTCAGGCCGGCGAGGCCGATCTTGGAGACGGTGTAGGTGAAGAAATCGGGATTGGGCGCCGCCAGCTTGGCGTCGAGCAGGTTGACGATCAGGCCCGGTCCGTCGCCGACCCGATCGGCGAAGGCGCGGCTGAGCAAGGCCGGCGCGCGCAGGTTGACGTCGAGATGGGCATCCCAGCCAGGGACGGTGAAACTGCGCGCATCGTCGTGGACAAACAAAGAGGCGTTGTTGATGAGCAGCCGCGGCGGCGGCAGACCTTCGAGACCGCCCAAGATGCGATCCGTTGCCTGCGGATCGGCAAGATCGGCCGCGACCGTCCGCGCATTGACCAGCTCGGCGGCGAGCGCCTGCGCCTCCGCGACCGAGCGGTGACAATGGATGAGCAGGTGCCAGCCGTCGGCGGCGAGCGCCCGGCAAAGCGCCGCGCCGATCCGCCGCGCCCCGCCCGTTACGATCGCGGTCCGCGGGCCCTCGAACTCCATGGCGCGGCGCGATAGCCGCATGCTTTGCGGCTGGCCAGCCGCCGACTAGAGAAGCGGCCATGTCAGTCCAACCGCTTGCGGAAGAGTGGAATCGGCTCGACCTGGCACAGCTCGCCCGGCTCGCCGCCGCACGCAAGCGGCCGCCGGTCGAGCGCTGGGATCCGCCGCACTGCGGTCACAGCCAGATGCGGATCGCGCGCGACGGCCGCTGGTTCCACGAAAGCCGGCCGATCGAGCGGCCGGAAATGGTGCGCCTGTTCGCTTCCATCCTGCGCCGCGAGCCGGACGGACGATTCGTGCTGGTTACGCCGGTGGAGAAACTGGAAATCGAAGTCGAGGACGCGCCCTTCGTCGCGGTCGAGCTGAAGAGCGAGGGGAATAAGCGCGGCCGCTCGCTCGCTTTCCGGCTGAACAGCGGCGAGACGGTGTTCGCCGGCCCCGAGCATCCATTGCGCTGTGAACAAGGCCCGAACGGCCCGCGCCCCTATCTCGCGGTCCGCAACGGGCTCGATGCCCGCATCGCGCGGCCGCTTTATTACGAGCTGGCGGAACTGGCGCTAACCGAGGCTGGTGCGACCGATCCAAAGGTCGGGCTGTGGAGCGGCGGCCGCTTCTTTGCGCTGGAACCGTGCCAATGAGCCTCGCCGCCACGCTGCGCGCGGCGCTTGGCCGGCGGCACGAGGTCGAGCTGATCGCCGGCGACGCGCTCGAACTCGAGGAAGGGCCGGTGCCGGCCGCCGTGCTTGTGCCGATCGTCGACCGTCCCCGCCCCGGCCTGATCCTGACCGTGCGGCCGCAAAGGATGCGCCGTCATCCCGGCCAGATCAGCTTCCCGGGCGGGCGGATCGACCCGGAGGACGATGGGCCGGTGGCGGCGGCGCTGCGCGAGGCCGAGGAGGAGATCGGCTTGCCGCGCGGCACAGTCGACGTGATCGGCCCCGCTGACTGCTATATCACCGGTACCGGCTTTGCGGTGACGCCGGTGGTCGGGATAGTGCCCCCCGGGCTAGAGCTGGCGCCGCATCCCGACGAGGTGGAAGCCGTGTTCGAGGCGCCGCTCGATTATTTGCTCGATCCCGTGCACCACCAGGTGCGCTCGCGCGAGTGGCGGGGGCGCCCTCGCAGCTATTACGAGATAGAATGGCAGGATCGCCGCATCTGGGGCGCGACCGCGGCGATGATCGTCAATCTCGGCCGGATGCTGGCGCCCGGCGAGCCGAAGGCCCGGGGTTCGGCATGAAGCTGCCGCAAGCCCGCTGGCAGCAGCGCCCGGGCATGAGCCGGCTGCTGCGTGCGCTCGATGCGGCAGGCGGCATGACCCGCTATATCGGCGGCTGCGTGCGCGACTCCCTGCTCGGACTCGACGTCAGCGACGTGGATCTCGCCACCAGGCTGCCGCCGCTGGAGGTGATGGCGCGGCTGGACAAGGCCAGGATCAAGGCCGTGCCGACCGGCCTCGACCACGGCACCGTCACGGCGGTGATCCGCGGCCGCCCGGTCGAAGTGACCACCTTGCGACGCGACGTCACGACCGACGGACGGCGCGCGACCATCGCCTTTACCGACGATTGGCGCGAGGACGCGGCGCGGCGCGATTTCACCATCAACGCGCTCGGCGCCGACCCGGTCAGCGGCCTATTGTTCGATTATTTCGGCGGTTGCGCCGACCTGGAGGCGCGGCGCGTCCGCTTCATCGGCGATCCGCTGCAGCGCATTGCCGAAGACCATCTTCGCATCCTGCGTTTCTTCCGCTTCCATGCTCGCTTCGGCGCCGGCGCCCCCGATCCGGCCGGGCTGAAAGCGTGCGCGGCGCGCGCCAACGACCTGATGGCGCTGTCGCGCGAGCGGATCAGCGACGAGTTGCTCAAGCTGCTGGCGGCCGATGACCCGGTGCCGACGGTGCGGCTGATGATCGGGCGCGGCATCTTCAAGCCGGTGCTTCCCGAAATAGTGGAGGCCAGGACGCTGGCGCAGCTAGGAGCAGCCGAGCGCAGGGCCGGCATCGCGCCCGACCCGATCCGGCGACTCGCCGCCCTGCTGCCGGCCGATCCCGTGCTGGCCGCTGCGATCGCGGCGCGGCTGCGGCTGTCAAAAAGGCAGGCACGGCGGCTCGAGGCCGCGGCCGAGCGCCGGCTCGATTCTCCGGAGGTGCTGGCCTGGGAGATCGGCAGCGAGAGCGCGGTCGACCGCTTCCTGCTCAGCGAAGAAGAGCATGGCGCCGACCTAGCGGCGTTACGCGACTGGAAGCGTCCGGCGCTGCCGATCCGCGGCGGCGAGTTGATCGCGATGGGACTCGAGCCCGGCCCAATCGTCGCCGCGACGATGCAGGCGATCGAGCGGGAGTGGGTGCGATCGGGTTTTCCGCGCGAGCGCGAACAGGTGCGCGCGCTCGCCCGCCGCCACGTCGAGCGGGCGCTGGCGGCTGCACCAGCGGTGGATTAGCCGCGCCGCGCCAACGCGAAGTCGAAAGCCTCGTCGGGGGCCAGCGGGCCGGAGAAATGAAACCCCTGGCCGTAAGTGCAACCCAACTCGGTGAGCATTTCCGCGAGATCCGGGCAATCGACCCCCTCGGCCGTGGTCTGCATGCCGAGCGCGCGGGCCAGCGACAGGATGGCGCGCACGATCGCGGTGGAATCGCCGTCCTTGAGCAGGGCGCCGACAAACGAGCGGTCGATCTTCAGCAAGTCGATCGGCAGCTTCTGCAACATCGACAGCGAAGTGAAGCCGGTGCCGAAATCGTCCATCGCGACCCGGACATCGAATCTCCTCAAGGCGTCGAGCGCGGTCGCGACCCGGTCGGGATCGTGGATGATCGCGCTTTCGGTCAGCTCGACCGTCAGACGCTCTCCCGCCAATCCCGAATGGGCCAGTGCGCCCGAGACGGCGGCGGCGATGTCGTCGCGACTGATCTGGATCGGCGAGAGATTGACGCTGAGATTGAGGGGAAGCTCGCAACCCGCGCGCCGGTCCCATTCGCTGAAGGTCCGGGCAGCGGTTTCGAGCGCCCAGCGGCCAAGCTGGACGATCAGCCCCGATTCCTCGGCGACCGGGATGAATTCCGACGGCGGGATCGGTTCCCCGTCATGCTGCCAGCGGGCCAAAGCTTCGAAGCCGGCGAGGCGGCCGGTCTCGAGCTCGATCAGTGGCTGGTAGGCCAGCGTCAAGGCGTCGGCCTCGATCGCGCAACGCAGCTCGGTCTCGATGCTGAAACGCCGGCGCACGGCTGCGGCCTGGATCGGTTCGTAGACCTGGGTGAGGCCGCTCTTCTTTGCCCGCTTCAGAGCGAACTGGGCGTTGCGCAGGACTTCGTCGGCGCTGGTGACGCCGCGATTGAGCACCGCGCAGCCGATCGCGCAGTCGACGCGGATCTCGAGCTCGGACAAGCGGAACGGCAAGGTCAGCACCGCCTTGATGCGCTCGGCGGCGCGCAAAGCGTCAGCAAGGCCGCGCTCGAGCCGCATCAGGATACCGAATTCATCGCCGGAGGTGCGTGCCAGCATGTCGGTTGGGCGCAAGGCCGACACCAGCCGGCGGGCGAAGGTGATCAACAGCTCGTCGCCAGCCAGCGCGCCCATGCATTCGTTGACCCGGCTGAAGCGGGTCATGTCGACCGCCAGCACGGCATAGCTGCCTTCCCGGAACGAGGGCTCGGCAAGCACGGCATCCACCCGCTCGTTGAAGGCGAAGCGATTGGGCAGGCCAGTGAGGCTGTCGCGCATCATTTCCGAGCGCAGGCTGCGTTCGGTCTCGACCTGGGCGGTGCGATCGACCAAAGTGATCAGGATGCGGCGCGGCTGGCCGGGAAGGTGGGAGAGCCGGGCTATGCGGACCGTGAAATGACGCCCGGCGATGCTGCGCCCATCGGCGGTTTCGAACTGGAACGCCGGATCTTCCGACGCCAGGAACGCTGCCAGCCTGCGTCCGATCGGGCCCGCGGCAAGCAGCGGCACTTTGGCGATGCGCCGCTCTTCGAGCCGTTCATCGAACTCGGCGATCGACCGAAAGCCTTCATTGGCGCACTCGATGAAGGGCTCGGGCTCGGCCAGAGTGATCATCACCGCCGCGGCCTGCAGCGCATCGAGATAGCTTTGCCGGGCCTGGCGGAGCAGGCGGCCGACCTCGCCGGCGACCGCTTCAGACGCGGTCGCCGACCGCGCCTTGCCCTTGCGTTGCGTGGCCGACCGCATGGCAGGAGGTCGTAAAGGAACAGGGTTAAGGCAATCTTGCCGCGGACCCGCGGCTTTTCGGCTATTTTCCCGTCAACTGAAGCGGTTGCTGCGCGGAAAACCTTGCGGTGCCGGCCGTCCCGCGCCGGCGCGGTTGCCGAGCCAGGGCAAGAGGCCGGTCTCGGTGCGGGTGCGGCCGCTTTCGCCGCCCATTGGCCAGGACAGGCCGTCGGCCAGCCGGAGACTGGTGGCATCGGACAGGCCGCCGCCGCGATAGCGTTGCAGCTGCACGCCCTGACCGCGCCCCATTTCCGGCAATTCGGCCAGCGGGAAGATCAGCAGCTTGCGATTTTCTCCAACCACCGCAAGGTGATCGTCGCCGGGGCGGATCGGCCTTGCCACCTGCAGCCGGGCGCCGGCGCGCAGATTGACCACCTGCTTGCCCTTGCGGGTTTCGGCGATGGCCGATGCCGCCCGGGTGACGAAGCCGCGCCCGTCGGAAGAGGCGAGCAGCAGCCGTTCGGCACTGGCGGCGCGAAACAGCGCCACCCCCTCGCCTTCCATGTCGACCAAGAGCTTGACCGGCTCGCCGAAGCCGCGGCCGCCTGGCAGGCGATCGGCGGCAAGCGTGTAGAAGCGGCCGCTACTGGAGGCGAGCAGCAGCTTGTCGGTGGTGAAGGCGTGAAAGAAGAACTGCGAGGTGTCGCCTTCCTTGAACTTGAGCGCCTCCGGGTTGGACAGTTCGACATGGCCTTTCATCGCGCGGATCCAGCCGCGGCTGGACATGATGACGCTGATCGGCTCGCGCTCGATCATCGCCTCCAGCGGCACGTCGCGCGGCGGCGGCGGTTGCTCGAAGCTGGTGCGGCGACGGCCGAGGGACGTGCCGGGTCCGTAACGGGCCTTCAGCGCCGTCAAGTCCTTCTTCAGCCGCGTGCGTTGGCGGGCGGGTGAATCGACCAGTTTCTGCAATTCCTCGCGCTCGGCGACGAGCAGGTCGCGCTCGCTGCGCAACTGCATTTCCTCGAGCCGGCGCAGGTTGCGCAGACGCATATTGAGGATCGCCTCGGCCTGGCGGTCGCTCAAGGCGAACTCGGCGATCATCACCGGCTTGGGCTCGTCTTCGCTGCGGATGATCTGGATCACCCGGTCGAGATTGAGGAAAGCGACAAGGAAGCCCTCAAGCAGCTCGAGACGGTCGTCGATGCGGCCGATGCGGTGGCGCGACCGGCGCACCAGCACCTCGAACTGGAAGGTCAGCCACTGCGCCAGCACCGGCTTCAGGCCCATGACCCGCGGCACGTGACCGGCATCGAGCACGTTGAGATTGAGCGGGATGCGGACCTCGAGGTCGGTCAGCCGGAACAGGCTTTCCATCAGCAGCTGCGGATCGACCGTGCGGCTGCGCGGCTCCAGCACGATACGGATTTCCTCGGCGGATTCGTCGAGCACGTCGGCAAGAATCGGCAGCTTTCGCTCGGTGACCAACAAGGCGATCTGCTCGATCAGTTTCGATTTCGGCACCTGATAGGAAATCTCGGTGACGACCGCGCTCCACAACCCCTGCGCCGCTTTTTCGACGTGCCAGCGGGCCCGAACCCGGAAGGCGCCGCGGCCGCCGGCATAAGCGGCGGCGATCGTCTCGGCGGTGTCGACGATGATGCCGCCGGTCGGAAAATCGGGACCGCGCACCTGCTCGATCAGCGCTGCCCCATCGAGGCGCGGCGTATCGATCAACCGAACCGCCGCGTCGATCAGCTCGGCGACGTTGTGCGGCGGAATGGCGGTCGCCATGCCGACCGCGATGCCGCTGGCGCCGTTGGCGAGCAGATTGGGGAACAGGCCCGGAAACACTTCGGGCTCTTCTTCCTCGCCGTTATAGGTGGTGCGGAAATCGACCGTGCCCTGGTCGAGCCCGGCCATCAAATCGTCCGCCGCCGGCGTGAGCCGCGCCTCGGTGTACCGCATCGCCGCGGCGTAATCGCCGTCGACATTGCCGAAATTGCCCTGGCCGTCGACCAGAGGGTAGCGCAGCGAGAAATCCTGGGCGAGCCGGACCATCGCGTCATAGACCGACTGGTCGCCGTGCGGATGAAACTTGCCGATCACGTCGCCGACCACCCGCGCGCACTTCTTGTAGCCGGCCGCCGGGTCGAGCCGGAGCAGCCGCATCGCCCACAGCAGGCGGCGGTGGACCGGCTTTAGGCCATCGCGCAGGTCGGGCAGCGAGCGGGCGGTGATCGTCGAGAGCGCGTAGACCAGGTAGCGTTGCTCGAGCGCGGCATCGAACGGCGCCTCGACAACCTGGTCGAACTCGTCACTCATGGACGCTCGTTAGCAAGCGCGATTCGGCGAGGCGAGAGGGGCTCAATCGTGCTGCACCGGCGGGGTGAACGCCAGGGCCGGCTCGCCTGCCGCCGCCTCGCGCATCGCCGCGAGCAGCCACTCGCGGAAGGCGGCGATCTTGGGCTGGTTACGCTTGTAGTCAGGATAGACCAGCCAGAAATTCGGGCCCTCGTAGCTGATCAGCTCGAACGGCTGGACCAGCCGGCCGCTATCGAGCTCGCTGCGCCAATACATCGGCGTCAACATCGAGAAGCCGGCGCCAGCCAAGGCGGCATTGCCTTCCATCGCCTGGGTATCGAAACGGATCCCGGTCGGCGCCGGCGGCGCGGGCAGCTCGACGCCGGCCGCCGCGAACCAGTCCGCCCACCAATGATCGTCCTGGCTGAGGCGCGGTGCGCCGAGCAGATCGGCGGGATGCTCGACATGGTAGCGGCGGAGGCATTCGGGCGAGCCCAAGGGTGTCGAATGCAGCCGGAACAGGAAATGGGCCTTGAGGCCGGGCCAGTCGGGCGGCCGGGAGGTGCTGCGCACCGCGACGTCGATCTCCTCGCGGGCGAAATCGACCAACCGATTGTCGGTCAAGAGGCGCACCGCCAGCTCGGGCCGCTCGATCTGGAACGCGCCCAATCGCGGCGCCAGCCAGTTCGAGGCGAAGGTCTGGCTGGTGCTGATCGCCAGCACCTGGCTGTCCTCGGCCAGAATCGCGGCGAACGCGTCGGCGATGTGGTCGAAACCGGTCGACACCAAAGGCGCGGCGCGGCGGCCGGCGTCGGTGAGGCTGACCCGTCCCTTGCTGCGCGCGAACAAGGGCAGGCCAAGCCGTTCCTCCAACAAGCGGACTTGATAGCTGACCGCGGCCTGGGTCATGCCCAGCTCGCCCGCGGCGGCGGTAAAGTTCTGGTGACGCGCGGCGCATTCAAACACCCGAACGGCAGCGAGCGGAGGCAGGCGGCGCATGCGCCTATCCTATAAGTTGTGCTTATTGCTGTTGTCGATCCTTTCGTTGGCGGCAAAGAGCCTGGAAGCGCACATCATTGGCATCGAGATCGAAGAAAGGAATCGAAAGATGCGCGACGAAATCCTCGACCGTCTGTGGGTCGATCATCACCAGGGGCTGGGCGATGCGATCGACCGCGCCGTGGCCGGCATCGGCCGGCGGCTCGGCCGCTTCGCGGAGTGGGACGGCACCACCCACCAGTTGATTGCGCTCGCCAGCTCGTTCGCGATCACCGCTTTGTCGTTCGGCGCGACGACCTGAAGGAGTGACAACCATGATAAAGCAACTTCGCAAGCTGCTGGACGAGATCGGGCTCGCCTTGTGCGTGCTCCACCGCCAGCAGTTCAGCGCTCCCTGGCGGCCCCAGCTGCCCCGCTGCCGCTGACCTTCTCCCTGGGGGCGCACTGTTCTATCCCCCGGCAGTGCGCCCCAACTTTCTTGCGCTTGCCCTTTCAGTCGCTCTAGCCGCTTGCGGTGTGACAGCGAGCGAACAAGGTGTGCCGGCCCTCATGACCTGGCCGGACCTGCTGCAACGGCCGCGCCCTTCCCCGGATCGCACCATCAGCTACGGCAGCGATCCATTACAGGTCGTCGACTTGTGGCTCCCTGCCGACGCCGGACCGCATCGAACGGTGCTGATGGTCCATGGCGGCTGCTGGCAAACCGCGATCGCCGAACGCGACATCATGAACTGGATCGCCGACGATTTGCGCCGGCGCGGATATGCGGTCTGGAACGTGGAGTATCGCGGAGTCGACCGGCTCGAGCCGCCCTACCAGGGCATGTTCGACGATGTCGCAGCGGCCGCCGATGCCCTGCGCGAACACGGCCCCAGCCATCGCCTCGACCTCGCGCGGGTGGTAACGATCGGCCATTCGGCCGGCGGCCACCTCGCTCTGTGGCTCGCCGCGCGACCGCGGCTCTCGCCCCCGCCCGCCAACCCGCTGGCCATCCACCACGCGATCAGCCTTGGCGGCCTCCAGGACCTCGAGCAGGCGCTGCGCGAGGACCAGGGCTGCGGCCGCGAGGTGGTGGAAAAAGTGCTGGCCGGCGGCGCCCGGCAAAGATCGCTGCCGCGCCTCGCGCCGATCGGCGTGCCGCAATCGCTGATCAACGGCGCTTCCGACCGCATCATCCCGATCAATTTCGCAGCGGACTATCGCCGGACGATGCAGGCTGCCGGCGACACCATCGAGAGTGTCGTCATCCCGGGCCAAGGTCATGTCGAGCTGATCGCACCGGAAACCCCTGCCTGGGCGAGGGCGGTGGTGGCGATCGAGCAAGCGTTCGGGCGATGAGGCTGGAAGACGCCCGCGCGCGCGATGCCGCCGACCCGCTGCGCCACCTGCGCGACCGCTTCCGCCTCCCCGAAGGCGTGATCTATCTCGACGGCAATTCGCTGGGGCCGCTGCCGCAGACGACGGTTCCCAGGCTCGAGCAACTGGTCGAGCGCGAATGGGGCAATTCGCTGATCCGCGGCTGGAACGCGCACGGCTGGATCGAGGCGTCGCAGCGGGTCGGCGCGCGGCTCGCGCCGCTGCTCGGCGCGCGGCCCAATGAGGTGCTGGTCGCCGATTCGACCTCGGTCAACCTGTTCAAGCTGCTGGTGGCCGCCGCGAGGCTCTCCGACCGGCCGAAATTGCTGTCCGAGTCCGGCAATTTTCATACCGACTTGCACATCGCCAGCGGCGTAGCCGAGCTGCTCGGACTCGAGCTGGATATCGTGCCGCGCGGCGAAGTGGAAACGCGGATCGGCGACGATACCAACCTGGTGCTGCTCACCCACGTCCACTACCGCAGCGGCGAGCGCTACGACCTGGCAGCGGTGACCCGCTGCGCCCGCGAGGCCGGCGCGCGCGTCGTCTGGGACCTCAGCCACAGCGTCGGCGCGGTGCCGCTCGCGCTGAATCGCGACGGCGCCGAGCTGACGGTCGGCTGCGGCTACAAATATCTCAACGGCGGGCCCGGCGCGCCCGCCTTCCTCTACGTCGCCGAACCGCTGCAGGAGCGGATGGTATCGCCGCTGCGCGGCTGGATGGGCCACGCCGCGCCGTTCGATTTTACCGACGACTATTTGCCGGCGCGCGGCATCGACCGCTTTCTCGCCGGCACCCCCCCGATCCTGGGGATCGCGGCGCTGGAATGCGGCATCGCCGGTTTCGACGGCGTGACCATCGACCAGCTGTGGCAGAAATCGACCGCTTTGTTCGAATTCTTCCACGCGGCGGCGAGCGAGCGCTGCCCCGAGCTCGAATGCATCACGCCGCTGGAGGCCGAGCGGCGCGGCAGTCACATTTCGTTCCGCCATCCGCACGCGTTCGAGTTCTGCCAGGCGCTGATCGCCGAAGGCGTGATCGGCGATTTTCGCGCCCCCGACGTGATCCGCTTCGGCCTGGCGCCGCTCTATCTGGGGTTCGAGGAGCTGTGGCTGGCGACCGAGCGGATCGCCGACATATTCGCCAGCGGCCGCTGGCGCGAGCCGCGCTTCGCGGTTCGTGGCAAGGTGACCTAAACCCGAACAAGGACCCCGGTTTGCACCGCAACCGGCGCTCCTGTATAGCGCCGCCCACCGCCCCGCCCGCGCGTTGCCTTGCCGACGCCGCGTCCGGGGCGCGCCTGTTTCAACACCGGAGAGGCCGATGTCCCGCCGCCGCATGATCTACGAGGGCAAGGCCAAGATCCTCTACGAGGGGCCCGAGCCCGGCACTCTGATCCAGTATTTCAAGGACGACGCGACCGCGTTCAACGCCCAGAAGCGCGGCACCATTTCCGGCAAGGGCGTGCTCAACAACCGCATCTCCGAGCACATCTTCACCCTGCTCGGCGCGATCGGCATCCCCACCCATTTCGTGCGGCGATTGAACATGCGCGAGCAGTTGATCCGCCAGGTCGAAATCGTGCCGATCGAGGTGGTGGTGCGCAACGTCGCCGCCGGCACGCTGTCGCAACGGCTCGGCATCGAGGAAGGCACCCAGCTGCCGCGGACGATCATCGAATATAATTACAAGGACGACGCGCTCGGCGACCCGATGATTGCCGACGAGCATATCGCCTGCTTCGGCTGGGCCAGCCAGGAAGAGATGAACGACATCGCCGACATGGCGATCCGCATCAACGACTTCATGACCGGCCTGTTCGCCGGCATCGGCATCCGCCTGGTCGATTTCAAGCTCGAGTTCGGACGGCTGTGGGAGAATGATTTCGCCCGCATCATCCTCGCCGACGAGATCAGCCCGGACAGCTGCCGTTTGTGGGACATGAGCTCGGGCGAGAAGCTCGACAAGGACCGCTTCCGCCGCGATCTCGGCGGCGAAGCCGAGGCCTACCAGGAAGTGGCGCGCCGGCTCGGCTTGCTCAAGGAAGGCGAGACCAACACCGTTCTCGACCTCGATACCCACCGCAAGCTGCGCGGCAAGAAATAGGGGCAGCAGCCCCGTAAGCGCCCCAGCCGGTCCTGCCCTAGGCGTCCACCGCCACCGGCTCGACGAGCATCTCGCTGTTCAGCGAATTGGCGATGAAACAGCGCGCGTGGGCTTCCTCGTGGAGGCGGGCAATCGCCTCATCGGACGGCAGATCATCGGCAAAGGCGACCCGCGGCCGCAGGACGATGCGGGTGATTGCGATGCGGCCGTCGTCGCGACGGCCGAGCGTGCCCTCGGCATCGTCGGCATAGGATTCAACGACGTGGCCGGCCTGGCGGGCGAGATCGAGGAACCACAGCATGTGGCAGGAGGCAGCGGAAGCGACCAACGCCTCCTCGGGATCGACCGCGGCCGGATCGGACGCCGGCGGCGGCACCACCTGCGGCGAAGCCGAGCCGGCCACTTCGAGGCCGCCATCGAAGCGCCAGCTGTGACGCCGGCTGTAGCGGCCGGCGGCGAAATCGCCTTCCCTATGCCATTCGATGGTAGCGACGTGCCGGCTCATCGGCGGCCGCGCTCAGGCTACGCCGACGCGCTTCTCGGTCGAGGAGAAGAGCTCCTTCTCCTTTTCCTCGGTGTCGCTCTTGTTTGCAGCCGTCGGTTTGGCCTCCGCCGGCTTGGCGATCAGGACCGCCGGGCTTCCCACCGTCGAGGCTGCGCCGCCCTGGACTTCGCGCGGCGCCAGCCGGCCCTCGATCTGGGCGCCGGCGGCGATGCTGATCGTCTCGTAGGTGACGTCGCCGGTAATCCGCCCGGTCCCCTCGACCAGCAAGGTGCGGGCGTTGACCGTGCCCTGGATGAGACCGCCGATCCGGGCCTCATCGGCGATGATGTCGCCGGCAATCACCCCGGTCGCGCCCTCGCACAGCTGGGCGCAGCGGACACAGCCGTCGATGCGGCCGTCGACATGAAGCTGGGCGCTGGTCGCAACGTCGCCGCTCACCACCACTTCCGGCCCGATGAACGAAAGCCCGGGAGGCCCGGACTTCACAGGCTTGGCCGCCGCGACCGGCGTCGACGGCTGACTACGGCTGAACATTGCAGCGACTCCTCCCAGGCCCCCAAAGATCCAGAATATCGCGCCGGACGAGCGATATGGCAAGCGCGCGCGTCACTTAGGCAGGCCGGTGCGCTGCCCCAAATCGGGCTGCGCTGGCTGGATCGAAAAAGAAAATGGGGGCTGACGCTGCCGCCAGCCCCCACTGTCCCTGCGCGGGTGACACCAGGCCTGGGAGGCGAGGCAGTCCGCGCCGAGCGGTTTCGGGAGGGCCTGGGCCGAAGCCCGGGCACCGCCACCGGAGTTCCTTTTGGGTCCCCCGTCGGCTCCCCGGCAGGGCCTAAGCCCTGACGGTTCGCCTGTTCGCAGCTCCCGCATCCCGAAAGATCCGGTCCTGCCCGACTCGTCCAAAGCTCCTCAGCCTCGGCTGGCCGGTGGCAGCGCGCTGGCTTTCACCCCGCTCCTGCCGGGCGGATCGGAAGCCGGGGCTCCTTTTCCGCCTGGTTCGGCTGGCAACCCGAAGGCTGCCGGCCTGGGTGCTTGACGAAACCTGCCACTCAAACATCCGCTAGAGGGCAAGCCCGCAGCTTCCGCATGGCGGCGGCTTCGTCAGCCGCCCTGCCTGTGCCGGCGTACCCGTCTTTTGGACATGGCCCACTGGCTTCGGCTGTGGCTGGGGAGGCTTTCGATCCGTTGCCGGACGAACGACTCGGCCACGGCAAGGAAATGACATGAGTTGCAGGCGCGACCAAGGCCCAGGCGGCTGTGGATAGCGTGGATATCGGGCATAAGACTGGGCCTCGCCGATTCCGGCGGGAACATTTTCACAAGGCCGGATGCACCCATTCCATTGGCCGGGTCGCCCGCTTGAAGCGCGCTGCCGCCGGGCATAAAGGGGCCTTCCTTCCAGCAAGCGAAAGGCCTCCGGCGCGATGGACGATCGTTTCACCACCATTGCCGGCTGGGTGCTGGGGGGCGGCATCGTCCTGCTCGGCGCCAGTCTCTTCGCCGGGGAATATTTCAAGGCCGAGCGGCCGGACCCGATGGGCTATCCAATCCCGGGCGTGGTCGAGGACAGCCACGACGGCGCCGCCGCCGAGCCGCCGATCGCCGCCTTGCTGCAGACCGCCAATCTCCAGGCCGGCGAAGGCTCGTTTCGCAAGTGCGCCGCGTGCCACACGATCAACCAGGGCGGCGCCAGCGGGCTCGGGCCCAATTTGTGGGCGACGATGGGTGCGCCGCTCGCTCACGCCGCGGGCTTCGCTTATTCGGACGCGCTGCGCGGCAAGGGCGGCAACTGGACCTTCGAGGCGATGAACGAGTGGCTACGCTCGCCGCGCGCCTACGCGCCGGGGACCAAGATGACCTTCGCCGGCCTCTCCGACCCGGCCGAGCGGGCCAATTTGATCGCCTATCTCAACAGCCAGGGCAGCAACCTGCCGCTGCCGCCGCCACCTGCGGCGAGCCCGCCAGAGGCGGCCGCCGCGGAAGCGCCGGCGGCGAACGCGGCCGCGCCGGCGGCCGGCCCGACCGGCAACCAGCAGGGGCATTAGCGCGAACTAGCCGGCGGCTTCGCCGCCTTCGGCATAGTGGCGGCAAACCCAGTCCCACGCTTCCTCGGCGCTGTCGCAGTAGCGGAACAGGTCGAGGTCGTTGGGCGCGATCACGCCTTCCTCGACCAGGGCGTGGAAATCGACCACCTGGTCCCAGAATTCCTTGCCGAAGAACAGGATCGGCATCGGCTTGATCTTGCGAGTCTGCACCAGCGTCAGCAGCTCGAACGCCTCGTCGAACGTACCGAAGCCGCCCGGAAACACGGCCACCGCACGCGCCCGCAGCAGGAAATGCATCTTCCTCAATGCGAAATAATGGAAGCGGAAGCTTAGTGCCGGCGTGACGTAATCGTTCGGCTGCTGCTCATGCGGCAGCACGATATTGAGCCCGATCGATTCGCGCTCCTCGTCGACCGCGCCGCGATTGGCCGCCTCCATGATCGACGGCCCGCCGCCCGAGCAGACGACGAATTGCCGGCGCCCTTCCTTGTCCGGGCTGGTGCGGCTGGCCAGGCGCGCGAGCTTTCTCGCCTCGTCATAATAATGCGATTTCGCCTTGAGCCGCTCGGCGATGCGCCGCTGGTGATCGGTGGCGGCCGCCTCGATCAGGGCGTCGGCCTTGGCCGGCTCGGGAATCCGCGCCGAGCCGTAGAAGACGAAGGTGGAGGCGATGCCGGCCTCCTCGAGCAGCAATTCCGGCTTCAACAGCTCGAGCTGGAAGCGCACCGGCCGCAAATCCTCGCGCAGCAGGAAATCGAGGTCCTGGAAAGCGAGCCGGTAGGCCGGACTGACCGTCTGCGGCGTCTGCGCCGCCATCGCCGCCGCCTCGGCTTCCTCGCGGGCGGGCGGAAACACGCGCTTGGGTGGGACGGGATCGGCCATTCTCTGGGTGCTCAGTCCAAACCGGCGGGCGTATTGGTTCGCCGCCTCATCGGCAATAGGGGCCACGGCCGAGGTCGAAATGAAGGTGGTTGTAATGGAAGGCGTCGGCATCGGGGCCGAGGCCGACCTGGAACAGCCGACAGCCGGCGCGGTGAACATCGCGCAGGAAGCGGCGCTGGTCCTCGTCATCGCCATTCCAGCCGTCCTGGACCGAGACGCGGCGGCCGTCGTCGAGCAGGAATGCGGCGACGTCGACCGCGTTGGCATAGGCATGCTCGCTCAATCGCGCGCCGGGCTGCGAGTTGACGGTGCGGCAGCCATAGGTGCCGAAGCTCTCGATGCGGCGGACGCGGGCGCCGAGCCGCTGCCGCGCCGCCGGCTGCACCGCCTCGCGCACCCAGCGCGCAAAGGCCCGCGCCAGCGGGCAGGTCATCGCACCGAGCCTGGTTACGGGCGTGCCGATTTCGAGCAATTGTACCGCGCCCAAGGCCGAGCAGCCGCCGTCGAACCGGCGATCCTCGAGCACGCGAAACTCGACTCCGTCGCGCGCGAGATCGTTATGGCATTGCAGCCGCGCGCGTCGATCGGGCCCTTCCGCCGCCGGGGGCGGCGGCTGGCGAGACCCGCGCGGAATGCACGCGGCCAGCGCCACCAGCGCCAGCAGGACCGGTCCCCACCGCATCGCGGCAGAGTGAGGCGCAGCGGGGCCGCGCGTCAACCGCAGCAGCCTCGTTGACAGCGCCGGCTCGCACCCTAGTTTCGCGCGCGGGCCACGCCGTC
>JBQTJR010000170.1:0-10517 GCA_052386895.1 Sphingosinicella sp.
GGTTTCCCTTACTGGATCAGCTTCGCCGCCACCGCGCTCGGCGGCATGCTCGGGGTGATGTTCTCCGTGCCGCTCAGGCGCGCGTTGGTGGTCGACGCGCCGCTGCCATACCCGGAGGGCGTCGCCGCCGCCGAGGTGCTGAAATGCGGCGCCGGCTCGCGCGAGGGCGACGAGGGGAATCGCAGGGGCCTGCGGCTGATCATCGTCAGCGGCCTCGCCGCGGCCGCCTTCACCCTCGTCGCCAAGACCCGCCTGCTCGCGGAGGAAGCGTCGCGCTACTTCCACGTCGGCGCCTCGTCGACCGGCCTGTCCGGCGGCCTTTCCTTCGCGCTGATCGGCGCCGGTCATCTCGTCGGCATCTCGGTCGGGATGGCGATGCTGGTCGGCCTCGTCACCGGCTGGTGGATCGTGCTGCCGATCCTCACCGCCGGCGTTCCCGGCGAGGCCGAGGAGGTCGCCACCACCATCTTCCGCTCTGACGTGCGATTTTTCGGCGCCGGCGTGATCGCGGTCGCGGCGGTGTGGACCTTGTTCAAGCTGCTGCGGCCGGTGGCGCGGGGCATAAGCTCGGCGATGGCCGCTTCGCGATCGCGCAACGCGAGCGGCGGCCTGCCGCTGGTCGAGCGCGACATTCCGATCCACATCGTCGGCGGCGTCATCCTCGCCTCCTTGCTGCCGATCGCGGCCTTGCTGTGGCTGTTCATTGCCGGCGGCCCGCTCGCCGCGACCGCCCTTCCACTCATTCTCGGCACGCTCGTGTTCGTGCTTGTCGCCGGCATCGTCATCGCCTCGGTATGCGGCTACATGGCCGGGCTGATCGGCGCCTCGAACAGCCCGATCTCGGGCATCGGCATCCTAGCCATCCTTGCTGCGTCGCTGCTGCTCGGGATCGGCTATGAAGGTGCCGACGCGGCCGAGATCGCCGCTTTGGTCGCCTACGCCCTGTTCGCCACCGCGATCGTGTTCGGCATCGCCACCATCTCCAACGACAATCTCCAGGATTTGAAGACCGGCCAGCTGGTCGGCGCGACGCCGTGGCGCCAGCAGCTGGCATTGGTCTACGGCGTGCTGTTCGGTGCCGCAGTGGTGCCGCCGGTGCTCGACATGCTCAACAGCGCCTATGGTTTCGCCGGTGCGCCGGGCGCCGGGCCGGACGCGCTGCCGGCGCCGCAGGCGGCCTTGATCTCGGCGCTTGCGACCGGCGTGCTCGGCGGCGACTTGAATTGGCGGATGCTTGGCATCGGCGCGATGGTCGGCGTCGGTGTCGTCATCGTCGACGAAATGCTCGGACGGGCGAACAAGCTGCGGCTGCCGCCGCTGGCGGTTGGCATCGGCATCTATTTGCCGATGGCTGTGACCCTGCCGGTGGTGATCGGCGCGGTGATCGGCAAGCTCTACCAGCGCGGAACCGAGCGGATGCGCGACCCGGCCTTTGCCAAGCGGATGGGCGTGCTGCTCGCGACCGGCTTGATCGTCGGCGACAGCTTGCTCAACGTCGCCTTCGCCGGGCTGGTTGCGGCGAGCGGCGATCCCGCGGCGATCGCGCTGGCCGGCGAGGAATTTGTCACTATCGCCTTGATCGCCGGGCTCGCCGCGTTCGTTGCCCTGCTCGCCTGGCTCTACCGCTACACGCGTCGGCTCGCCGACTAGCTCCTGGCATCGAGCCACCGGCTGATCGCGGGCAGCTGCTCCTGGCGCACCCGGATGCGGTCGCGGATCACGGCGATGATGCGGTCGGCTTCGCCCCGCGACTGCGGCGTCAGGTGTCTCCGCGCATAGTCTTCGAGCCTGGCGATCGTCGCCGGATCGATCGAGGTGCCGGCAAGGCGCGGAAAGAAGCGCGAGCGTGCCGACTGGTCGACCAGCGCTTCGACCCGTTCGCGATGAGCTAGCGCAAAATCGAAGGCGAGGTCGGGATGCTCGTCGGCGACGGCGGCGATCAGCTCGGCGGCATTGGTCGCCCCCGGCTCCTGGGTAAGCGCGAGATCAAGCGTGCGGCGCGCCAGAGCCTCGTCCCGTACGCCGCCGAGCAGCTCGTAGAGCTGCACCCGTACCAGCGGATTGCGCTCGTCGCGGGCCATGATCCGCAGCCGCTCCCAGGTCGCGGCGTCGGCATGATAGGCGACGATTGTCAGGATTGTCTGGCGCAACGGCCCGGCAACAACCGAGCGATGGTTGGTGGCGAAGCGGCGCTGCAGCTCGGCCAGCGTGTCGGGATGGCCGAGATGGCCGAGCAGGAAGATGAGATCGTTGCGTAGCACCGCGTCCGGTGCCGGCTCGCCCGCCCGCTCTTCCCAGCCGACGTGACGCAGCGCAGGTTCGAGCGCTGCGAAGGCAAATCTCGCCCATCGTTGGCGTTCGTTCGGATTGTCGCGATAGTACGGGGCGATCTGCCTGAATATATTGCCGACGCGGGTCATCACCCGGCTGTGTGCGTTCGCCGGCAACGCCGCGATCATGTCCAGCGCGACCGTCGGCGACTGATAGCCCGCCAGCCCAAGCGACCACTGGTCGGCGAGCAGGCCAAGCTGGTCGATCGGCCGCAGCCGCGCGAAGCCGGCCGTCAGCCGCGCCAGCAACGCGGGCGCGTAGAACGTCCGGTAATAGCCCGCCTGGCCGTAATTGACGATGAGCGGGCCGCAGCCGCGAACGCTCGCCTGCGACTGTCCGCCCTCGACCAAAATTCGTTGGGTCTGGTCGCCGACCGCGGCGATGACAGGTACCCGCCAGGCACGCGGCGGCTCATTCTGCCGATCGCGGCTATACTCACCCTGGCGGAGCGTGATGTGCGTACGTCCATTGCGGCAGTCGGCGCGCTCGACCCGGACCAAGGGCACGCCGGGCTGCAGCGTGAAATCGTGGGCGATGGCTGTGACCGGGATGCTCGACGCCTGTTCGATCGCCCGCCAAAGATCGTCGGTAACGGTATTGGAGAGGTGGTGGCGCGCGATGTAGGCGCGAACGCCGGTCCGCCATGCCGTCTCGCCGACATAATCCTCGATCATGGTGATCACCGCTTCGCCCTTGCGGTAGGTGATCGCGTCGAACGCCTGGGAAATCTGCTCGACCGTTTCGATCCTTTGCACGACCGGGTGAGTGGTGCGCAGCGAATCGAGAAAGATCGCCGATTCCCTTCCCGAGACGCGGTCGAGCAACGGCTCCCATTCCGGGTGCAGCGCGGCGGTGATCTTGGTCGCCATCCACGAGGCGAAGCCTTCGTTCAGCCACAGATCGTCCCACCAGGCCATGGTGACGAGGTTGCCGAACCATTGGTGAGCGATCTCGTGGGCTGCGACCTTGAAGATCGACTGGCGGCGCGCCTCGCTGGTGATCGCGGGGTCGACCAGCAATATGCTCTCGAACGAGAAGATCGCGCCCCAATTCTCCATCGCCCCGAAGGTCTGGCTGCTGCCCGGGCCGGCGACATTGTCGAGCTTGGGCAGCGGATAATGCGTGCCGAAATAGTCGTTGAGCCAGGGAACGATCCGCGCCGAGCTCTCCAGCGCGAAGCGCCCCTGCTCGCCGGCGCCGCGGCGGGTGACGATGCCGATCTCGGTACCGGCGGCCGCCGTGGTAATGCGGTCGAGCTCGCCGACCGCCAGGAACAGGAGATAGGACGACATCGAGGGACTGGTGGCGAAGCGCACCCTCGTGCGGCCGTCGGCGAGCGGCTCGCGCCCCGCCTCGGGCATGTTGCTGATTGCCTGTTGCCCGGCCGGCACCGTGACGGAGAGGTCGTAGGGAGTGCGGAACTGCGGTTCGTCCCAGCCGGGAAAGAAGCGGCGGGCGTCGGGCGCCTCGAACTGGGTGAACAAGGCCCGTTTCGCGCCGTCGGCGGTCTGGTAATCCAGCGCGAACCGGCCGGACGACTGCGTGTAGATGCGCCCGGTATAATCGATCGACAGGCGGTAGCGTCCGGGCACGAGCCGATCGGCGAAGCGGAAGCTCGCAGTCTGCGCCTGCTCGTCGACGTCGATCGCCCGTGGCGCGGCCGGCGCGGCTTGCGGCGCGTCGGCCCGTGTCAGCCGCACGTCGCCGAAGGTCAAATCGGCGGCGTTCAGCGTGATCGTGTCGCTCGCCTCGAAGATCTGGATGGTGGCGTCGCTATGGCCGGTAAAACGCAGGTTTGCCGCGTCGGGCACGACGGCGATGGAATAATGGAGCGGCCGGGCGTTGCGCGGCAGCTGGGTCGGCACGTCGGTCCGCGCCGGCGTGACGGCAATTGTCGCTGGCGTCGCCGCGGCGGGCTGCGCATTGCGCGTCGCGGCGCAGCCGGCGAGCAGCGAGGTGGTGGCGAGCAGGATGAGGAGCGGCACGCGCATGAACGACCTTTCAAGCGAAGTCGGATGGTTTGGCTGTCAAACGCTGGGGAGCGGGTCAATATCCGAAGCCGGGGACGGCGCGGCCCTCGAGCACGTGCGAGCGCAGGTCCTTCGCTTCCCAGGCGCGTTCGACGCCCGATTCGGCGATCCTGACCAGCGCGACGATGCGCTCGTTGACCGGCGAGTGCTTGCCCATCGATTTTGCCAGCCGGACGATCTCGCCGTTCAGGAAATCCACCTCGGTCGGGCGGTTGGCGGCGAGGTCGTCGGCCATCGACGAGCGCGCGGCGGCGTCAATCTTCTGGCCTTTCAGCACCAGCCGGTTGAACAAGAGGTCCGGTGCAGCGATCACGTGTGGCAGCAGCCGCGGCGGGAACGGCCCGATCTTGGCCGGCACGATGCGGGCCATGTCGAGGAGGTCGAGCGCCTCGAGCTGCGAGGCGGCGACGACCCGGCGATAATCGCGCTCAGACAGCTGCTCGAGCAGGGTGCGGCCTGACAGTGCATTGACCGCGTTGTTGAGGTTGATCAGCAGCTTGCCCCAGGCGACGCCTTGCATGTCGTCGGACAGGCGCAGCCGCCCGGGCGTGCGCCCGAGCGTCTCGGCGAGCGCGCGCGTCACCGCGTGATCCTCCGCCCACAGGCTGCCCGCGACCCCCTTGTGCCAGCGGCCGTTGCCCAGCCGGGCGACGTTGAACGGCACCATCCCGCGCAGCACCGTCTGCTTGGTCAGCTTCTCCCTTAAGAGGTCGGCGTTGCTGACGCCGTTCTGGAAGCTGATGACGATGGCGCCGGGCTTGGCGTGGGCGGCGATCTCGTCCGCCGCTTCGCCGGTGGCGGTGCTCTTCACGCAAAGGGCAATGACGTCGGCTTTTGCGAGCGCCTTGGAAGAAGTAGCAAACTTGATCTCGTCGGGCCGCGCCTCGATCCGCCGCCCCTCGCTGTCGGTGACAGTGAGGCCGTTGGCGGCGATTTCGTCCCTGACGCTCTCCCGGCCGATCAGCGTGACGTCGAGCCCGGCCAGCTGCCAGCAGGCGCCTATCCAGCAGCCGACCGACCCGGCGCCGTGGATCGCTATGCGTGGACTTGGCGGTTGGTCTGGCAAGGCTCGAAGGGAAATCTAGCCCCGGCCGCGATAGGGCGCGACGCCTTGGTCGGGGATCCACAGGCCGGTCGGCGGCTCCCCCGATTGCCAGAAGACGTCTATCGGCATGCCGCCGCGCGGGAACCAGTAGCCGCCGATGCGCAGCCAGATGGGCGACAGCTCCTCCACCAGGCGCTCGGCGATCGCTACCGTCACGTCCTCGTGAAAGCCCTGGTGGTTGCGGAACGCGGCGAGGTAGAGCTTCAGCGACTTCGATTCGACGATCCTTTCGGCCGGCGCATAGTCGATCATCAGGTGGGCAAAATCGGGCTGGCCGGTGACCGGGCAAAGCGAGGTAAATTCGGGCTGGGTGAAGCGCACCAGATAGGGCTTGGCCGGACGTGGGTTGGGCACGGTGTCGAGCACCGCTTCCTGCGGCGAGGCGGGCAACCCGGTGGCGCGGCCGAGATGGGTCAAATCCATCGCCGCGCTCGTCTAGCCGCTCGGGCGTGCGTTCGCTAGGTAAGCGGCATGGAACCGGAGATTACGCGGAGGGGCGCGGTCTTCTCCTCCTGGCTCGGCCTCGCCTTCGCGGTCGGCGCCGCCATCGTGCTGCTCTGGTTCTTTGGCAAGATCGTCACCGCCCTCTTGATGCTGTTTTTCGCGATCGTCGTCGCGATCGCGCTCTCCGCCGGCGTCAATTGGTTCATTCGCCGCGGCCTTCCCCGGCGCCGCGCTGCCGGCCTAACCCTGATCCTGTTCTTCGCGGTCTTCCTGATGCTGTCGGCGATCGTCATTCCGCGCCTCGCTGGCCAGGTGGTCGCGCTGGCGCGCGAGCTGCCGGCTCTGGCGCTGCGCATCGAAGGCCAGCTCGCCGCCTGGCTCGCCCAATATCCGGACCTGCACCAGTTCGTGCGCATGGACGGGTCGACCGCGCAGGCCTTTCCGAGCATGATCGAGCTGTTGCGCGGCTTTGGCGGCGTGTCCTTGTCGCTGATGGCCGGGCTTGCGCTGGCTTTGATCTTTTTCTCGACCGTCGCCTACATCGTGCTCGATCCGCGGCCGTTGATCCGCGCTTACTACCAGAGCCTGCCGGCCGTTCACCGCCGTGCCGGCATGCGCGCCTACCGCCGCGCCGCCGCCGCGATCGTCGGCTGGACCGAGGCCAGCCTGGTGGTCGGCGCGCTGCAGGCGATTCTCGTCTTTGCCTTCCTTACCTGGATGCAGGTGCCTGGCGCCCTGATCTGGGCGGTGCTCGCTTTCTTCTCCGATTTCATCCCGCGCATCGGCGGCTTCATCATGGCGGTGCCGCCGGTGTTGCTGTCGCTCGCCTTGGGGCCGTGGACGGTGGTCTGGGTCGCCCTGTTCTATGTCGTCAGCAACGAGCTGCTGGGGACGATCGTCGCGCCGAAGATCCGCGCGTCGCGGATGAAGCTGCACCCGGTGCTGCTGATCTTCTTCACTTTGGCGTTCGCGCTTGCGTTCGGCCTGCTGGGCGCGATCGTCGCGACGCCCGCTGCCGCGTTCGCCTCGGCTTATTACAGCGAATTCTATCTGCGGCGGCCGCTGCCCCCCGAGACGGCGTGAACCGCGCGCGGGCATGGATTGCTGCCGTGGCGCTGGTGTTGGCTCCAGCTTTGTCTGCCCAGCCAACTCCCTCGGCCGCGCCGCCTCTGCTCTCCTGGGAGCAGGTGCAGGCGATCGCCGCCGAGCTGTCCGGCTCGAACACGCTGCGCACCGTCCAGGCGCTGTCGCTGCACCATCGCATGCGCGGCTCGGCCGGGTTCAACGCCGCCGCCGGGCACATCCGCGACCGGTTGCGCGAATACGGCCTCGCCGGGGTCGAGATCCTTTCGCTGCCGGCCGACAGGACGATCTTCTACGGCACCCAGCGCTCGCGCCCGGCCTGGAACGCGCGTTTCGCCGAATTGTGGGAGCAGCGGCGCCAGGGCGAGGCGTGGGTCGATGGCGAACGGGTCGCCTCATGGGCTGAGCAGCCGATCAGCCTTGCCCAGGACAGCGCCAGTGGGCGCGTGACCGCCGACCTGGTCGATATCGGCGCCGGTACCACGGCGAGCGACTATGAAGGCAAGGAGATCCGCGGCCGGCTCGTCCTCACCTCGTCACAGCCAGAGGCGGTGCAGGACCTGGCGATCGGCACCCACGGCGCCGCCGGCATCGTATCCTGGGCGCAGAACCAGCGCACCGCCTGGTGGGGCGAGGACGAGAGCCTGGTGCGCTGGGGCCATCTCGGCACGTTCAGTCCGCATCCGGCCTTCGCTTTCATGGTTTCGCCCGCCCGCGCCCGCGCCTGGCAGGTGCGGTTGCGAAACGGCGAGATCGTGAAGCTGCGCGCCGAGGTCGATGCCGGCCAGTCGCCCGGCGCATACCAGATCGCCACCGCGATCATTCCGGGCCGCCGCCGCGACCGCGAGATCGTCTAGTCCTGCCACCTCGATCATCCCTCGCCCGGCGCCAACGACAATGCCAGCGGCTGCGCCGGCATCCTCGAGATCGCCCGCGCGATCCATCGCCTTATCGAGACCGGGCGGCTCGCGCGGCCTGAGCGCACCATCCGCTTCATCTGGCCCGCCGAGATCGAGGCGACGATCGCGCTGTTGAATGCGCGGCCCGAATTCGCCCGCCGCACGCTGGCGACCGTCCATCTCGACATGATCGGCGGCAACACCGAAGTGACCGGCTCGATCCTGCGGGTGCGCGGCTCGCCGCCGAGCTTGCCGAGCTTCGTCTCCGACGTCGGCTTCGCCTTTGGCGATTATGTCAACCGCCAATCGCTCGAATATGCCGACAGCGGTGAAGCGGCCTTGCCACTGCTCGATCCGCAGGGCAGCCGCCATGCCTTGCGCGCGATCGTCGGCGGCTTCGACGAAGGCAGCGACCACCAGGTGTGGAGCGAGGGCAGCTGGCGGATCCCGGTAATCTACCTCGCCGACTGGCCCGACCGCTACATCCACACTCAGCGCGACCTGCCCGCCAATCTCGACCCCACCAAGCTCAGGCGGGCGATCTTCATCGCCGCGGCGTCGGGATACTTTCTTGCTCGGCTAAGCGAGATTGACACTGGAAATCTGACCGACGTGATCCTCCAGCAGCAAGCTCGTCGTGGCGTCGAAACGTGGGGACGATCGATAGGCCTTCAGAGAAGCGCGGCCGAAGAGGCGGATTCTAACATAATTCCTGAGCATTCGGGGGCCTACGAGATTGACGTTCACAATTCTCGGGAGCGATTCGGGTTGGAACTCATCCAAGACCCGTCCCCACCTCGAGGATGGGAAGGAGGCCCGGTCTACCGCCGTCTTCTTCACCAAGGCCCGATGAACGGTTTCGGCTACAGCTGGTTCGATGACCGGCTCGCCCGCGCCGGTCTTGCGCGGCCGCGCCTGCTGGCGCGCGAGCCGGAATGGGATGGGCCGAGCTTCGGCTACGAGGCGTTGAACCTGGTCGACGGCCGCCGCAGCGTCGGCGAGATCCGCAATGCGCTCGCCGCGACGGTCGGCCGCGCGCCGGTCGAGGAGGTCGCCGAATATCTCGACGTGCTGGTGCGGCTCGGCGTCATCGCTCCAGTCGAGCCCTGATCATGGATTCGCTCGTCTCGACCGAATGGCTTCAGGCCCAGCTCGATGCGCCCGATCTCGCCATCCTCGACGGCAGCTTCTTCCTGCCCGGCTCGGGCCGCGACGCCCGCGCCGAATTTTTCGCCGCCCACATACCCGGCGCGGTCTTTTTCGACATCGACGACATCGCCAACCCGGCCAGCGGCCTGCCGCACATGCTGCCGCCGCCTGGTGTTTTCGCGGAGAAAGCGCGCGGGCTCGGTCTCGGCGATGGCCAGCGCATCGTCGTCTATGACGATTCACCGCTGCACAGCGCCGCGCGGGTGTGGTGGACGTTGCGCGCGTTCGGCTTGCGGGACGTCGCGATCCTCGACGGCGGCCTGCAGAAATGGACCGCTGAGGGCCGGCCGCTGCAGAGCGGCGAACCTTCGTCTGGGCCGGGCAAGCTCGCCGTCGCGCCGCAGCCGGATGCCGCCATCGCCAAGGACGAACTTCTCGAGCTGGTCGGCGCCGCCAGCCACGAACTGGTCGACGCCCGCTCGGCCGAGCGCTTTGCTGGCACCGGTCCCGAGCCGCGCCCCGGCCTCGCCTCCGGCCATATTCCTGGCGCGAAAAACCTGCCGCAGGGCGAGCTGTTCAACGAGGACCACACGTGGAAGCGCGGGGCCGAGCTGCACGCCGCGTTCGACGCGGCGGGCGTCGACCTTTCGAAACCGATGGTGACCAGCTGCGGCTCGGGCGTCACCGCCGCCGTCTTGCTGTTCGGCGCGCACCTTCTCGGCAAGGAGGGCGTTCGGCTCTACGATGGCAGCTGGGCGGAATGGGGCGCCGACCCGGCGACGCCGAAGGAGAGGTTTGAGTGAAGGAGGTCAAGCCGGCGACGAGGCTGGTCGAGGCGGGCCGCAAGCGCGAATATACCGGCGCCATCGTCAATCCACCGGTCTGGCGTGCCTCGACCATATTGTTCGACAGCGTCGCCGAAATGGAGGCGGCCAATCCGCCTCGCGACGGCGTTCTCCACTACGGCCGTAACGGTACGCCCACCACTTGGGCCCTGTGCGACGCGCTGACCGAGCTCGAGCTCGGCGCCGCGATCACCCGGCTCTACCCCTCCGGCTCGGCCGCGGTCGCCGGCGCACTCCTATCCGTGCTCGAGACGGGCGACGAACTGCTGATGGTCGACAGCGCCTATGGGCCGACCCGGGCCTTGTGCGAGACGGTGCTGAAGCGGCTCGGCATCGCCACCATCTTTTACGATCCGCTGATCGGCGATCGCATCGCGAAGCTGATTACCCCGAAGACCCGCGCCGTCTTCCTCGAAAGCCCCGGCACCCACACCTTCGAGGTGCAGGATGTACCGGCGATCTGCGCCGCCGCGCGCGGGCGCCACGTCGTCACCATGGTCGACAATAGCTGGGCGACGCCGCTCTACTTCCCGGCGATAGCCGCCGGCGCCGATGTCGCCATCCTCGACAGAACCAAATAAGTAGGCGGCCATGCCCATTAGATGCTCGGCTCGCTGAACGGCACCGAGCC
>JBQTJR010000171.1:0-13224 GCA_052386895.1 Sphingosinicella sp.
CCTTCTGGCGGCCGAACCCCTTCGCCTCGGTGACGGTGATGCCTGAGACGCCGACCTCGTGCAGCGCCTCCTTCACCTCGTCGAGCTTGAACGGCTTGATCACCGCTTCGACCTTTTTCACTCGGTCTCCATGAAACGGCCCGCGGCGCCGTTCAAGGCGGTACGGTGTGGAAGAATGATAGCGGCGTCAGTCGATGCAGAGCGCACCCTGGAAGCGGCCGTTCTCGACCGTGTCGCGGCAGCCATAAAGATAGTCGGTCGGCTGGCACGCGCCGGGCACCTCCGCCCCCGGCTCGGGCCGCTTGCCGCCCAGCCGGCGCTGGTCGAGCAGGCAGAAGCGTCCCTGGCAATCGGGGCTGCCGCGGCAGGCGCGGCCCGCGTCCGGGGTCGGCAGTACGCAGGTCATGCCGCCGGAGAGGCCGGCCTGGGCGAGCTGGCCGCCGCGCGCCTCGCACTGCGCGCGCTCGTCGTCGACGGGCGCAGCGACCTCATTCGTCGCAACCGCCGCAACGCCGCTGCCTGGCGCTGCAGCCGATCGCGCTCCTGGCTCGGGCGGCGGCGCCGAGCAGGCGGCCGGCGCCAGCGCCAGCGCAGCTGCGGCAAGGATTCGCCACGACGTCACCGGCCAAAGCTTGCCCCTGTCGCCGCGAAGGCGCAATATCGGCGCGGTCAGGCGAGGTTCAGCCGCCTTGTGCTAGCGAATGCCCCAAGTTTCGAGAGTCTTCGGAGAATCACCATGCGCAAGCTGCTTGCCCTCATTGCCCCGTTCGCGCTGGCCGCGACCGCCCAGGCCGCCACGCCGTTCGATGGCGAGGAGCGGCTCGCCCGCGCGCTCGAGGGCCGCGTCGCCGGCGCGCCGGTCGACTGCATCACGCTTCGCAACGTGACCTCGACGTCAGTCATCGACGACACCGCGATCATCTATCGCGTCGGCAGCACGCTCTACGTCAACCGGCCGCGCGCCGGCGCCGAGTCGTTGAACCGCTTCGACACCATGGTGTCGCACGTCGTGACCGGCCGGCTGTGCAGCATCGACGTGGTGCGGATGACCGACCTGCGGGCGGGCGGAATGCTGACCGGCCTCGTCTTCCTCGGCGAGTTCGTCCCCTACCGCCGCACCCAGTCCGCCTCGATCGACTAGGCTCTCCGTTTCGCGGGGATCCTAACCCCTTTGGGTGTATCCTCGAGATGGCGAGAGATGTGCTTGTTCATCTCAAACATTGAAACCCGGTCTTTTCCGAAAACGGCACGCAACTTGTCGTCTGCGACGATTTCTCTTTTATTCCCAGGATTTTGAAGGTTGTTTTTTCGAATATGATCCCACACCTTACTTACTATCTGGCTTCGGGAAATAGGATCAGAGCCGGTAATCGCGGCCAGCACTTTGGAAGGCGTAACTGGTTTTTGTAAGCCACTCCTGCGGATCCCGAAAATTGGGTCGCCACTCGCCTTGCTGTTATCGATAACAACGCCCTTTGCGCTTCTCAGGATAAAACGTTCCGACCGCGGTTCAGTCATCGATCACCACCTCCATCAGCAACTCGGAATTGGCAGCGTTGTATCCCAAGACCTTGAGCTTTGTGCCTCGTGGTAGCAAAAATTCCTGCTCTTTTGGATAATTAGAATACGAAGCCATCGGCAGCGCGGACATACCCTTAAGAGCGCTAATTTTATACATGATTCCTCCGGGCGGGAACGTAGAGAACAGCGCAGCCTTTTCTGGATTTGTGGTGGTGCTCATGAAGGCCGGGTCACACAAGATTGACCCGATAGCAGTGCCACCAGCACGGATGGAATCCGCCGCGTCGCCGTCGACGCCGCGGAACAACACTACATCCGATTTCAATTGAGACTTGGCAACCGCACTATCGAGTAATCGAATTTGCTCCAAGACTGCGTCGGGGCAAGGCTTATCACCGCGCAAACAGCCGTCGATCATTCGATATTGCAGACCTGCATAAGCCCGCACCGCCGCAATTTCGTCATCTGAAAGTGCCATTTTTGCTAGGCAGCCAGTCGCCTAGGCGGCTTCAGCCGTCCAGCAATGCCAGGCACGAGCGGCTGACGGCTTCGCTGTTGCCGAGGTCGATCGAGCGGCCGAGCAGCTCGCCGACGCGCAGCATCATGGCTTGCTGGTCCGGCAGCCCGGCCTCGCGGGCGCGGCTGTCGGGCACGCGCGCGATGAACGCCTGCTGCGCGGCGACCATCTCGTCATGGGCCGGCGCGCCGCCCGGCACGGTTTCGCGGCCCAAGCCTTCGACGAAGCTGGTAGCGCCGAGGCACATGAGGTCGCGCTCGAACGGATCCTGCGGCAGTTGCGGCGGGTTCACCGCGCGGGCGAGCGGATAGGCCAGGTCGCACTCGGAGACGATGGCGGCGGCACGACCTTCGATCGCCCCGCTTTGCCGGAGCGGACCGGCATAAATGCCGATCTGCCCTATCAGCTCCTGGAAGCGGTCGAAAAACGGTTTGCCCTGCGGGTCGGCGCGCGCTGCCTGCATCGCGAAATAGCTCGCCTGCGCGACCACCCGCACGTTCGCTTCGCCGGCGGCCGTGGTCGTGGCCGCGGCGCAGGTCATCGCGGTGTCGCGGGTCGTCGCGGCCACCGACGGCGCCTGGGCAAACGCGGCCAACGTCAACAATATCATGCGAAATCCTCCCGCTTGGCACGAGCCTAAAGGGCCGTCGGCCGCGGCGCAATCGCTCTCCGTCGCGACTACCCCCTCCCTGGCCAGGGAGGGGGTCGGGGGTGGGTCGACTGGCCGGCGTTCCCGGACGAAATCAGTAAGGCGGCTTGTCGAGTCCCTGCGGGCTCTTGGTGAAAATCTCGCAGCCGTCCTCGGTGATGCCGATCGAATGCTCGAACTGCGCCGACAGGCTGCGGTCGCGGGTCACCGCCGTCCAGCCGTCGTCGAGCAATTTGCACTCCGCCCGGCCGATGTTGATCATCGGCTCGACGGTGAAGAACATGCCCGGCCTCAGCTCCGGCCCGGTGCCGGCGCGGCTGGCATGGACCACCTCGGGCGCGTCGTGGAACACCTGCCCCAGCCCGTGACCGCAAAACTCGCGCACCACGCTGTAGCGGTTGCGTTCGGCATGGAGCTGGATGGCGTGGCCGATGTCGCCCAGCCGGTTGCCGGGCCTGGCCTGCTCGATCCCCAGCATCAGGCATTCGTAGGTGACCTCGACCAGCCGGCGCGCTTTCAGCGGCACGTCGCCGACCAGGTACATGCGGCTGGTATCGCCGTGCCAGCCATCGACGATCGGCGTCACGTCGACATTGACGATGTCGCCGTCGCGCAGCGCCCGCTCGCCGGGGATGCCGTGGCACACGACATGGTTGATCGAGGTGCAGCAGCTCTTGGTGTAGCCACGATAGTTGAGCGTTGCCGGGATCGCGCCGCGCGCGCGCATCTCGGCGGCGACAATGTCGTCGATGTCCTGGGTAGTGATGCCGGGCACGATTTGCGGCACCAAAAAGTCGAGAATCCCGGCCGCCATACGGCCGGCCGCGCGCATGCCGGCAAAGCCCTCCGGGCCGTGCAGCTTGATCGCGCCGTGATGGCCGGTGACGCCGGTTTCGATCATGCGCGCCGATATAGGCAGGCATTGGTTGACCAACAACGCTACCCGATCCTCCCCGAGGATTCTCGGGGAGGGGGACCATGCGAAGCATGGTGGAGGGGTCACTTAGAAGCTAGGGCAAGCCGCCGTGCCCGAAGACCGCATCTTCACCGCCGCATTGCTGGTGATCGGCGACGAGATCCTCTCCGGCCGCACCCAGGAGGCCAACGTCGCCCCGATCGCGAGCTGGCTCAACCTCCAGGGCATCCGCCTCAAGGAGGTGCGGATGGTGCCCGACGAGACGGAAAGAATCGTCGAGGCGGTCAACGCGCTTCGCGGCGCCTACGATTATCTGTTCACCACCGGCGGCATCGGTCCGACCCACGACGACATCACCGTCGATGCGGTCGCGGCCGCGTTGGGCGTCCCGGTCGTCGTCCACCCGGTCGCGAAGCAGGTGCTCGAGGAACATTACCGCGACCGCGGCAGCGTCACCGCGGCGCGCCTCAAGATGGCGCGGGTTCCCGACGGCGCCGAGCTGATCGCCAACCCGGCCTCGGCCGCGCCCGGCATCCGCGTCGGCAACATCTACATGCTCGCCGGCGTGCCGCGGATCGCGGCGATGATGATCGAGGCGCTGACCGGCAAGCTGGAGGGGGGCCAGCCAATCCTCTCGCGCACGCTCGGCTGCCGGGTGGCGGAGAGCGAGGTGGCGGCGACGCTCGAGGCATGCGAGCGCGCCCATCCCGGCTGCCAGATCGGCTCCTATCCCTTCTTCCGCGACGGCAAGGGCGGCGCCAATTTCGTCGTCCGCAGCACCGACCGAGCGGCGCTCGACGCCTGCCGCGACGATCTGTTCAACCGCCTTGCCGCCGGCGGCCGCGAGGTCATCGACGACGGCATCTGACGCGCCGGGGCGTTGACGCTGCCCTTGCTCTTTCCTAGCTCAAGGGCGGCTGCGGGTATGATGTAATGGTAGCCTGCCAGCTTCCCAAGCTGGACGCGCGGGTCCGATTCCCGCTACCCGCTCCATCTCCGGTGAGCGCCGATCCCGCCCTCGAACGCGCTGCTGCGCAGGTCGCCGCGGTTCAGTCCGGCGAAGCCGCTCGGCCCGATGTCGAAGCCTTTTTCGACGAGACGAGCTTCACATTCTCCTACCTCGTGTCCGATCCCGCGTCCGGCGCCGCGGCGATCGTCGACAGCCTGCTCGATTACGAGCCCGCTTGTGCCTCCATCGCCACCCGCTCGGCCGAGGCGCTGCTCGCCCGCGTCGAGGCGCAGCATCTTAAGGTCGAGTGGCTGCTCGAAACCCACGTTCACGCCGACCATCTCTCCGCCGCCGGCTGGCTCAATGCCCGGCTCGGCGCGCCGGTTGCGATCGGCGCCGGCGTCGGCGCCGTCCAGCACAACTTCGCCGAGGCGTTCAACCTCGACGGCTTCGCCTGCGACGGCTCGCAGTTCGGCCGCCTGTTCGGCGACGGCGAGGCGTTTACGGTCGGCGGCGTGCCGGCGGTCGCGCTCGACGTTTCCGGCCACACCGCCGCCGACACCGCCTATCTGGTCGGCGACGCTTTGTTCGTCGGCGACACCCTGTTCATGCCCGATTACGGCACCGCCCGGACCGATTTCCCCGGCGCCGATGCCGGCGCCCTCTATTGCTCGATCCGGCGGCTGCTCAGCCTTCCCGGCGACACCCGCATCTTCCTTTGCCACGATTACAAGGCGCCGGGCCGCGACGCCTTCTGCTGGGAAACGGATGTTGCGGCCCAGCGCGCCGCCAATGTCCACATCCGTGACGGCGTCACCGAGGAGGAATTCGTCGCGCTGCGCCTGGGCCGCGACCGCGCATTGGCGACCCCGGCGTTGCTGCTGCCCGCGGTGCAGGTCAACATCCGCGCCGGCCGCCTTCCCGAGCCGGAAGCGAACGGCCGGCGCTATCTCAAGCTGCCCCTGGGCGGGAAGGGGGCCGAGGGATGGTGAGCGTCACCTGGCTGGCGGAGGATTACGCGGTCGCCCCGCAGCTTCAGGAGGCCGACCTCGCCGAAGTGCTGGCGCTCGGTTTTCGCGCCATCGTCAATAACCGACCCGACCTCGAGGCGCCGGACCAGCCGCTCGCCGAGAAAATCGAGGCGCAGGCGCGGCGGCTCGGCCTGGATTACCTTCACCTACCGGTCATAACTGGGACACTTGACGAAGCGCAGGCGCGACAATTGACTCGTTTCATGCGAGAAACCGGGGGGCCGGTGCTGGGCTTTTGCCGGTCCGGGCACCGATCTTCTATGTTGTGGCAGCTTTCGCGCCGGATCGAGGAGGATGAAGATGACTGACGAGCGCGACAGGGAAGAGGGCACGTCCGCGGGCGGCGCTTCCCCATCGACCGCAGACCAGGCGGCGCCCGTTGAGGGTGAAACGGCGCCCGCAGCCGAGGAGGAACCCGCCGACACGCCGCTACCGTTCGATCAGCCCGCGGCAGGGGATGCCGCCGCAACGCCGGTTGAATTCGAGCCTGTCGCCACGGAAGGGGCAACGCCGGGCACACAAGCGCCTGATTCCATCGCGCCAGCGCCGCTCGAGCCGGCAGCGGCAGCGGAAGAATCCGCCGCTGCCGCAGAACCGGTCACCGCCGAGTTCACGGTCGAGGAGACTCCGCACGGGGCCGCCGAATTTCCCGCCGAGGCACCTGCCGCAACCGAAGCACCGTCGGCGGCCGACGTGCCGTCACCGGCCGACGCCGCGGCGATGGCCGCCGAAGGCGAGGCGCTGGCCGAGCCGCAACCGATAGCGCCGGCAGCGCCCGTACCGGAGCCTGAACCGACCGAACCGGAGCCGGTCGCGGCGGTGCCTGAGCCCGAACCGGTGCCGGAGCCGGCGCCGGCGCCTTTCGCGGCGGCGCCTGTCGCGGCTGCGGCGGCCACACCCGCGTTCGGGCAACATCACGAGCCGGTCAGGGTGTCGATCGCCGACATGCCTTTCGGCGATCCGATCGAAGAGCCGCCGGTCCCCGCCTCGATACGGGTTGGCGGCTGGCTCGCGCCGCTCGGCTACCTGCTCGCGTTCGGCGGCGTCGCCGCCGGCGGCGCGGCCGCGTTGGGGTCGAACTTCGGCCTGTGGGATTTCCGCATGGGCTTCGATGTGCTGCGCTATGCTTTCTACGCCGCGGCCGGCGGCTTCGTGCTGGCGCTGCTCGTCGCCTGGCTGTCGCGGCGCGGCCCCAACGGCCGTTTCTTCCTCAGCCTGCTCGCCATGATCATCGCCGGCATCTTCGTCGCCTATCTCGGCAACCAGGTGTGGACGGCCCGCACGGTTCCTCCGATCCACGATATCTCGACCGACCTCGACAATCCGCCGGCGTTCCAGCGGCTGGCGCTGCGCGAGGACAATTTCGAAAACGTGCCCGACATGGACCGCGACGATCTTGCCGCCATGCCGCCGCAGCAACGCTGGCGGGCGATTCACCGCGAGGCCTATGGCGACATCGCCACCATCCGCGTGCCGTGGACCGTCGGCGAGACCAGCGAGCGGGCTCGCGCGATTGCCGAGCGGCGCGGCTGGGAGATCGCCCATTTCGATGCCAACGCCGGTGAGATGGAAGCGACCGAAACCAGCCTGTTCTTCCGTTTCAAGGACGATGTCGTGCTGCGGATTGCCCAGGCGCCGGGCGGCGGGTCGCTGGTCGACATGCGCTCGGTCAGCCGCGTCGGCACCGGCGACGTCGGCGTCAACGCCCGCCGGGTACGCGATTTCCTCGCCGAGCTGCGCCGCGGATGATCGAAAAGCGCCGGCTGGGGAATGACGGCCCCCTGGTCTCGGCGCTCGGTCTCGGCTGCATGGGCATGTCCGAGTTCTACGGACAGGCCGACGAGGCCGAGTCGCTCGCCACCATCGCCCACGCGCTCGATCGCGGCGTGGATTTCCTCGACACTGCCGACATGTACGGTGTCGGCCGCAACGAGGCGCTGGTCGGCCGCGCCATCGCCGGCCGCCGCGGCGACGCGTTCGTCGCCACCAAGTTCGGCAGCGTGCGCGGCGAGGACGGCAGCTTCCAGGGGGTCTGCGGACGGCCCGATTATGTCCGCTCAGCCTGCGAGGCGAGCCTCGAGCGGCTCGGCATCGACACCATCGATCTCTATTACCAGCACCGGGTCGACCCCGCGGTGCCGATCGAGGAAACGGTCGGCGCGATGGCCGGCTTGGTCGCGGCGGGGAAAGTGCGTTTCCTCGGGCTCAGCGAGGCGGCGCCGGAGACAATCCGCCGCGCGCATGCGGTCCACCCGATCGCCGCGTTGCAGACCGAATATTCGCTGTGGAGCCGCGACCCGGAGGGTGAGCTGCTGGCCACCGTGCGCGAGCTCGGCGTCGCCTTCGTCGCTTATTCGCCTTTGGGCCGCGGCTTCCTCACCGGCGCCTTTCGCCGCCCCGAGGATTTCCCGGAGGACGATTTCCGCCGCCACCATCCGCGCTTCCAGGGCGAGAATTTCGATCGCAACCTCGCTCTGGTCGGCGAGATCGAGACGATCGCGGCCGAGAAAGGCTGCACCCCGGCCCAACTCGCTTTGGCCTGGGTGCTGGCGCAGGGCGACGACGTCATCCCGATACCCGGCACGCGCAAGCGCGAGCGGCTGGACGAGAATATCGCCGCGCTCGACGTCGATCTCGACGAGGCGGACCTGGCGCGGATCGATCGCGTGCTGCCGCCGGGCGCGACCGCCGGCCCGCGCTACCACCCCCAGGGCATGGCCAACGTCAACCGCTAGCGCCGCCGCGCCACGATCTCCGCCACCAGCGGCGTCACCATCCGGGCGGTGGGCGGAGCGCGGTCGAGCACGCCCGCCAGCCGCCCGGCTTCCTCGCCGCTGACATAGCCGAGCTCGGCGAGGCGATGCGCGCCGCTGGCGACGAACGCCGCTGGCCAGGCCCAGGCGAAATCACCGCGCCCGACGATCCAGATCATCGGCCGCACGCTCACAAGCTCGAATTGGGGTTCCAGCCACTCGGGCAGCCTGCGCGCAATGTCCGCCGCCCCGCCGGCGTCGCGCCAGCTCTGCATCACCAGGTCGCGATACCTCTCCTGGTCGGGATCGGGCGGCATCATCGCCCAGGCGCGATAGTCGGCATATTCGTGGAACACGGCGACGCCACCGGGCTTCAGCGCCTCGGCGATCGCTGCGATGGTGAAAAGCGGATCGGTGACGAAGCTCAGCACCCAGCGGCACCAGCTGCCGTCGGCGATGCCGGTACCGAACCGCTCGGCGGCGACATCGCAGCGACGCACTTCGACCTGCGCCAGCTTCGCGGTGCGCTCGCGCAACACCCCAAGGAAATGCTCGGAACGCTCGAGCGCGATCACCCTTCCGGCGGTGCCAACCATTTCCGCCAGCTCGACGGTCGCAAAGCCTGGCCCGGCGCCGACGTCGAGGACGGTCTGGCCGGCGCCGAAGCCGGCGCGCCGCCAGCCCTCGCGCATCTCGCTTTGCCATACGCGATGCTGCAGCCCCAGCCGCTCGACCTCGTCGTCGCGGGTTCCAAGCACGTAATCGGTCATGCTGGCCGGCAAAGCACGCCAGGCGGGCGGCCGGCTACCCGCTTCTTGCTTTCAAACCCGGGTGATTATTGCCAGTCTTCTTGCCGCGCCGGCCGCATGTCTGCGGTGAGCTCGCGGCATTCGTCGCGGCCGGGATTGCGCCGGCAGCGGCGGGCGATGCGGCCCATCCGTTCCTCTTCCTCGCGGATCGCGCGGCCGCGCGCTTGGTCGCGTTCCGCCTGGCTGGTGGTGGCGGCATCGACGCCGGCGGCGACCACCCGCACCGGCAGCGTCACGACCTCGAGCGCGGTCTGCGCGATGCAGCCCGACAATATCAGTCCGGCCGGTATTAGGACGAGAAAGCGCATTGGAGCATCCCCCGCAGCGGACCCGCGCGCATGCGGGCCCGCGGCCAGATATGAACAGATATCCTTAACGCTTCGAGAACTGGAAGCTGCGCCGCGCCTTGGCCCGGCCGTACTTCTTGCGCTCGACGACGCGCGGATCGCGGGTAAGGAAACCCGCCTGCTTGACCTGGCTCCGCAGCGCCGGCTCGAAGCGGCTCAGCGCCTGGGCGATGCCGTGCTTGACCGCACCGGCCTGGCCGGAAAGGCCGCCGCCGCTCACCGTGCACTCGACGTCATACTGGCCCTGCCGCTGGGCGATGTCGAACGGCTGGTTGATCACCAGCCTGAGCGTCGGACGCGCGAAATAGACGCCCTGGTCGCGGCCGTTGACGACGATCGCGCCCTTGCCTGGCTTCAGCCAGACGCGCGCCACCGCGTCCTTGCGGCGGCCGGTGGCGGAGGCGCGGCCACGCTTGTCGAGCTGCTGCTCGCGCACCGGCGCCGCCAGCGGCACCGGCGCCGCCTGCTGCGCCTCGGCGGGGGCCTCGGCCGCGTCTTCGGCGACGGTCGCCTGGGCTTCCGCTTCGGCGGCCTCGGTCAGCTCGGCGAGATCGGAGAGGGACTTGCGAGGCATCAGGCACCCACCTTGTTCTTGCGGTTCATCGCCGCGACATCGAGGATTTCGGGGTTCTGGCCGCCGTGGGGATGCTCGGCGCCGGCATAGAGATGGAGCGCGAGCATCTGCGCCCGGCCGAGCGGCCCGCGCGGGACCATCCGCTCGATCGCCTTCTCGATCACCCGTTCGGGAAAGCGGCCCTCCAGCACGCGGCCGGCGGTGACGCTCTTCAGCCCGCCCGGATAGCCGGTGTGGCGGTGATATTGCTTCTGCTCGAGCTTGCGCCCGGTGAAGCGGACCTTGCCGGCATTGACGATCACGACATGATCGCCGCAATCGACGTGCGGGGTGTAGCTCGGCTTGTGCTTGCCGCGCAGCAGGTTGGCGACGATCGTCGCCAGCCGGCCCACGACCAGCCCGTCGGCATCGATCAGATGCCATTTCTTCTCGACCTCGGCCGGCTTCACCGACCGCGTCGTTTTCATCAGCGCCTTCATCTGGCTTTCCTTGAAATGCGCGGCGCCGCTCGAGGGGAGCGGCGCGGACCGTGGCGAAATGGCGGCCGTTCTGCAAAAAGTCAAGGCAAAGCGGGGCTTTGCCGGGTGGTAAAATGATACCTTAATCGGCTGGCAGTTAGCGGCTGCTCTCGATAACCCAGTCGAAATACTCGCGATGGCTCAATGAGATCGGCAGCGCGACGATCGCCGGCACCTCGTAGCTGTGGGCCGCGTGGATCGCCCGCATCAGTTCCTCGGCGCGCTCGAACGTCGACTTGAAGATCGCCGCGACCTCCGGCGCTTCCTCGACCTTGTCCTGCCAGCGGTAGATCGAATGGCAGGGACCAAGCACGTTGGCGCACGCCGCCAGCCGCCGCTCGACCATGTCGCGCGCGATCCTTTTTGCTTCCTCCTCCGATCCGAATATCGCGTAGACCGCGAGAATCTCGCTTTGCAGCATCGTCGTCATCTCTTCGCCTCTCCGATTGCGTGGGCGGCGGCGAGCGCGGCGGCGAGCAGCAGCGCCGCCATCGCCTGGTGCGCCACCGCGATCTCGATCCGCACGCCGCTGACCAGCGTCAAGATGCCGAGCGCGATCTGCAGCGGCACCGCCGCCGCCAGCGCCGCGCCCTCGCGCCATTTGCCGCGGTCCCACGCCATCGCCGCCAGCCAGATCAGCACGCCGCCGGCGGCAAAGCCGAGCCAGCGGTGGACGAACTGCACCACGATCGGATTGTCGACCAGATTGGCCAGCGCCGGCTCGAGCATCGGCGTTGCGGCCGGGAACAGCTCTTCGCCCATCAGCGGCCAGCCGTTGAACGCATAGCCGGCCTCCAGTCCGGCGACATAGGCGCCGAACAGGAATTGCACGAACAGCAGCGACAGGCCCCACAGGCCGAGCAGCGGCATCTTCGCCGCCCCGCGCAGCAGGTCGAGCGCCAGCCAGACCAGGAAAGCGAGGATCAGCAGCGCCAGCAGCAGGTGGACGGCGAGCCGGATGTGGCTGACCTCCGGCCGGTCGACCAGGCCGGAGGCGACCATCCACCAGCCGACCGCGCCCTGCAGCGCGCCGAGCGCGAGCAGGCCGGCGAGCTTGCCGCCAAGCCCAGGCGGAATCGCCCGCCGCCACCAGAACCACAGCAAAGGCAGCGCGAAAGCGAGGCCGATCAGCCGGCCGAGCAGCCGGTGGACATATTCCCAGAAGTAGATCGCCTTGAAATCGTCGAGGCTCATCGCGCTGTTGGTTTGCAGGAATTGCGGCGTCGCCCGGTAGCGGTCGAACTCCGCCTGCCACGCCGCCTCGTTGAGCGGCGGGATCGCGCCCGACAGCGGCTCCCAGCGGGCGATCGACAGGCCCGATTCGGTCAGCCTCGTGATGCCGCCGACCGCGATCATCGCCACGATCATCGCCGCCACGATCAGCAGCCAGAGCGCGATCGCGCGCGTCTGAGGCTGAAGCACAAAGGGGCGGGCGAGGGCTGGCGGCATGCCTTTTGCCTATGGCGGTGGCCGCAGTCCGTGCCAACTGGATGGAACCAAATCCCGAATGTGATGTTGTATCTTCACGCGAACCGCTCTAGGGGTCCGCGCGAAAGGTGCTTGATGATTCAGGACGCGATCAGGAACGGCGTGCTCGACCGGGTGGCCATCGGCCTCTCCGGCCTGTGCCTCGTCCACTGCATCGCCAGCGCCGTCGCTTTGGTCATGCTCGCTTCGGCCGCCGGCCTGCTGCTCGATCCGGTGATCCACGAGGTCGGCATGGGGCTGGCGATCGTGATTGGGCTGCTCGGCATCGGCCGCGGCGCGATGATCCACGGCTTCCTGCTGCCGGTGGCGATCGGGAGCCTCGGCCTCGGCCTGATGAGCGGCGCGCTGACCCTCGACCATGGTCTGGAAAGCACCGTCTATTCGGTGATCGGCGTGCTCACCCTCGCGCTCGGCCACGATCTCAATCGCCGCGCGGTGATCTGACGCGCAGCGTCATCCCGGACTTGATCGGAAGTGTTACACTTGACAACCCCAATCGCTACGGCTAGTGTCTCAGCATAAGGAGACATTCCGTGGCAAAGTCGGTATTGAGCGCCCCCCATTTCCACAACGAGGAAGCGGCCTTCGCTTACGTCGAGGCGCTGCTTTGGCCGAATGGCCCGACCTGCCCGCATTGCGGCGCGGCCGACGATCACATTGGCCGGTTGCAGGGCAAGTCCAGCCGCATCGGGCTTCGCAAGTGCTATGCTTGCCGAGGCACCTTCACCGTTCGCATCGGCACCATCTTCGAGGATAGCCACCTTGCGCTGCACCTGTGGTTGCAGGTCATCCACCTGATGTGCGCCAGCAAGAAGGGCATCAGCACCCGCCAAATCCAGCGGATGCTCCAATGCAGCATGAAGACCGCCTGGTTCATGGCGCACCGCATCCGCGAAGCGATGAAGGACGGGCAGCTCGGCCCGCTCGGCGGCGAAGGTCAGACCGTGGAAGCCGACGAAACCTTCATCGGCGGCAAAGAGAAGAACCGGCACCGCAGAAAGCGGGCTAGCACTCGGCTCGGCGGAAGCTGGGGCAAGGAAACCGTGCTGTCGCTGGTCGAGCGCGGCGGACGCGTCCGTTCCCTGCACGTCGCCAGCGTCACCGCTGCCAACCTGCGGCCCATCCTTGTCGGCCAGATCGACGAGGCTTCCA
>JBQTJR010000172.1:0-37724 GCA_052386895.1 Sphingosinicella sp.
CAACGTGGCCGAGCGAATCGTTGATCGTCTTGAAACGGTCGAGGTCGATCAGCAGAACCGCGCATTCGCCGCCGCGGTCGCGCGCCGTCTTCAATGCCGCATCCAGATTTTCGAGCAGCTGGAAACGGTTGGGAAGCCCGGTCAGCGCATCGTGCCGTGCCATGTGGGCGATACGATCGGCCGCGTGGCGGGCTGCGGTGACGTCAGAGCCGACGCCGCGATAGCCAATGAACCGCCCTACCTTGTTGAACACCGGCCGCGCCGACATCTCGATATTCTTGTCGATGCCGCCGACGCGCAGCGGCAGCATCACCTCGCTGAAAGGCTCGCGCCGCTTCATTGCCGCTTCGGCGGCGGTCAGAGCCCGGCGCACCGACTGGTCGCCGCGCGGCACACTCTTCATCAGCTCGGGAAAGGTCATCCCTTCCAGTTCTTCGCTGGGGCGGCCGAGCGCCCGGGCGAAGCGCGCCGACGCGTTCTGGAAGGAAAGCTTGGCGTTGGTTTGCCAAAGCCAGTCGGCGTCCGAGCTCTCATACTCGCGCAACAGCAGGCTCACCGTTTCCTGGCGCTCCTCGAGCACGAGATCGAGGCATTTGCGTTGCATGAAGCTGCGGCCGTTGATCACCACCATCCATAGCATCGCGGCGGTGTAGATCGGCCCGATCACGGTGATGACAATCGAATCCGTCGTCATCAGCATGCGCGTGACGGCCACCCCCATGATCAGCACATAGGGTGCGGCTGCCGGCGCGACCGGTGCGAATATCGAGGCCGCGCCGGCCATCATCGTGGCTATAATGACGCAAATGCCAAGTTGCTGGCCGTGGGTGGCATATTCGAAGAAATGGCGTGCGGGAAAGGCCCAGATAAAGCCGAACAGAACGCTGTGATAGGCGGCGCGGTTGAGCGTCTTGCGCGGTATCGAATGAATCTGGCGACGGCGCAGCTTGTCTCGGTGGCGGCTGATATGGTGCATCAGCATCACCAGGCTTAGCAACCACAAGGAGACGTGCAGCGCCGGCGCGCGGCCGATCATCATGTAGGCGATTAGCAGCGCGTTGAAGGTCTGGCCCCAGGCCGCGATTTCCATCGCTCGTCCCATCTCGTGCAGCTGGGCAGCGCGCACGCGGCCCCAGCCGCGGCTGCCGGCCGGCGCGGCGCGATTGAAGACGACCCTCCAGTCGAGCTTGGGAATGCTCTTGTCAGTCATGGGCGTTGCGCCCGCGAATAAAGGGCAAGCGTTAGGGAACGGTTAGCCAGTTTTTGCGGTGATTGCCGGCATTCCCGCTCAGGCGGCGATGTCGTAGGTCTCGATGTCGCCCGATAGGTAGAGGTTGCGCGCCTTGGCGCGCGATAATTTCCCTGAACTGGTTCGCGGCAGCGAGCGCGGCGGCACCAGCTCGATCACGCAGTTGATGCCGGTGATTGCCCGCACCCGCTCGCGGATCGTTTCGCGCAGCCGCCCGCGCTCCTCGGGATCGGAGGTGCGACACTGCACCAGCACCGCCGGCGTCTCCTCGCCGCCCGGGGTTGTGATCGCGAAAGCGGCAATGTCGCCCGACTTGAACCCAGGTAACTGCTCGACCGCCCATTCGATGTCTTGCGGCCAGTGATTCTTACCGTTGATGATGATTATGTCCTTGGCGCGGCCGACAATGTAGAGATAGCCATCGGACAAATAGCCCATGTCGCCGGTGTCCAGCCAACCCTTGTCATCGAGGCAGGCGCGGGTCGCTTCTTCGTCGCGGAAATAGCCGGTCATAACCGATACGCCACGGCACCAGACTTTGCCGATTTCGCGCTCCACCAGTTTGCGCCCGTCCTCGCCACGGATCGCGACCTCCATGTCGTTCACCGGCTTGCCGCAATTTACGACCGCGCGGAAACGCTGCGGCCGGTCGCGCTCGCCCGGGGTGCCGCCGGCAAGTAGGGTCTCTTCGACCAGCTCGACGACGATGCCTTCGCCAGGCGGCATCACGGAAACGGCGAGCGTCGCCTCGGCGAGGCCGTAGCTTGGCAGGAAAGCGCAAGCCTTGAATCCGGCCGGGGCGAACGTGTCGACGAATGCCTGTAACACGTCCGGACGGATCATGTCGGCGCCGTTGCCGGCAACGCGCCAGCGTGACAGGTCGAAGCGCTCGGCGACATGGGTCTGGCTCGAAACGCGACGAGCGCAAATGTCGTAACCAAAGGTCGGCGAATAGCTCATCGACGTGCCCTGATTGCGGCTGATCAGATCGAGCCAGGCGAGGGGCCGTCGCGCGAAATCCTCGGTCTTTAGGTAGTCGACCGACATTTGATTGGCCGTTGTCGACAGGAAACAGCCGACCAGCCCCATGTCATGGTAGAATGGCAGCCAGGAAATGCCGCGATCGCCCTCCTGCATTTTCATGCTGTGGGCGTGTGCGGCAAGGTTGCTCATCAGCGCGCGGTGGGTGATCGCGACGCCGTGCGGGAAGCGGGTCGAGCCGCTCGAATATTGCAGATAGGCGATATCGTCGGCGTTAACCCGCGGCAACTCACGCCGATCCTCTGCCATGACCGCGAACGCCTGCCAGTCCAACCCCTTAACGCCGGTCCGTTCGGCGGCGTCGGCGCCGAGCTCGACCAATTCGGATGGATAGAGTAGGAGCCTCGGCTCGGCGCTGCGCAATTGGACCGCAAGTTGCTCCACATAGGCTTCACGGCCGCCGAACGAGGTCGGCAGCGGTAGCGGCACCGGCCAGATGGCGGCATAAAGCGCACCGTAGAACAAGGCGGCGAATTCGGGGGCGGTTTCGGCGAGCAGTGCGACGCGTTCGCCCGGCGCTATACCGTAGGCACGAAGGCGTCTGGCGGCTGCCAGCGCGTCCTCGCGCAACGCCGCGTAAGTGTAGGTGCGCACCAGCTCGCCCCGGGGATCATGGAAATTGAGCCCGCGCCCGCCCTGCGCCGCATAATCGAGCGCGTCCGGCATTGTCTCGAAATCGGCAAAGCGGCGCGGCAGCGGATCGTCAGTAGGCGTCGGCTGCAGCTTCGCAGCGGCCTTACCGGACTTCACTTTCTCACTCATTGGGCGCGAACGTTCATCCTCGTCCTAGGGAATCATGCGATTCCAGCCGGCACGGGCGAAGCCGGCATGCCGCGAAACTTCCATCATCGTGACCGACTGTGGCACAAACATGGCGATGGGGGCCCGTTCCCAAGCGAGGCCGCCGCTCAACGCACAAGCGCTCGAGCAGGCGGCGCTTAATTATGCGGCGCGCTACACCACGACGCGCGCCCGACTCGACGTCTATCTGCGACGCAAGCTCTATGAACGCGGATGGAGCGGCGTGGGCGAGCCGCCGGTCGAGGCGCTGGTCGAGAAGGTGGTTGCATTGGGCTATGTCGATGATCAGGCGTTTGCGATGGCACGCGGCGCCTCGCTTGGCCGGCGCGGCTATGGCGAAAGACGGCTGGTGCAATCGCTGCGCGGTGCCGGCGTTTCCAATGAGGATGCGGCCGGCGCGCGGTCGGTCGCAGAAGACAACGCCTGGGAGTCCGCGTTGCGATTCGCCCGCCGCCGCCGGCTCGGACCGTTCGCTGAAACCGTCCTCGACCGTCCGGCGCGCGACAAAGCCGTGGCGGCGTTTTTGCGTGCCGGCCATCCGCTCGAACTGGCGTTGCGGCTGGTGCGCGCCCGGCCCGGCGAAATCCCGGAGCCGGACGGATATTGAACCTATGTGTTCACAATCCGGCAAAGCGTGTTAGTTTCATGGCCAGTCGATCGTGATTGGCGTTGATGATGTCGCGTCAGGAAGTGGCTGCTAGCCCTGCACCCGCTCTCGTCCCGGGCGATGATACCGTGCGCCATGAAGAGGCGTTGTTTGAGGCAACCGGCACGGTCAAATGGTTCGACGCCACACGCGGCTTTGGCTTCCTGGTCTGCGATGATACGACGGGCGACATCCTGATCCATTTCAGCGTGCTCAAGGAGCATGACCGTCGCAGCCTGCCGGAGGGCGCGGTGGTGACCTGCCTGGTGGCGGAGCAGGAACGCGGGCTGCAGGCACGCCGCGTGCTCAACATTGATCTGAGCAAGGCTGTGGTGCCCGAACTCGGCCGCAATGCCGCCGGCGGCGGCGACCGCATCGATCCCGCCGCTTTACTCGACCAGGCCGGTCCGTTTGAAGCGGTGCGGGTGAAATGGTTCAACCGCCTACGCGGCTATGGCTTCCTGGTACGCGAGGACGATGACGAGCAGGACATCTTCGTCCACATGGAAACGGTGCGCCGAGGTGGGCTCAACGATCTCGTGCCAGACCAGCTCTTGCGGGCGCGCATCGCCGATGGCCGCAAGGGTCCGCTGGCGGTGGAAGTCGAGAAGAATTGATCGCTCGTCTGGTCCCGGCGGCGATGTTGGTCGCGGCTCATCTTACTGCCTGTCATGCCGAACCGGCCGCGAATGTCTCGAATCCGTCCAGCGGGCCGGCGGGTAACGCAATGTCCGGGATCGAACGTACGCCGCTGGCCATCCGTAGCGATGGCCGCGTCCACAATTTCCTCGTCGAGGTGGCACGCACGCCCGAGCAGCAGGCGCAAGGGCTGATGTTCCGCGAATATTTGGGCGATGGCGAGGGCATGATCTTTCCTTTCCCGTCGCCGCGGCCGGCCAGCTTTTGGATGCGCAACACCCTGATCCCATTGGACATGCTGTTCATTCGTGCCGATGGCACGATCGCCCGCATCGCGCGCCGAACGACACCGCTTTCGGACGAATCGATTGTTTCGGGCGAGCCGGTCGCAGCCGTGCTCGAGCTGCGCGGTGGTCGCACCGAGGAACTTGGCATCGAGGAAGGCGACCGCGTCACTTGGCCCGGTTGACCGCTTGCGGCGGTTTCGGTTCGGCCGCTAGAGGCCTCGGTCATGGGCTGGTTCAAGAATCTCTTCACCTGGTGGGAAGGAGCGACACTCGGCACGGCGATCTATAACCGTCGCTTCGGCGCCAGGGTGGGCGAGGATCATCTCGGCAACGTCTACATGGAAGGCCGCAGGGGCGGGCGCCGCTGGGTGATGTACAGGGGTTCGAACGATGTCAGCCGGGTGCCGCCGGAATGGTATGCCTGGCTGACCCGACAGATCGACGACGTGCCGGAGCGGGCGCTGCCGCCCGCGCCCAGGTTTCTCAAAGAGCCGCTGCCCAACCTTACCGGCACGCCCCATGCCTACCGGCCGCCCGGCGCGCTCGAGCGTGGTGGCAAGCGGGCGCCTGCCAGCGGCGATTACCAGGCTTGGACTCCCGATTGAGCCGTCGTCCCTGGCCGCTGCTGCTGGTGCTGGCCACTGCGTGCGACCGCGCGCCGCAGTCGGCCAACGACATCACCGTCGAGACGATCGATGTACCGCAGACGGTTTCGGCAATGGCGCCGGGAACGACGCCGATGGCCGGCCGTGTGGCGGTGCTGCGCCTGCTCAACAAGCGCAACGGACTTTGGCGCGACATCACGTTGCGGCCCGGCCAGGCGGTCCGCTTCAGTGACCTTATCCTGCGCCTGCGCGCTTGCGAGACGACCGCGCCGTGGGAGGTGCAGCGGCTTACCGGCGCGTTCGTGCAGCTTGACGTGCGCAACGTGCAGGGCCGCTATCAGCGGGTCTTTTCCGGCTGGCTATACAAGGAATCGCCCTCGCTCAACGTCGTCGAGCACGCGGTCTACGACGTCTCGCCGATGAGTTGTGCGATGACCCACCCCGCCGGCGGGTCGCCGGTCGCGCGCGAGCCGAGTAGCCCGTCGAGCGCGCCGAGGTCGGCCGGCGCGGCCGAGGTCGAAGAAAGCGACGAGGCCCCAGCCCCCGCCGAGGAGACACCATCCGAGGAAGCGCCGAGCGCCGAGGCCAATAACGCCAGGTAATCCTGCTGCGGTATCTCGACCGCGCCGAGCGCGCGCAGATGATCGGTCATGAACTGGCAATCGAGCAGCCTGAAGCCGCCGACTTTCAGCCGTGCTACCAGCCAGGCTAAAGCCACCTTGGAAGCGTCGCGCCGCGCCGAAAACATGCTCTCGCCAAAGAAGGCCGCGGCCAACCGCACGCCGTAGAGACCGCCCACCAGCTTGGCGTCTTCCCACACTTCGACGGAATGAGCGTGGCCCGACGCGTGCAATAAATTGTAGCTGCGCTCGATCGGCGCGTTGATCCAGGTGTTCGACCGCTCCGCGCAGCAGCGTACGACCTCGCCGAATGCGCGGTCGAAACTGACGTCGTAGCGGTCCGAGCGCAGAGTCCGGCGTAGCGAGCGCGACTGATGGAAACGGTCGAGCGGCAGGATCGCCCGCCGCCGCGGTTCGACCCAGTAGACGTCGGGCGCGTCGCGGCTGTCCGACATCGGGAAGACGCCGATCGTATAGGCGCGCAGCACCAAGTCAGGATCGAGCAACTCGGTCATTTCTGTCCGACCGTAATTACAGGATTTCCAGTACCTTGTCCTGTGGCCGGCACAGCCGCACGCCCTTGTCGGTCTCGACCAACGGCCGCTCGATCAGGATCGGGTTTTCGACCATCGCGTCAAGGATCGCCTCGTCGCTCACCGGGCCCTCGACCAGGTCGAGATCGCGAGCGAGACTTTCCTTGGCGCGCAGCCCCTGGCGCGGCGTCAGGCCGGCGCGAGCGTAAAGCCGTCTTAGCTCTGATTTGGCTGGTGGCGAATTGAGATATTCGATCACCTCTACGTCGACGCCCTCAGTGGCGCGAAGGATTTCGAGCGTCTTGCGCGAGGAGCCGCAATTGGGATTGTGCCAAATCGTTGCTTTCATCACTTCTTCTGGAGCCAATGCTCCAGCCACTTGATCGTGTAATCGCCTTGCTGGAATTCCGGATCCTGCAGCAGCGCCTGGTGCAAGGGAATCGTCGTCTTGATACCGTCGACAACGAATTCCTCGAGCGCGCGCCGCAGCCGCCGCATAGCGCCTTCGCGGGTGAAGCCCCACACGATCAGCTTGGCGATCATCGAATCGTAATAAGGCGGGATGCGGTACCCCGAATAAAGGCCGCTATCGACCCGTACGTGGAGGCCGCCAGGCGCGTGAAAATGTTCCACCAGCCCGGGCGACGGCGCGAAGGTCTGCGGGTCCTCGGCGTTGATGCGGCATTCGATCGAATGGCCGCGGAACTGGACGTCCTGCTGGCGCAGCGTCAGCCGGTGGCCGTCGGCGATGCGGATCTGTTCGCGCACCAGGTCGAGGCCGGTGATCGCCTCGGTTAGCGGGTGTTCGACCTGCAGTCGGGTGTTCATCTCGATGAAGTAGAATTTCCGGTCCTCGTAGAGGAACTCGATGGTGCCGGCGCCGCGATAGCCCATCTCGCCCATCGCTTTGGCCACCAGGCCGCCCATTTCGTTGCGTTGGCGCGCGCTGATCACCGGCGAAGGCGCTTCCTCGAGCACTTTCTGGTGGCGCCGCTGCAGCGAGCAGTCGCGCTCGCCGAGATGGATGGCATCGCCCCTGCCGTCGCCGAAAATCTGGAACTCGATATGGCGGGGATCGCCAAGATATTTCTCGATGTAGATGGTGTCGTCGCCGAACGCCGACTGCGCTTCCTGGCGGGCCTGCGCCATCTGGCTGTCGAGCTCATCCTCGCTCCTGACGATCTTCATGCCGCGGCCGCCGCCGCCCGATGCCGCCTTGACCAGCAGCGGGTAGCCGGTTTCGGTCGCCACCTTGCGCGCTTCCTCTGGACCCTCGACCGGGCCGTCCGAACCCGGCACCAGCGGCAAGCCCAATTTGGCCGCGGTGCGCTTCGCCTCGACCTTGTCGCCCATCACCCGGATATGTTCGGGCTTGGGGCCGATCCAGATGATGTTGTGGCTCTCGACGATCTCGGCGAAGCGGGCATTCTCCGACAAAAAGCCGTAGCCCGGGTGGATCGCGTCGGCATGGGAAATCTCCGCAGCCGAGATGATGTTGGGGATGTTAAGATAGGAATCGCCAGCCGGCGGCGGCCCAATGCACACCGCCTCGTCGGCCAGCCGGACGTGCATCGCGTCGGCATCGGCAGTGGAATGAACCGCCACTGTGCGGATGCCCATTTCGTGACAGGCTCGATGAATGCGCAGCGCGATCTCGCCGCGATTGGCAATCAGGACTTTCTGAATGGTCATCAGACGGTCATTCGAGGACCACCAGCACCTGGTCGAACTCGACCGGCTGGGCATCCTGCACCAGCACCTGCTTTACCGTGCCGGCGCGCGGCGCGGTGATCGGGTTCATCACCTTCATCGCCTCGATGATCAGCAGAGTTTCGCCTTCGGCAACCTGCGTGCCAGGCGACACGAACGGCGAAGCTCCGGGTTCCGACGCGAGAAAGACGGTGCCGACCATCGGCGATTTTACCGCGCCGGGATGGCTGGCGGGGTCAGCGGGAGCTGCGGCTGGCGCTGGACCAGGGGGTGGAGGTGGCACAGCGGCGTGAGTGATCGGCGGAGCGGGAGCGGCGAGCGCTGCGGCAGGTGGCAGCGCCCCGGCGTGGCGCTTGACGACAATCTTGCGGTCACCGTCCTCGACCTCGATCTCGCTCAAATCGTGCTCGGTGAGCAGGTCGGCGAGCTGGCGAATCAACTCGGAATCGACCCGCATCGGATCGCGTTCGCTGGGTTCGCTCATCGGATTCCTCTAGTCTGAGCGCGCTCGAAGCGAGGAGGCTTTGGCGCCATCACGGCGGACCCCTATATGTCCGACCTTCACCGTGTGCAAAGGCAGTGCGATGGCGGCGAACACGATACAGATCGACATCAACGGCGAATCGCGCCGCGTTGCCGCCGGCCTGACGCTTGCCGGCTTGGCGCGGGAACTGGGCCTCGACCCAACGCGGGTGGCGGTCGAACGCAATCTCGAGATCGTGGCGCGCTCGACGCTGGCCGAAGTCACGGTGCGCGACGGTGACCGGCTCGAGATCGTCACCTTCGTCGGCGGAGGCTGACGGTGAACGACACTTGGCAGATCGCCGGGCGGACCTTCCGTTCGCGGTTGATCGTCGGCACCGGCAAGTACAAGAATTTCGAGGAGAATGCGGCGGCGGTCGAGGCCGCGGGCGCGGAGATCGTCACCGTCGCGGTGCGCCGGATCAATATCTCCGATCCCGGGCAGCCTCTGATCACCGACTTCATCGATCCCAGGCGCTTCACCTACCTGCCCAACACCGCCGGCTGCTTCACCGCGGAGGAGGCGATCCGCACGCTGCGGCTCGCGCGCGAGGCAGGCGGGTGGGAGCTGGTCAAGCTCGAAGTGCTCGGCGAAGCGCGCACGCTCTATCCCGACATGCGCGAAACGCTGCGCGCGACCGAGATCCTGGCCGGCGAGGGATTTCAGCCGATGGTCTATTGCGTCGATGATCCGATCGCGGCGCGCCAGCTCGAGGAGGCTGGCGCGGTGGCGATCATGCCGCTTGGCGCACCAATCGGCTCGGGCCTCGGCATCCAGAACCGGGTGACGATCCGCCTGATCGTCGAGGGCGCGAAGGTGCCGGTGCTGGTCGATGCCGGAGTCGGCACCGCCTCCGACGCGGCGGTGGCGATGGAATTGGGCTGCGACGGGGTGCTGATGAACACCGCCATCGCCGAGGCGAAAAATCCAGCGATGATGGCGCATGCGATGAAGCTCGCGGTCGAATCCGGGCGGCTCGCTTACCTTGCCGGGCGCATGGCGCAGCGACGCTACGCTGACCCGTCGAGTCCGCTGGCGGGAATAATCTAAGGGAACAAGCGGCTGGCCCCTTCGCTTTCGGCCTGCAGGCGCAACCGTGGCATCCCGCCTCAACGGCGCTTGCAAGCAGAAAGGTTGGTAGATGGGCGATCTCGGTAAACAGGCGGATCAGGTCGGATCCGGGAAACAGCAGACCGAACAGGACACCGGCAAGGAACAGGGCGACGTCGGTAGGAATCAGGGCCAGCAAGGCGATAAGCCGGCCTTCGAGCAGTTCGACAAGGGCTCCGAGGCAAAGGGCGGCACGCAGGAAAGCTTAGACAAAGGCGAAGGCAAGGCCCAGTTCGACGAAGGCAAGGAGACGTTCGACACTGGCAAGGAACCGGCGGGCGAAAAGCCGCAATATGGCGACCAGCCGACCGGCAAGGACGAGCTGACCGGCGAGGGCCTCGAGAAAGGCGGCCAGGGCGGCAAGTAACTTGCTTGACGACGGCCGCGGCACCATCGCCCCGGCCGCCCATTGCGGCTAGGAAGTGGGCATCCAGGCGGACGCGATCCTGGAGGTCGGAATGGACGATTTCGTTCGTGCGCGTGAGGAGATGGTGCGGCGACAGATCGCCGAGCGCGGGCTCGATAATCCGCGCCTGCTGGCCGCAATGCGAGGGGTCCCGCGCCACGAATTCGTCTCGGCCGAGCTTGCGGCTTTCGCCTACGACGATTCGCCGCTGCCGATTGAGTCCGACCAGACCATTTCCCAGCCCTATATTGTCGCGTTGATGATCGACGCGGCCGAGGTTGCGCCGGGAGAGAAGGTGCTCGAGATCGGCGCTGGCTCGGGTTACGCCGCGGCGGTGATGGGGCGGATCGCGCGCGAGGTAATCGCGATCGAGCGCCACGCCGAGCTTGCCGAGATCGCCGGCGCGCGCATGCGCCGGCTCGGATACGACAATGTCCACATCGTCCAAGGCGACGGTTCGCTCGGCGTGCCGGACGGGGCGCCGTTCGAGGCAATCCTGGCCGCCGCCAGCGGCAGCCACGTGCCCGACGTTTTGGTGCGCCAGCTCGCGGTCGGCGGCACGCTGGTGATGCCGGTAGGCAAGCCGGGCGAGGTCCAGAAGCTGGTCCGCGTCCGCCGCACCGCCGAGGACGAGTTCAAGCATGAGGATCTAGGGCCGGTGCGGTTCGTGCCTTTGATCGGCGAGCACGGCTGGGGCGATTGAGGCTGAGCCGTGCACCAGGCTGCATCGACCGAGAAGGCGATTGCGACCTGCGCGAAGGGGAATCCGTCGCGGTGCGCGAGGCGTTGATGGAGCCGCGGCTCGAACGCTTCATCGGGGTCATCTACCGGCCGGAAACCGAGCGATGGAGCCATTACGCTCAGGCGATCCTGCCCCTGCAATTCGACGCGTGGACAAGGTTCGACGAGACGCAGGCGGTTACGCCGCTGCCGGGCCCGGTGCGCAAGGGCGAGGACGATTTGTGGCCGTTCGGGCTGTGAGCCAGGCGACTATCCTGTTACCAGTTTCCGCTGCTCTTCACGCCCCATCGACAGCAGAAACGGGTCGTCCACCTGCATCGCTTGGAAATCCTGCTTCACCCTGAGCCCTCGCCATTCGATCGCGATCAGCGCCTGGGCGATCGCACCGCCCAGCGTGTCGCCGGGCCCAAGCAGGATGATGCGGTCTGGAGCAAATTCCTTCACCGCCACCTGCAGCGCGCGGGTGAAGTGGAACGTCTCGAGGACCTGGTGTCTGAACGTGTAGCGCCAAAGTGCCTCTGCCTCGGTTGCGTATGGGCGCCACACATGGCCGCGGCCGTCGATCATCGGCACGGCGGGCCCGGAAAACCAGGCGGCCGGCAAGTCCGCCAGGGCGCGCTGCGACGAGCCCTGCATCAGCGGTGTGTGGAACGGGCCGTGATTGACCAGCCGCATCGGCTCGCGCCCGGGTGTCGGCGGCGCCTCGGCCAGCAGCGCGGCCAGACCTGCCTCGTTGCCGGCGAACACGATCATGCCGCCGAGCTCGATCGAGAGGTAGAGTTTCGCGCCGTCGCGACCGTGAGTTCTCTCGACCAGCAAGAGCAATTGCTCGCGCAGGCCTTCAACCTCGCGCCAGTCCTCGCCGACAATCGTGACCAGCACCTGCCCGCCGCGATCGCCCGCCTGGCTGTGCCGGCCCATCGCGTCGACGATCTCGAAACCCTGTTGCGGGGCGACCGCGCCCGCGCACGGCAGGGCGATGTACCAGCCCATCGAATTGCCGGTGACCGCGGCGACGTCGAAACGGTTGCGGTCGATCGCGACAAAGTCGGTGTAGGCGCAGGCGAAGATCAGCGGCGAGGCGATGTCGCCGCGTGTATGCTGCGACACGCTGAATTTTACGGCGCCGTCGAGCTCGGAGATGGTCGGTTCGCCGCGCGCGGCGCGAACGTGGTCGAATCCTTCGACCAGCGCGCTCTGGTCGGCGTGATGGCGCCGCAGGTAGCCGAGCTCGGCCTTACCGTAGCTGCCGCGGCCCGGACAGACGACGAGCACCGCCTCCTTGTCAGCCACGAACCAGGTCCAAGGCGGCTGCGATTATTGAATCGCGGCTCGGCAGGGTCAGCGTCGCGGCTCGGCCGAGCGGAATGAAACTGTCGTCGGCGGTCAGCCGCCGGCACGGAATTTCCGGCGTCTGTTCGGCGAACAAGGCCATCAGCGCCTCGCTCTGCGAGCCGGTGCGGCGGCATTCGTCGACGATCAGCACGCGCTCGCAGCCGGACACGACTTCGAGCAGCGCCACATCGTCGAGCGGTGCCAGCCAGCGCAGGTCGACGACGCGGCAGGCAAGCTTGTGCTCTTCCGCCAGTATCTTCTCGGCCTGGCGCGAAAGGAAATAACCGTTGGCATAGCTGACGATGGCGAGATCCTGGCCGTTGCCATGCACCGTCGGTTCGCCCAGCCGGATCGGCTTCGTTTCGCCCGGGGCACCGTAGACCGAGCTCCACAGGCCGTCGCCTTCCGCGTGCAGGTCGCGAGTCATGTAGAGCGCGATCGGTTCGACGAACACGATCACCCTTTGCTCTTCGCGAGACAGGCGAACGCATTCGCGTAGCATTTCGACCGCGTCGGCGCCGTTGCTCGGGCAGGCGAGGATCAGCCCGGGAATGTCGCGGAAGACGGCAAGGCTGTTGTCGTTGTGGAAGTGACCGCCGAAGCCCTTCTGGTAGCCCAGCCCGGCGATGCGCACGATCATCGGGTTGGTGTACCGGCCGCAGGAAAAGAAGCTCAGGGTCGCCGCCTCGCCGCGCAGCTGGTCCTCGGCATTGTGGACGTAGGCGAGGAACTGAATCTCCGGGATAGCGAGCAGGCCAATGTGGGCTGCGCCGATCGCCAGTCCCAGGATGCTCTGTTCGTCGAGCAAGGTATCGATCACCCGCGCCGGTCCGAACCGTTCCTGAAGTCGCGCGGTCACTGCGTAGACGCCGCCCTTACGACCGACGTCCTCGCCGGCGACGATGATCTCCGGGTAAGCGAGCATCAGATCAGCGAGCGCCCACGACAACAGCCGCGCCATGTGTTGCGGCTTGTCGATCTGGCCCCGGTCGCGCGCGAACAGCGTCTCGCGCTGTTCAGGCGTCGGCGTGTTGGCGCGCATAGCCTCGCGCTTTGGCGGCACCAGGCTTGCCATCACCGCGGCGGGCGTGCTCAGCTTTGGCGTTGCGATCGCCTGCTCGGCGAGGCGCGAGAGCGTTGCCTCGACATCGCTGTACATGCCCAGCGCATCTTTCGCGGTGAGGATGTTCTGCTCGACCAGCAAAGCCGCGCTGTACAGCAAGGGATCACGATCCTCGCACTGCTCGATCTCGACCTTGCTCAGGTAACCCGACTGCACGTCCGAGCCGGCATGGCCGTATAGCCGCACGCAATCCATGTGCAGGAACACCGGCTTTTTCTCGCGCCGGGCGAAGCGGCTTGCCTCTCGCGCGCCGCGATAGGTGTCGACCAGGTCAAGCCCGTCGCAGCGCATGTAGGTGAGGCCGGCCCGGCCGCTGAAACTCTGCTCGATCCAGCCGCGCGGAGTTGGCACCGAGATGCCGATACCATTGTCCTCGCACAGGAAGACGATCGGCATTGGGCTGCCCTGCCAGGCGGCCCAGCCGGCGGCGTTGATCGCCCCTTGCGCGGTCGAATGGTTGGCCGAGGCGTCGCCGAAGCTGCACAGCACCATCGCGTCCCTGGGCAGCGGCCGCTCGTCGAGCCCCAGCGTGCGGGCAAGGCCGATGCTGAACGCGGCGCCCATCGCCTTGGGCAGGTGCGAGGCGATAGTGCTGGTCTGCGGCGGGATGTTGAGCGGCTTCGAGCCGATCACCTTGTGGCGGCCGCCGGAGATCGGGTCCTCGGCCGAGGCGGTGAACGAGAGCATCATGTCCCAGCAGGGCGTCTCGCCGGGTCGCTGCTTGGCACGGTGAAGCTGGAAGGCGGCTGACCGGTAGTGGAGGAAGGCGATGTCGGTCAGCCGCAGCGCCTCGGCGACGGCCGCGTTGCCTTCGTGGCCCGAACTGCCGATCGTGTAGAATCCTTCGCCGCGTGCCTGCAACCGCCGCGATATCCGGTCCATCTGGCGGCTGACGCACTGGCTGTGGAACAGTTCAACCAGCGTTTCGGGCGCGAGCCCAATCTCCGCGGGCTGGACGTCGCAGGTGCGGCGGGGCAGCTGTCCACTGCCGGCCTTCGCAACGAATTTCGCGTGTACCGCTTCCGCCGGGTCCATGATGCCGCATTACCGTCCCGTCCGCGAAATCCAATTCTTGACCGGCGGGCGGCCGCAGGGCCAGTGAGAGACATAGTCGAACGGGGAGGGACGAAATGGAAAAGATCGAGATGGCGCAGCGGCTCAATGCCGCCAATGCCTATTTGCCGGGCAAGAAGGTGAAACTCGATTTCGGCAGCGACGGCGTCGTCATGCTCGACGGTGTCGCCCAGCAGGTGACCGAGGAGGACGGCGAGGCCGATACCACCGTCAAGGTGTCGTGGACGGACTGGCAGGAAATGGCCGCGGGCCGGCTCGACGGCATGACCGCCTTCATGCAGGGCAAGCTCAGCGTCGCTGGCGACATGTCGAATGCGATGCAGCTTCAGGGGATATTGTCGAAGCTGCGCAGCTGAGGAACCGCAAGTGCGCGCGGCTTTGCTGGCATCTTTGATCGCCGTCTTGGTGCCGTCCGCGGCCGCGCAGGCGCCGCTTGGTCAGTCGTCCGAGGCGGCCCAGGCGATCATCGCCGGCTGTGCTCGGCACGCTGCCGCGCGCAACCAGTCGCACGCGATCGTCGTCGTCGATCCCGGCGGTCACGAGGTCGCGGCGCTGCGAAGGGACGGCAACGGTCATGGCGTCATGGCCTTCGCCCGCGCCAAGGCCGAGGCTGCCGCGGCTTGGGGTTTCGCTACTGGCCAGATGGCCGAGGGCGCGCGCGAAACACCCGGTTTCGCCGCCGCACCCTGTGTGGTGACGGTGGGCGGCTGTATCCCGATCTGGTCGGCCGATGGACGTCAGCGGATCGGCGCGGTCGGCGTATCGGGCGAAGCGCCGACCGACGATACTGCCTGTGCCGAGGCCGGGATTGCCGCCGCGGGCCTGCGTGCACGTCGCGCCGATTAGCCTGTTTGTTCACAAAAAAGGGCTCCGGCGGTGCCGGAGCCCTCGCCCCGCTCTAACTGGGGCCGCCAGCCGGCATCACCGGCCCAGCGGTCAGAATTCAGCGCGCGCCCTTGTGTCCCGAATTCTGGGTCAGCAGCTGCGGATTGTGGGTGCCGGAATTGCCGGGCGCAGGGCCGGCCTCGGCGCCGTTGCCGTAGCCGTTATTGTTCTTGACGCGTGCGCAACTGCCGCCGGCACCGTAAACAAGTTTCAGTTCGTGATTGCTGAGCGCATCGAATTCTCCCTAAAACTGGCGAAAGTGCCCCCGGCCTCGCGGCCGAGGCGGCGTCCTGACGCAGCCGCAACTGGCTGACAATTGCGGAATTTTCGCCGTCCCTTGGCGAGACAGCCTATCGCATATTGGTTGATGGCCTAGGCTCGGCCAGTCGCAGCGCGACGGATCGATTCCATCCGGTCGAGCCAGCTATCCCACGCCTTGCGCCCGGCTGCGGTCAGGGAAAGCCGCGTTTGCGGCTTGCGGCGGACGAAGCGCTTCTCGGCGCGGACGTAGCCCGCGTCCTCGAGCTTGCGCAGGTGAGCCGAAAGATTGCCGTCGGTTGCGCCGACTTTATCACGCAGCTCCGAGAACAGGGCCGAATCGACCGACGCGAGATAAGCAATCACGCCGAGCCTGATGCGGCCGTGGACGAGCTCGTCGATCGTGTCGTGAGCGAAAACCTTGTCGTCGTCGCGCACCAACTGGTCAGTCCTGGGCTCGCGGTTCGCGGCTGAGCAGCAGCAGGCCCGGCAGCATCACGGTCAGCGCCGCGCCGGCCGCGGCGACGAGGTAACGGTCGGGATGCAGGATCAAGGCGGTGTACGCGCCGGCCATGACCAGGGCGCCGCCGCCGGCGAGCTTGACGGTGCGGTCGCCCGCGAGCGATCCGGTCACCACCAGCGCACAGGCGTAGACCGAGAAAGCCACCGGCACGGTGATGTCCAGAATCACGGCATTGGCACCTCTTCCGGCGGCGACGATTCCGCCGATCACCACCGACCCGATCGCCAGAGCCGCCGATGCCCAGGCCGAGCGCGAGGCACGGTTGCCGGCCGAACCCTCGCCCGAACGCGGCCGCATCGTCCGCGCCAGCAGCAACTGACCGGCCAGGCCGACCAAGCCGAACCCGGTCCAGATGAACCCGAAGATGCTCTCGCCGTCGCCGATGCGCCCGTTCAGCGCGAGATGATGCAGTGTCCAGGCGATTGCCACCAGCAAACCCCACCAGACCATGAAGCGCCCGGCCAGCAGAGGTGCGCGCGCACCGCTTTCCGCGAGCTGGCGGACATAGCTTAGCTCGTCGCGAGCGGTCGAAGCATCGGTCATTCCATCCTCCATAACTCTATTTTGCAAAGTACGGTGTAGGCGATCAATTGCAAGCCAATTCCCTGCCGCCTGCCTGCGCGCTATTCGCTGCCTCGATTCCAGGGAGCGAGTATGAAAAAAATCTATCCCGACGCGGCGGCGGCGCTGGAAGGGCTGCTGTTCGACGGCATGACGATTTGCGCCGGCGGTTTCGGCCTGTGCGGCATTCCCGAGCGGCTGATCGACGCCATCCGCGTTAGCGGCGTCACCGGCCTGACCTTCGTCTCGAACAATGCCGGCATCGACAATGAGGGCCTCGGCAAGCTGCTGCGCACCCGCCAGATCCGCAAGATGGTCTCGTCCTATGTCGGCGAAAACAAGGAGTTCGAGCGGCAATATCTCGCCGGCGAGCTCGAAGTGGAATTCTGTCCGCAGGGCACGCTGGCCGAGCGCTGCCGCGCCGGCGGCGCCGGCATTCCCGGCTTCTTCACCAAGACCGGTGTCGGTACCGTCGTCGCCGAGGGCAAGGAGCACAAGGAGTTCGACGGCGAGACGTACATTCTCGAACGCGGCATCCGCGCCGACCTGTCGATCGTCAAGGGCTGGCGCGCCGACGAGAGCGGCAATCTCCAGTTCCACCGCACCGCGCGCAACTTCAACCAGCCGATGGCCACCGCCGGCCGGCTCTGCGTCGCCGAGGTCGAGGAAATCGTTCCGGTCGGCAGCATCGATGCCGACTGCATCCATTTGCCGAGCATCTACGTGAAGCGAATGATCGTCGGCGCGCCCTACGACAAGAAGATCGAATTCCGCACCGTACGGCAAAGGGAAGCGGCATGAGCAGTGATCACCCGAACGCGATCAGCCTCGAAGGCGGCGATACCCTCACCGAGGATTCGCACGAAGTGGTGCGCGTCTGGATCACCCAGAATGCCGGCAGCAGCGTCTGGATAGCCGCTTACCTGCTCGAGGATCCGCGTGTGTTTGGTTACCTGATATCCGACACGGTTCGCCATGCGGCGCGCGCTTATGCCGGCACCTACGGTCTCGATGAAGACGAGGCGCTGCAGGCGATCGTCGACGGCCTCGCCGAGGAATTGCGCGAGCAGTTCGGCAGCATCGACACCATCCAGGAAGGAAAGCTCAACTGATGGCGTGGGACCGCAACCAGATGGCGGCGCGCGCTGCCCAAGAGCTGCGCGACGGCTATTACGTCAATCTCGGCATCGGCATCCCGACGCTGGTCGCCAACAACATCCCGGCCGGCATGGAAGTGACGCTGCAATCCGAGAACGGCATGCTCGGCATCGGCCCGTTTCCGTTCGATGACGAGGTCGATCCTGACCTGATCAACGCCGGCAAGCAGACGATCAGCGAGCTGCCGCAGTCGAGCTATTTCGATTCGGCAGCGAGCTTCGCGATGATCCGTGGCGGCCATATCGATTTGACCGTGCTCGGGGCGATGGAGGTTTCGGAGAAAGGCGACATCGCCAACTGGATGATCCCCGGCAAGATGGTGAAGGGGATGGGCGGGGCGATGGACCTGGTCGCCGGGGTCAAGAAGATCATCGTCGTGATGGAACATGTCTCCAAGGCCGGCGAGCCCAAGTTCATTCCCGAATGCACACTACCGCTCACCGGCAAGAACGTCGTCGACATGATCATCACCGATCTCTGCGTTTTCCACCGTCCTGACCATGACAGCCTGTTCCGGCTAATCGAGCTGGCGCCGGGTGTGAGCGAAGAGGAGGTCGCAGCGAAGTCGACGGCGCGCTACGAGGCGTTGGCGGCGGCGGACGCCTGAGCCGATGCGGCCGCTGCACATCCTTCTCGCGGTGCTGGCGATGGCGGTGCTTGGCTGGCTCGCCTACCGGGCCGGCTACCGGGTCGGCGCGAACTGACTAAGGGAATGCGCGTCCTGTTGACCGGTTCGTCGGGCTGGCTCGGCCTTCATCTCGCACCGTTGCTGCGCCGCGAGGGGCACGAGGTCACCGGTTTCGACGCGGCGCCGGGCATCGAAACCCACATTGTGGGCTCGGTAGCTGATGCCGCTACCGTCTGCCGCCTTTTCGACACGCACGGCTTCGATGCGGTCATCCACGCCGCCGCCTTGCACAAACCTGACATCGCCCGCTTTCCGAATGCTGCGTTCGTCGACGTCAACGTCAGCGGCACGCTGAACCTGCTGGAAGCCTCGATCGCGGCCGGAGTCGACCGATTTGTCTTCACCTCGACCACGTCGCTGATGATCTCGGACCGGGTCCGCGCCGGTCGCGCCGGCTTTGCCAGACAAGCCTGGTGGCTCGACGAGGATTTCGGCCCCTTGGAGCCGCGCAACATCTACGGCGTCACCAAGCGCGCCGCCGAGCAGCTTTGCCATCTTTTTCACCAGCAGCACGGCCTGCCGATGGTGGTCCTTCGCACCGGTCGTTTCTTCCCCGAGGAGGACGATACCCATCGCGACCTGGCGGGGGAAAACCGCAAGGCAAATGAGTTCCTGAATCGTCGCCTCACCGTCGAGGATTGCGCCGAGGCGCACCGGCTGGCGCTCGAACGGGCGCCGGCGCTCGGTTACGGCCTGTTCATCGTCTCGGCGCCGCCGCCGTTCCGCCGTGACGAGGCAGAGGAATTGCTTCGCGACGCGCCGTCGGTGATCGCCCGCCATTTCCCCCGCGCGGCCGAGCTTTATGCACGGCTTGGTTGGCGGCTGCCGGATCATGTCGAGCGGGTCTACGACCCGTCGCTGGCCGAGGCGCGGCTGGGCTTTCGCGCCCGCACCGATTTTGGCGCGGTGCTGGCGGCGATCGAGAAGGGCGGGCGATTGCCCTTCGTCCACGATCCCAACTATGTTTCGCCGCTGCTGCAGGACGGGGAGGTCATGGCATGAAGCGCAAATTGACGATTGGCATGGGCGCGCTGGTTTGCGCGAGTGCGGCGAACGCCCAGCCGGCTGCGCTGGCACCATCGGCGCCGCTGTCGATCTGGCGGCTCGATTGCGGCGAGATCCAGGTTACCAATCTCAACGTCTTTTCCGACGCTTACCTCTACGAGGGCCAGCAGAAGCTGCTGACCGACAGCTGCTATCTGATCCGCAACGGCGACCGTTATTTGCTGTGGGATACCGGCCTTGCCGCCGACGCGGTCGGCGAAACACGGACCAGCGGCCCGTTCCGTATGACCCTGCGCGCCCGCATCACCGATCAGCTGGCGCGGATCAACGTGCGCCCCGAGCAGGTCAATTTCGTCGGCATCAGCCATTATCATGGCGACCACATCGGCCAGGCCCGCGATTTTCCCGGCGCTACCCTGCTGATCGGTACCGAGGATTGGGAAGTGATCCGCGGCCAGCCCGCGTCGGCGGCCGCCTTCCAGCCCTGGATCGCGGGCGGCGCGACGGTCCAGCCGGTAGCACGCGATCATGACGTGTTCGGCGACGGCAGCGTCATCATGCTCGACATGCCCGGTCACACGCCGGGGCATCATGCGCTGCTGGTGCGGCTGCGCCGTCACGCGCCGGTACTGCTGACCGGCGATCTCTATCATTTCACTGCCCAGATCGGGAATTCGGGCGTACCGAGCTTCAACACCGACCGAGCCGAAACGCTTGCCTCGTTTGCCCGCTTCCAGGCCATCGCCCGCAGCCTCGGTGCGCAGATCGTCATCCAGCACGAGCCCGACGACGTGGGCAAACTGCCAGCCTTTCCCGAAGCGGCGCACTGAGCCCGTGAAGGCCCTGCTCTCGCGCACGCCCGGCGGGCCCGAAACGCTCGAACTCGCCGAACTCGACGATCCGGCGCCGGGCCCAGGCCAATTGCTGGTCTCGGTGAAGGCGTGCGCGATCAACTATCCCGACGTGCTGATCATCGAGGACAAGTACCAGTTCAAGCCGCCACGGCCGTTCGCCCCGGGGGGCGAGATTGCCGGCCTTGTCGAGGCGGTCGGCGAGGGGGTGACAGGCTGGTCGCCGGGCGACCGGTTGATCGCCATGATCGGCCATGGCGGCCTGGCTGAAAAAGTGGTTGTGCCGGCCGCCACCGCCGTGCCGCTACCCGAGCAACGCAGCTTCGAGGAAGGCTCTGCGCTGATCCTCACCTACGCGACGTCGATCCACGCCCTGCTCGACCGCGGCGAAGTGAAACCGGGCGAGACCCTGCTCGTGCTCGGCGCCGCCGGCGGCGTCGGTCTCGCCGCGATCGAGCTCGGCAAGGCTCTTGGCGCACGGGTGATCGCCGCCGTGTCGTCGCAGGAGAAGGCGCAAGCGGCGAGCCAGGCCGGCGCCGACGACACCCTCGTCTATCCGGCGGGGCCGTTCGACAAGGACGCGGCGAAGGCGCTAGCCGGCCAGTTCAAGGCGGCGGTTGGCGACAAGGGCGCCGACCTCGTCTTCGATCCGGTCGGCGGCGACTATTGCGAGGCGGCGCTACGCGCGATCGCCTGGCAGGGTCGACTGCTGGTGATCGGCTTTCCCGCCGGCATACCGCGGCCGCCGCTCAACCTCGTCTTGTTGAAGAGCTGCGACCTGCGCGGTGTTTTCTGGGGCGCCTGGGCGGCACGCGATCCCGCGGCCAACGCCGCGCACATCCGCACTTTGTTCAAACTGTGGGACGACGGAAAGATCGCTCCCAAGGTGAGCCGGACCTGGCCGCTCGAACGCGGTGCCGAGGCGATCGCGCACATGGCCGCGCGCCAGGCGGTCGGCAAGCTCGTCGTCCGGATGTGATTGCGCCGCCTCCGGCCGCTGCCTATTCCCACCCTCACCAGTTCAAGGGATGAAGATGACCACTTTCGACGACCGCGAACGGGCTTTCGAGACCAAATATGCCCGCGACCAGGAAATGCAGTTCAAGATCATCGCCCGACGCAACCGGCTGCTCGGTCAGTGGGCGGCGAAGAAAATGGGCCTCGGCGAGGCCGAGACCGATGCCTATGCGCGCGACGTGATCCGCGCCGATTTCGAGGAAGCCGGCGATCAGGACGTCATTCGCAAGGTGCTTGCCGACATGGTGGCGGCCGGCGTCGAAGTCGACGAGTCTGCGATCCGCCAGGCGCTCGAGCACAAGACGGTCGAGGCGCGACGCCATTTCATCGAAGCACAAGCCTAGTCGCGATATGCCGATGGCAGCCGACGAGATCGAGACACTGATCCGCTCGGGGATTCCCGATGCCCAGGTCGAAATCGTCGATCTCGCCGGTGACGGCGATCATTACGAGGCACGGATCGTCGCCGAGAGCTTTCGCGGCCTTTCGCTGCCACAGCAGCATCGGCTGGTCTATCAATCGCTTGGCGGCCGCATGGGCACCGAGCTGCATGCCTTGAAGCTGACCACCGCGGTCCCGAAATAGAAGCTATGACAGATACCCGCACCCGCATCGACGCGATTGTAAAGAGCAGCGACATCGTACTGTTCATGAAGGGAACGGCCTTGTTCCCACAGTGCGGCTTCTCTAGCCGCGCGGTCGCCATCCTCGACAGGCTCGGAGTCAAGTTCGAGACGGTCGACGTGCTGCAGGACCCCGAGGTCCGCCAGGGGATCAAGGATTTTTCTGACTGGCCGACCGTGCCGCAGCTTTACGTCAAGGGTGAGTTCGTCGGCGGCTCAGACATCATGATGGAGATGTTCGAGGCCGGCGAGCTGCAGCAGCTGTTCGACGACAAGCAGGTTGCTCGCGCCTGAGCCTACGCATTGCCCGGCCTATGCCGGGATTTTCGCTCCGCTGGAAAAATTTTGGCGGGCCGCGCGACCGGAAGAGTGCGCTGGCCCGCCGAAAGTTGGAACCGTGGACGCATGAAGTGTTACACGCTCCGTGCCAGCCGCCGCAAATGGCGCTTTTCCGCGGCTTTTGAACGTTAACGCGATTCGCCCGCCCGCCGGATTGTCAAATCTTCCGACAGCCCATCATTCAGCCAGTGTTCAGTTGCTGACTACAAATGTAGTCCCAAAGGGAGGGCGCCGTGCAGGAACGGATCTCGGCCGCCGAACATGAAGTGATGGAAGTGCTGTGGCGCGATTCGCCGCTCAGCGCCACGGAAGTCGCCGAGCGCGTCCCATCGGCGCGCGGCTGGAGCCTGCGTACCGTCAAGACCCTGCTGGCCCGTCTGCTCGTCAAGGGCGCGCTCACCCATGAGGAGGTCGGGCGACACTATCTCTATCGGCCTGCGGTCGCGCGTGACGATTATGTCGCCGGCGAATCGCGTCGCCTGCTCGATCGCCTGTTCGGCGGCCGCGTCACGCCTTTGGTCGCTCACCTGGCCGAGCGCGACGATCTCACCGATCGCGACATTGCCGAGATCGAGTCGCTGCTGAAGGCGCTTCGCAAATGATCGCCGGCCTCGCCGAGAACCTGCTCTGGACCAGCCTGATCATGCTGATCGTGCTGGTCATCCGCCGGCCGGTCGCGGCGGCGTTCGGTGCGCCGGCCGCCTATGCGCTGTGGCTGTTACCTGCGCTGCGGCTGGTGATGCCCGATTTCCCGGCCGCCGAGTTCCTCTCCGTTCCCGTGCCGGCCGTCGACATCGTCCTTACCGACGGTCCACCGCAAGCCGCAGGGGCTGCCGCCGACAGGTTTTCCTGGTGGAGCCTGATGCGGCTCTGCTGGCTCGGCGGTGCGGCCGCATTCCTCCTCTGGCAGGTGGCGATCTACCGCGCTTTTCTCACCTCGCTGTCGCTGAGCGCGCGCGGCCTCGGCAGCCACCAGGGTCTCCCCTTGATCGAGAGCGCTGCGGTGAAGGGGCCGCTGGCGCTCGGCCTGCTCGACCGACGCATCGTCGTGCCGCTCGATTTCGCCACCCGCTATTCGCCCGACGAGCAACGTCTCGCGCTCGAACACGAGGCGGTCCACCATCGCCGCGGCGACATCTGGCTGAACGTGCTGGCGCTGCTGGTGCTGGCGCTGAACTGGTTCAACCCGATAGCCTGGTTCGCCTTCCGCGCCTTTCGCGAGGACCAGGAGCTCGCCTGCGACGCCGCGGTGGCGGCGTCGGCGGCGCCCGCCGCTCGCCACGATTATGCCCGCGCGCTGATCAAGTCGGCGAGCCGCCCCGGCTTGGTGGCGGCTTGTCCCCTCAACCGTGCCGACCAATTGAAAAGGAGACTGAAGATGATGAAGCAACATGGGAGCGGCCGGCTGCGAATGCTCGGCGGAGCGGTGTCGGTCGTCGTGCTCGGCGGCCTCACCGCCAGCCTCGGGGCGGCGCATCCGCACCCCGAAGGCGAAGGCGACGCCAAGGTTAAGAGCGAACGTGTGATCATCATGCAGCACGGCCGCGAGGGCGCGCGCCAGGAAGGCGAGCACAAGGCCCATAGCGAACGCGTGATCATCCGGCGCCACCCCCCCACGGGGTCCGCGGCCGGCGGCGAAGGCGAGGCCAAGGCCGGCCAGGAGCGCCACGAGCAGCACGTCATCCGCATGGGTCACGGCGGCGGCGCGCATGTCATGACGCATTGCGCCGACGGCGAGGCGACCGAGGTCAACGAGGGCGAGGGCAACGAACGCACCCGCGTCGTGCTTTGCAGCCGCGGCGACGCCGGCACGCCGGCCGAGCGAGCCGATCGGCTACAGCGGGCGCGCGAGCGGATGGCCCAGAACAATGAATTGAGCGCGGAGCATCGCGCCCGCGTGCTCGCGGCAATGGATCGTGCCATCGCCCAGCTACGCGGCCAGCGGAACTAAGCCGACGAGATCCGCCGCCCTGCAGGCTTGACCGGCCTTTGCAGGGCGGCGCATCGCCGCTTGATGGCGGAAACGGCCTACGGAAAAGCGGAGCCGGTCGCACCCGGCGTGCGGCGGCTGCTCGCCCACAATCCTTCGCCTTTCACCTATTATGGCACCCAGACCTACCTCGTCGGCACGGGCGAGGTGGCGGTGATCGATCCTGGCCCCGACCTGCCCGAGCATGTCGACGCTATCATGGCGGCGACACGCGGCGCGACGATCGCGGCGATCGTCTGCACCCACACCCACCGCGATCACAGCCCGGCGAGCCGGTCGCTGGCGCAGCAAGCCGGCGCGCCGATCATCGGCTGCGATGCACTCGCGATTGCCGATTCAGGGCCGCGCTCGGACGCGGCGTTCGATTTTGATTACCGCCCGGACCGGGTGCTGGCCGATGGCGAGGAATTGGCCGGCAAGGGCTGGTCGCTGCTGGCTTTGGCGACGCCGGGCCATACGTCCAACCACCTCTGCTATGCGCTCGAAGGAAGCGGCGTCCTGTTCACCGGCGATCACGTGATGGGCTGGTCGACCACCGTCGTGTCGCCGCCCGACGGCGACATGAGCGCCTACATGGACAGTCTCGACAAGCTCGGTGAACGGGATGACCGGCTTTATCTGCCGGCGCACGGGCCGCCGATGACCGAAACCAAAGCGCGGATCGCCGAGCTCATCGCGCACCGCCGCGAGCGCGAGCAGCAGATTCTCGCGCGCCTGCACGCCGGCGACCGGCGAACCGAGGCGTTGGTGCCGGTCATCTACGCCGAGGTCGATCCGCGGCTGCACCCGGCCGCCGGCCGCTCGGTATTGGCGCACCTGTACGATCTCGAGCGGCGCGGGGAGGTGACACGCGACGGAGACGACTGGTCGCCGGCGCGTTGAGACTGTGCGATTCGGATACTATATTTGACCCGACGCACCGATTGAGCCGCATTCAGGCGGCGGAGCGAATATTCCGATGAACGCACCCCATCCCGTGCTGAAGGGCCTGGACCTGCGAGCCGAGATCGACCGGCTGCGGCGCGAGCGCGAAGCCGTCATCCTCGCCCATTATTACCAGATGCCCGAAATCCAGGACATTGCCGACTTCGTCGGGGACAGCCTTGATCTTTCTCGCAAGGCGCAGGCGACCGAGGCGAAGGTGATAGCCTTCTGCGGCGTCCGTTTCATGGCCGAAACCGCGAAAATCCTGTCGCCCGACAAGATCGTCGTGCTGCCCGATCTCGACGCCGGCTGCAGCCTCGAGGATTCGTGCCCGCCCGACCAGTTCAAGGCGTTTCGCGAGGCGCATCCCGATCATATCGCGCTCACCTACATCAACAGCTCGGCGGCGGTGAAAGCGCTTTCCGACATCATCGTCACCAGTTCGTCGGCGGTTCAGATCCTCGACCAGATTCCCAAGGACCAGAAGATCATCTTCGGCCCCGACAAGCATCTCGGCGGCTGGCTGGCGCGCCAGACCGGTCGCGACATGCTGCTGTGGCCGGGCGTGTGCATCGTCCACGAGGCCTTTTCCGAGACCGAGCTCTTGAAGCTGAAGGCGCGCCACCCGGATGCGCCGGTGATGGCGCATCCGGAGTGCCCGCCGCACATCCTCGACCATGCCGACCATGTCGGCTCGACCTCGAGCATCCTGCGCGAGGCGCTGGCGTCGCCTTCCGACACGATCATCGTCGCGACCGAGCCGCACATCATCCACCAGATGGAAAAAGCGGCGCCGCAGAAGACCTTCATCGGTGCGCCGGGGGCCGACGGCAACTGCAACTGCAATGCCTGCCCGTACATGGCGCTGAACACGATGGAGAAACTGTACGCGGCGCTGCGCGATCTTCAGCCGCGAATCGAGATCGAGGAAGAGCTTCGCCTCGCCGCCAAGAAGCCGCTCGACCGGATGCTCGAAATGGCCGGCAACACGGTCGGCAAGGGTGACGTCGGACGTCCGCAGATTTCCGGGGACTGATTCCTATTTCGTCGCCAGCGCGACGTGCTTCACGCCCTTGCCGGCCTCCTCGACGATCTTCTGATTGTGGCCGTGCGGCAGCGCGCCGCTGGTCCGCTCGAAATGACGGTCGAGCCCGGAAATCACCTCCTCCGCCGCGCCGCCGGCATTGATCCGCAGCAGGGCGTCGATCTTCGCTTCGACCCGGTCGTCATTCTCCTTGGACGCCGGCGAGCCGACGAACAGGAAGAAGGCCAGGCCGACCACCTGCCAGAGCAACTGCAGGAATTCCGACTGCCAGTTTTCGAACGTGTCGCGACTCATTTCGTTGAGGTAGCTGCTCAGTTGCGCTTCCTCGCCATGCTGCGAGGCTTCCTCGACGAAAGCGTGCCAGCCGAAATACCAGTGCAGGCCGATCGAGACCAGGAAGAAGGCGAGGGTGAGCCAGAGATAGGCATAGCGTTTCATGACGAGCTTCCTTTTGGGTCGAACATGCTGGCGCAACGTCCGGCCGTTGCCGCGGTTGCGAGAGCCCGATCTGGCCGCGCTGCAGGCTTTGGCCTAACCGGCGGCGATGGCCTTCACCCAGCCTGACTTCGACCTCGATCGCTTCGTCGCCGCCACCCTCGCCGAGGACCTCGGCGAAGGCGGCGACATCACCTCGCGAGCGGTGATCCCGGCCGAAGTCGTCTTCTCGGGCGCGATGAGGGCCCGCCATGCCATGATCGTTGCGGGTCTCCCGGTTGCCGAGGCCTTCTTCCGCCGTCTGGACGCGGCGGTAGAGATCGAATGCGGCTGCCAGGAGGGCGATCAGGCCGATTCCGGCGATATTCTGCTCAGCCTGCGCGGCAACGCGCGGGCGCTGCTCGCCGCCGAGCGTTCGGCGCTGAACACGCTGCAGCATCTCTCCGGTATCGCCACGCTCACCCGCCAATATGTCGACGCGATTGCCGGTACCGGCGCCATCCTGCTCGACACCCGCAAGACCATCCCCGGCCTTCGCATGCTCGAAAAATATGCGACGCGGATGGGCGGCGCCCAGAACCACCGGCTGCGGCTCGACGATGCGGCGATGATCAAGGACAACCACATCGCGGTCGCCGGCGGCGTCGGCGACGCAGTCCGCCGCGCGGCCCATGCCGGCATCGCGCAGATCATCGTCGAGGTCGAGCGCCTCGACCAGATCGAGCCGGCGATCGCCGCCGGCGCCACCCACCTGCTGCTCGACAATATGGGCGTCGCGGCGTTGCGCGAGGCGGTGGCCATGGTTGCCGGCCGGGTACCGACCGAGGCGAGCGGCGGCGTCACGCTCGAGACCATTCGCGATATTGCGCTCACCGGCGTGACCTACGTCTCGGTCGGCCGCATCACCCAGTCGGCGCCGGCGGCCGACATCGGACTGGATTTCGACGCGAACTGAAAACGGGAGCGGCTAGCGCGCGGCGCCCTGTACCGGCACCCAATCCTGCATCGTGCCCGTGTCGCTGACCCGGTAGGGCAGGCGGCGGCTGTTGAGGAACAAACGCTCCATCTCGGAGCGGGTGAACGGCCGCGATCCCAAACGCCCGAACACCGCGATCTGGTGACCGGTCTCGTCGACCGCGCGGTCGCGGTCGAGCCCCTTGGCCATCGCCAGCGCGGGCGAAGGCGAGCGCGCCCAGGCTATCAATTCGGGCACTGGCCTGGGGCTGAAGCCGTAGAAGGCGGGCTGGCTGTCGGGCGAGGTCAATTGCAGCACCTTCACGCCGTTGCGGCCATCCGCGACGTAGGCGAACAAGGAGGCGTTGGTCGAGGCCACGACCACGTCCTCGACGTCGTTCATCCGCCCGTCGAGGGTGACGAAAACCGGCGCTCCAGGCCGCTCGGGATTGGTGATGTCGACGATCGCCAGCCCCTGGTGCCTCGCCGCGACATAGGCATAGGTGCGCGCGAGGTAGAGACGCCGCGCGTCCGCGAGCCGCACCGTCGCCTCCGGGATGGCGCGCGGGCTCGCCAGGTCGGTGACGTCGAACAGCTTCAGCCCGTCGGCGTCGGTCACCCACAAATAGCGGAATTGCAGCGCCGAGGCGCGCGCGTCGGTTAGCGGCAGCGTCGCGGCGAGGCGCGGGCGCAACGGCTCGGCAAGGTCGACGACGACCAGCCCGACAGCAGCGGCGATGTAGGCGTAATGGCCGGCAAGGCTGACGTGATGGGCGCCGGCGAGCACACCGTTCTCGTTCCAGGTCACGGCGCGGCGCAGGAAATTGTTCCTGGGCTCACCGTCGGCGAGCGTGTCGACGTCGATGAGGATCAGCCCTTCCTCGGCGTCGGTGATCACTGCGTAGCTGTAGAGCGGGTGCATCGCCTGCTCCTGGTTCTCCTCGAGCAGGCTGATCGTGCCCCCTGTCGGGCCCGGGCGCGGCCGCGTCGCCGCCGCCATCGCCCGGTTGCGCGCCGGGGCGATCGGCTGGTTGGTCGGCAGCGCGACGCAGGTGGCGTTGCGCGAATCGACCCGCGTGTCGTGGCCAAGCGGCGAGAAGGGCGCGGTGACGATCCGCTCGGAGAAGCCCTTGTTGCCGATGCTGGCGACGTCATAGACGGCGAAGCCGCCATCGCCCTCGGCGACGAACATATATTCGCCGCGATGCTGCAGGCAGCGCGCCGGCCCGCGCGTTCGTTGCACGACATTGACGAATTCCTCGGGCGCGCGCGTTTCGCCGCTCAACCGGCGATCGAAGGCGCGGCCGCGCGTCCATCTCACCAGCTCGCGCCGGTTGCGCTCGACGTGCAGCCGCCAGAAATCGGGATAGGCATAGCGGTGGAGATAGGAGCCGATCACCGCCTGCGGCTCGTCCCATTCGGTCACCCGCGTCGCCTGGAAGCCGCGCTCGAGCCCGCTCCAGGCGTGCAGCCCGACGAAGTTCACGAAATTGGTCCCCTGCAGCAACAGCTGCGCCATGATCGCATTATTGTCGTTGGCGGCGCTCAGATGGCAGTCGCTGCAGGTCTTGGTCTCGGTGCGCCGCACCGTATGCGGGAAATGCGGCGCGAACGCCTGGCTCGAATAGCCGGCGGCCGAGATCGGCGGCTGCTGCACGTAGATTCTTTCCCGGTTGACGTTTGTCGACGACAGGATCAGCGCCGACGATGAGCGCACCGGCGCGATGATGTTGCCCTTGGTCGTCTGGTGGCGGCCGAGCTGGAACATTTCCTCGCGCGCCACCTGCGGGTTGTAGGTGGCGAAGTTGCGCGTCTCGCCGCCCTCGAAATGCTGGACGCCGGTCCGCTGGTTGGCCTCGATCGGCAGGTGGCAGCCGCCGCAGCTGGTCGTCCACGACAGATGGCAGGTGAAGCAGGCGATCTGCTCGTCGCGGTGGGCGAGTTCGGCCGGTGCGACGCCGGCGCCGAACAGGTAGCGGCCGGTCTCGGCGCCCGATCGCGCCATCAGTTTCGCGCGCGCCGAGCGCAGGTTGAAGCAGGGCCCGCTCGTCGCCTGATCGCCGCGCGCCTCGCACGGCGGCAGGCCCGAATCGACGCTGTCGCGCACCTGGCTCACTTCCCATTCCAGCGTCGGTTCGACGATCGAGCGCTGAATCAATACCCGCCGGCCGTCGCGCTCGGTCCATTCGAAGCGACGGCGACCATCCTCGTTGCGCAGCAATTCGAGATTGGTGCCCCGGGGCGGCGCCGCTGGCCCGGATGTGCGCAGATTGGCGTAGGCCAGGGCGGTGCCGTGGCAGTCGCGGCAGCCGATCTCGACCGCGTTGGCAACCTCGCCGTAGATGAAGCCGTTGCCGTGCGAATCGCGCGCGAAATGGCAATCGGCGCATTGCAGCCCGCGCTCGGCGTGGATGTCCATCATGTGCACCGCGCGGCCGGGATTGACGCCGACCGGCACGAACAGAGCTTCGCCCTCGCGCCGGAAGGTGTCGGGATCGCCCTGCGTAATGCGCTGGCCTTCGGCGTCGACCAGGTACCCCTCGCGGTCTCGACGGAAGATGGCACGGAAATTCCAGCCGTGACCGTGATAGTCGGCGAACTGGGTGTGGCGGGCGAGCGGATTCACCCGCTCGTACACCTCGCGCAGGAAATCGACGTCCCCCCACAGGCCGCGCACCGCCGCGCCCTCCGGGTTGCGCTCGAGCACCTCGTGCATCCGCTGCTGGTCGGGATAGATCTGGGTGCGGAAGCGCGCCTGCTCGTCATGGTTGCGGGCGGGCAGCCGGTTTTCCGGCCCCGGCCACATCAGGTCGGCGTCGGATTCATAGTCCCACATCGTGTAGCCGAGGTAGGTGTTCACGAACATGTTGGGCTGGTGCATGTGGCAGCTCATGCACTGGGCGGTGGGGATCGCCCGGGTGAAGACGTGGCGGATGGGATGGCCGCGTTCGCGCACCGCCGCATGGTTGGAATCGGCGGGTGCGTGGCCCTCGGTGCCGTGGCCGCCCCGTCCTTCGTTTCGCCCGGCGATCGCCGGGTCGGCGGTGGCGCTTTGGCCATCGCGGCCATAGCGGGCGTAGGACAGGCTGTGCCGGGGTTCGCGGTCGTTGGCATAGACGACGTGGCAGCCGGCGCAGCCCGAGTGGCGATAATCCCCTGACTGGTCGTTGGTGCCCATGAACCACATGAACGGGTCGTTGAGCCTCGTCTTGTGAATGTTGAGCACCGGGATGGCGACACGAAGGCCGGTGCCCGGGCCGCGGTTCGACTGCCTGAGATCGGGCCGCCCCGGCTCCTCGAGCCGCTGGATCGATCCCGTCGGATTGGGCAGGCCGACTTCGGCGAACTGGGTGGCGACGTTGCGGCCGCCGCGTTCGAACACGCGGAAGATGTCGCCGGGCGGGATGACGTGCCAGGTCGGAAGGGGAAAGAGCTCGCCGAGCACACCGCGGGCGCGCTGCGCGTCGCTGATATTGCCGTCGACCGGGGACTGGATGCGCGCCGGCTCGCCGTCACGGGTATAGGCCTCGCCGAAGATGTAGTTCTTGAACGGGACGATGCCGTTATTGTAGGCGGCGCCGCCCCACAGCATCGCCCCGGTCGACATCAGGGAGCGCTCGGCCGCCTCGATGATCTCGATATGGCAGGCGCCGCACGCATCGCGCGCGGCGCGATAATCGGACGGGTTGACGAAGCGGACGAATTCCGGCGCCTCGCGGTTCAGGAGGGTGTAGCTGCGCCGCGGGTTGGCGCTCGCCGGCCAGTGCCAGCTCTCGGGGTAGCGCGGCAGCACGTGGGCGGCGTCGCGCGCCGCGACATAGTCCGGCGCATCGTGCGGCAGCGAAGCATTGCCCCGCACTGACGGGTTGCCGCCGTGACAGTCGGCGCAGCCGAGCACCCCCGCCGGCGTGCGGTGCATGGTGTGGGCGTCGCTGTCGGTGTGGCAGGATAGGCAGCCGGTGCTGCGGGTTTCCGCCTGGGCCGGGTCCTGGGTGCGCGGCGCCGGCCCGGCGCGCACCAGGCTGTAGTCGCGCGTCACTGCTTTCTCGCCCTCGGAGGCGATGAGCCGCGAGCCGCCGGCGAGGGCGGCGGCGACGGCTGCCAGCAGCAGGATCGAGCGCGCGGATCGGATCGGGTGATAGCCGTGCATCAATAGGTCGCGATCGCGTTGAACAGCACGGAATAATAAGCGCGCTCGCGCTGCTCGTTCTCGAACAGGTCGCGAAAGCCGCTGCCCGGCGCCAGCACCGCCGCCGACAGCCGGAACACGAAGTTCTGGATCGCGCGCGGTCGCCAGATCGCCGCGACGCTGCCGTCCCAGCCGATGTCGCGGCGGACCGTCCCCTGCATCCGCAGCGCCTGGATGGTCTGGGTATGATGGAACCAGAGATGGTTGAGGTTGGCCGACAGCCGCCATTGCGGCGTCAGGTCGAGATCGGCGCCGACCCCGAGCAGCATGGTGCCGGGATTGACGAAATTGGACTGGCCCTGCTCCTTCGACGAACGCAGCGAGGCGAGGATGCCGTTGCGGCCGTTCACAGCCACCGCGCGGCCGCCGCCGGCGAACGGAATCGTCTGGCGGATCCAGTAGCTGGTGTCGGCGCCGGCGAAGATCGGGTTCTCGAAAATCGCGTCGAAGCCGCGCTGGACGTTGTCGTAGGGGTTGGAATCGCCGCTGGCGAACAAGGCGGCGCCGCGCAGCCTGATCCAGTCGACGTCGTAACTCGGCTCGAGTGCGGCGAAAAACGCCTCGATCCGCGCGCGCTCGCCGGTGAAGATGTTGTCGCGGTCGGAGCCGAGCAGGGCGTAGGCCGAGCCGGAGAAGTTGATCCGGCCGATGCGGCCGTCGGCGCTGTAGCCGAGATAGAACGCGTCGTAATCGCGGCCGCGCAGATTGCCGATCAGCGCCGGGCGGACCGGGAAGCCGTTATCGTCGATCTCGAGATCGCCGGCCTCGCGGTTGACGTTCCAGGTGAGGCTGACCTCGCTGGTCAGGCCGACGAACGGGAAATCCTGGCGGAACAGGTTGGCGTGCAGGATCCAGTCGCGGCGCGGGCTCTGCGTCACGTCGTTGAGGCCGGAATTGGTGTCCTTCTCCAGCCGCCAGATGGCGGCGAGGTTGAACTGGAAGCGGTTGTTGTCGCGGTTGCCGAACAGCCGCACGCCCAGTTGCTGGTCCTGGAACAGGAAGCCGCGGAAATCGAAATTGAACGGCTGGATGCCGGCGCGGACGCTGTAGAAATCGTAGCGCCACGAGGTGTTGGCGATGTGATAGTCGATGAAGGCTTCCTGGACGCCGACGAACGCGTCGAAGCGGTGGCTCGGCGCCGAGGGGCGGACGTTGAGGATGCGCCGCTCGGGCACGTCGACAAAATTGGCCTGGACGGCGAGCGTCAGCCGGTACTCGACGTCGGGCGGGCGGTAGGCGGTGTTGCCCTTGATCAGCGCCGCGCCGACGATGAAGGTCTGCACCGCCGCGACGCTGTCGTTGCGGCCGAACACGTCGTTGCGGCCGGGGCGCGCGGTGGTCTGCACGCCGACCGGGATCGGGAAGCTGCGCGGCTCGATCACGGTGTCGGAGACGGCATTGGCGACGAAGAACCAGTCGTCGCCCTCGAGGCCGAGGAAGCGCGGCGTGCGGCAGGGACGCTGGCCCGCCTCGCGCCGCCGCTGCTGCTCTTCATCGGTCGGCAGGCAGAGCGGCCGGTCGCCCTTCAGCACGTTCTGGTTATAGGGGTCCCACCAGCGCTCGCGCACCAGCCCCAGGGTCTCGATCAGCCGCCAGCGGTCGGGAATGGCGATATGCTCGGCCGGGAACGCCTCGGGCGGCGGCGAGCGGACCGCGCCGGGATGGACCTGCGCGACCGGGTCGGGCCGCTCGCGGACGATGTCCGGCCGGCGCCGGCCTTCGATAAGCTCCTCCTGCGTTGGCTCGGCCGGCAGCTCGGCCTGCTCGTTCGGCGCGGGTGAACTTGTCTCTGCCGGCTGGGCGGCGGTGAGCAGGGAGAGGAGCAGGGCCGTATTCATAGCCCCTGGCACACGTTCTGGTCGCTGGAATCGACGAACGGATTGAACGGGCAGCCGACCCAGCGCAGCCGCACACCGCTGCCGACATTGACGACGATCCGGTCGGAGCGGATCGCCGCGGCGGCATTGCCGAACGTGCCGGCGCGCAGGGAGGCGCGATGGAGGCCGAGTAAAGCGACCATGTCGTCCTGGTCGATGCCGTCGCCCGACACCCCGATGCCGCCGACCAGCCGGCTGCCGCGATAGATGGGCACCGATCCGGGAAAAATCTGGATGCCGTTGGCGAGGCGCTGAGGATTTGGGCCTGCGGTGCAGCTGCCCGGTACGTCGGCCGGCGCGCCGAGGATGAAGCCGACATGGGCGCGCACCGCCGCCTCGACCAAGGCCGATTGCAGGCCGGTGGAGAAGGGATTGAACTCGGCGACGGGGCGCGAGAACGGTCCCGGCGGGCGGCCGAGTTCGCCGTCGGGGAAATAGGGCCGGGACAGGTTGCCGATCGCGCGATCGCTAAAAGCAATCGCCCCGGTCAAGGCGGCCGGATCGCCCAGGAATGCGCGCACCGCCGGCACGAACATGGCCACGTCGGGATCGGGATTGGCGGCGAGATGGGCGGCGGCGAACGCGGCCGAGAAGAAAGCGGCGGTGCGCGCTTTCTGCAGCGAGACATCGATGCCGAAAATGGGCGCGTCGGGCGAGCGGACGACGCCGAGGATGACGCCTTCGGAATCGACCACCGAGATCGTCACCTGGGCGCGGCTGTCGAGCGGCCGGCGGATCTGCGCCCGCGCCGCGCTCATGATGCGGAACGCCTCCTCGAGCAGGGTGCGTACCTCGGCGGCGGTGAGCGCCTGCGCGTCGGTGCCGGCGCGCGGGGCGAAGCGCGGCGCGCCCGCGCCGTTGCTGAGGATGTACGCGTCGGGATTGGCGAACTCGGCAGCGCTGGCGAGGCGGATGCCCGACGCCTCGCTGCCATAGGCGCGGCCGGCGAGCACGCCGCCGGCGGAATCGTAATAGCCGCGCACGCTGGCGAGCGCGCCGGCGATGCCGTTGATCGCGGCAAAGCCCGGCGCGGCGGCGGGATTGCTGGCGAGATTTGCGGCGCTGGCGTCGGAAAAGCGCAAGGTGGTGCCGTCGACCGAGATGCGCTCGGCGCGGATCGCCTCCGGCGCGTCGAAGCCGGTGGCGGCGGCGAGCGCAATCGCTTCCTCGGCGTCGGCGTCGACGTCCTGCGCTTCCGGATCGAAGCCGTAGACGCCGTCGGCCATCACCCCGACGCCGCCGACGACGACGCCGTTGCGGTAGAGCGGGAATCCGCCCGGATCGGCGGCGAGCCCGAGCGGCGAGCGCTTCGGGCCGATCAGGGCATCGGGCGTTGCGGCGCCGGTGAAGCGGGCCGAGAGGTCGGAGCAGGGCAACTGGCTGAACTGGACGCCGAACAGCGGCCCGCTCTCCAGCCCGCGCGCCGCGACCGAGGGCGGGAAATGCTCCTGCACGATCATGCTGGCGGTGCGGGTCGAGAAAGCGTTGCCGGCGGAGGAGAGGTAGGCGCCGGTGATCGCCTTGGCGATCGCGCCGGCGACCGCGCCGGGCACGTCGATCCCCTGCAGATCGTGGGTGCTGCCGCTGGGTCCGCGGGGAACGGCGAGGCGCGGATTGGCACCGTTCATCGCGAACACCGCGAGCACGTTGCCGACCCGGTCGATCACCGCCAGCGTTGCCGGACGGCCGCGTGCCTGCGCCTCGGCGACGCCCTGGGCGACGATCCTTTGCACGTCGGCGATGCTCAGCGCCTCCAGCGCCGGGTCGGCGTAGAGCCGCGCCACGCCCGCCGGCGGCGGCGGCGGCGGGGGAGGGGGTGCGCCGCCGCCACCCCCACCGCCGCCGCACGAGGCGGTGAGGAGCGCGGAGATGCTTACCAACGGAGTCAGGCGGAAACGGCCATGCAAGCGGTACCCACCCCGTCGCTCCGCGACTCCCCTCCCTAGAAGGGAGGGGGGAGGGGGTGGGTCGATCACCGCAGCCTCCGGATGGCCGCCGCGGCGCGGCCGAGCCCGACGCGGAAGTCGCCCGGGCTGTAATCGTTGGGATCGCGCACGGCGCGATAGGCGGCGTTTATGTCGGCGCGGATCGCGCGCGCCGCCGCGGTCGAGACCGCGCCTTCGTCGACCAAAGCCGACAGCAGGGTGTCGACCGCCATCACCGCCTGCACGCTGCCGGCATAATCGGTGAAGCGCGGGCTGATCGCCTCGCTGGCGATGGAATCGATGATCGCCAGCGCGTGGGGGCGGCCGAAGCGGGCACCGGCAAAGGCGGTGGCGAGCGTGCGCGCGGTCTCGCGCAGGGTGTTGGCGGCGGCGACCGCCGAGCCGCGGTCGCGGGTCAGAGCGGCGTGGAAGGCGCGGCTGTCGCGCTCGAAGCGGGCGGCAAGCTGAGGCGCCGCCACCCGCAGCGCCGCGGCGAGCATGATGATGTTCTCGTCGTTCCACGGCGGCATGCCCGACGGGATCGGCCGGCCCGGATTGGCCACCGCGCCCGGCCGGAAATCGGGGTCGTCGCTGATCCGCCGGTGGCAGGAATGGCAATCGAAGAAATAGAATTCGGGGAAGACGCCGTCATTGCCGCGGCGCGGGCCGGCGAACAGGCTGAGCGCGCGTTCGAGCGCCATCGCCTGGCCGACCGCCCACATCTGGATATTGTCGATCGTCCCCTTGCGGGTGGCATAGTCGCCATCCTCCTGGTGGTGCTGCTGCAGCGTCGTGAACAGGTCGAGCTCGAACGAGATGCGCGGGTGGCCGGCGGCCATCAGCCGGTGGCTGACGAACTGGCCCTCGGCGGTGCTGCCGAAATGGCAATCGAGGCAGACGGCGGCGCGGGCGCGCGGATTTTCCAGCGGCACCAGCCCGCGCCGGACGTTGTCGGCGTGGACGCCGCCGACCGCGTAATGGCTGGCGAGCCACCCCGAGGCCGCCCCGTGGCAGGATTCGCAGCTTACCCCGTCGGAGAGCTGGAAGCGGGCGCCGCGCGGCCCGGCGGGGGTAGCGTGGCAGCCGAGGCACATCTCGGCATTGTGCGCCTCGCCCAGCCCCAGCCGGCGGGCAATCGCCTGGCTGCGCGCCTCGCGCAGCACGGCGTAGGCGCGGCTGTGGGCGCCGGCCGCGCTCGACGGATCCTGCCACAGCCGGATCTCGTCCTGGCGGACGATGCGGCCGTCGCCCTCGCTGCGGCCGTGGCAGGTGGTGCCGCCGCAACTGGCGACGCCCTCGTAGCTGGCCTGCGCTTGCTGCGCGGCATTCGCGCCGGGCGGCGGAAACAGGACGAGCAGGAGAGCGAGGCCGGCCAGAGCCGCAGCGCCAAGGGCGGCGAAGAAGTAGCGGCGACGCTCCATCTGTCCCCCTCGACAAGAGAGAGCGAATCTATGGACGACGCGATTCTGGCTGGCAAGCAGTGTGACGGGCCAACGAGAATCCCCCTCTCCCCGGCGGGGAGAGGATGCCGAGCGCAGCGAGGCAGGTGAGGGGGCCCTGTCATATTCAGTACCCCCTCACCCTCGCCGCTTCGCGGCTCTGCCCTCTCCCCGCCGGGGAGAGGGGGATACTTGCGGCGAGCGTAGCGAGATAAGTCCAGCCTGCTTTCTGGATTGCCGCGCGGCCCCGGATCGGGGTCCGGGGCGGCTCGCAAAGACGACTGCTGGTTGACGTGACAGCCAGTACCAGCACCGGTAAGGCCTTTCGTTTCGCGGAAGTGGGGAGCCGGCGCGATGACCAAGGCGTCCGACCTGTTCGTGCAGTGCCTCGAGGAAGAGGGCGTCGAATATGTGTTCGGCGTGCCCGGCGAGGAGAATCTCGATTTCCTCGACAGCCTGTCTCGCTCGAAAATCGAGCTGATCCTCACCCGCCACGAGCAGGGCGCCGGCTTCATGGCGGCAACCTACGGCCGCCACACCGGCAAGGCGGGCGTCTGCCTCGCCACCCTGGGCCCCGGCGCGACCAATTTTGTCA
>JBQTJR010000173.1:0-2417 GCA_052386895.1 Sphingosinicella sp.
AATACCATGCCGCGCTGATGGAGCCGTGGGACGGCCCCGCCGCGATCGCCTTCACCGACGGCCGGCTCTTGGGCGCGACGCTGGACCGTAACGGGCTTAGGCCCTCGCGCTACGTCGTCACCGAGGACGACCTGGTCATCGGCGGCTCCGAGGTCGGCGTCCTGCCGATCCCGGAAAACAAGATCGTCAAGAAGTGGCGCCTGCAGCCGGGCCGCATGTTCCTGGTCGATCTCGAACAGGGCCGCATCATCGAGGACGAGGAGCTTAAAGAGTCGCTCGCCTCGGCCAAGCCCTACCAGCGGTGGCTCGACGAAACCCAGATCCATCTCGAGGAACTGCCGGTCGAGGTTTCGCCGATGACGCCGAGCCGGCGCACGCTCTTGGATCACCAGCAGGCGTTCGGCTACACCCAGGAAGACCTGAAATTCTTTATTCTGCCGATGGCGACGGGCGGCGAAGATCCGGTCGGCGCGATGGGCCGCGACACGCCGGTCGCGGTGCTCTCCGAGCGGCCGAAGATGCTCTACGACTACTTCAAGCAGAACTTCGCCCAGGTCACCAACCCGCCGATCGACCCGATCCGCGAGGAAATGGTGATGTCCATGGTCTCGCTGATCGGACCCCGGCCGAACCTGCTCGATTTGGAATCGGGCGGCAAGCACAAGCGGCTCGAGGTCCACCATCCGATCCTCGCCAACGGCGATCTCGAGAAAATCCGCCGGATCGCGAACCACGTCGATCGCGCCTTCCGCACCTACACTCTCGACGTCTGCTATCCGGCCGCGTGGGGCGCTTCGGGCATGGAAAAGGCGCTCGATGCGCTCTGCCGCAAGGCGGAAACGGTGGTCGGCGAGGGCCACAACATCCTCGTTCTCTCCGACCGCGGCCTCGAATCGGGCCGGATCGCGATCCCGATGCTGCTCGCGACCGCGGCGATTCATCACCACCTGATCCGCGAGGGGCTCAGGACCGAGGTCGGCCTGGTGGTCGAAACCGGCGAGGCGCGCCAGGTCCACGATTTCTGCCTGCTCGCCGGCTACGGAGCCGAGGCGATCAATCCCTCTCTCGCGCTCGATACCCTGGCGACGCTGAAGGATCAGTACCCGGCGGGATTGACCGAGGAGAAGGCGCACAAGAACTACATCAAGGCCGTGGTCAAGGGCGTAATGAAGGTGATGTCGAAGATGGGCATCTCGACCTATCAGTCCTATTGCGGCGCGCAGATTTTCGACGCGGTCGGGCTCGCGAGCGATTTCGTCGCCAAGTACTTCACCGGCACCGCGAGCCGGATCGAAGGCGCGGGGCTTCGGGAAATCGCCGAGGAAACGGTGCGGCGCCATCGCCTCGCCTTCTCCGGCGCGCCGATCTATCGCAGCCAGCTCGACGTCGGCGGCGAAATCGCCTGGCGCATCCGCGGCGAGGAGCACGTCTGGAACCCGAAGACGGTCGGCCTGCTCCAGCACGCGGTCCGCAGCGCCGACTTCAGGCTGTTCCAGCAGTTCACCGCCGCGGTCAACGACCAGTCGGCCCGGCTCAAGACGCTGCGCGGCCTGTTCGAGATCAAGAAAGCGAAAAAGCCGATCCCGCTCGATCAGGTCGAGACGGAACAGTCGATCGTCAAGCGCTTCTCCACCGGCGCCATGTCGTTCGGCTCGATTTCGTGGGAGGCGCACACCACGCTCGCGATCGCCATGAACCGCATCGGCGGGCGCTCGAATACCGGCGAAGGCGGCGAGGAAGCGGTGCGCTACAAGCCGCTCCCGAACGGCGATTCCATGCGCTCGGCGATCAAGCAGGTCGCCTCGGCCCGCTTCGGCGTCACCGCCGAATACCTCGTCAACGCGAGCGACCTCCAGATCAAGATGGCGCAAGGGGCCAAGCCCGGCGAGGGCGGCCAGCTTCCCGGCCGCAAGGTCGACAAATGGATCGCCAAGGTGCGCTATTCGACCCCCGGGGTCGGCCTGATCTCGCCGCCGCCGCACCACGACATCTATTCGATCGAGGACCTAGCGCAGCTGATCCACGATCTCAAGAACGTGAACCCGGCGGCGCGCATTTCGGTCAAGCTGGTCTCGGAGGTGGGCGTCGGCACGGTCGCGGCGGGGGTGTCGAAAGCGCACGCCGACCACGTCACTATCTCCGGCTTCGAGGGCGGCACCGGCGCGAGCCCGATCACCTCGATCCAGCACGCCGGCAGCCCCTGGGAGATCGGGCTCGCCGAGACCCAGCAGACGCTGCTCCTGAACGGCCTCAGGAGCCGGATTGCGGTGCAGGTCGACGGCGGGTTGAGGACGGGCCGAGACGTAGCCATCGGCGCGCTATTGGGCGCCGACGAGTTCGGCTTCGCCACCGGCGCGCTCATTTCCGCCGGCTGCGTGATGATGCGCAAGTGCCACCTCAACACCTGTCCGGTCGGG
>JBQTJR010000174.1:0-3256 GCA_052386895.1 Sphingosinicella sp.
GCGCCCTGGGGGAGGCCGCGGGGGGCCCCATTGCCGGGGGGCGCGACGGCTCGCTGCGCCCCCGGCCCACCCGCGGGCCCGCCCCCCGCGCCGCGCGGCGCGCCGGCGCGGTGGCGGTGATCTGCGACGGCCTCGCCCGCGATCTCGCCGGCCGCGGCATCGATTCGACCCGCATCCTCGTCTCGCCCAATGGCGTCGACCAGGCCTTCTTCGCTGATCCGGCGCCGCGCGACGACGCGCTCGCCCGCAGCCTCGACCTCGAGGGCGCCGACACGGTCGGCTTCATCGGCTCCTTCTACGATTATGAAGGCCTCGACGACCTCATCGCGGCGATGCCGGCGCTGGTCACCAGGCGCCCCGCCGCGCACCTGCTGCTGGTCGGCGGCGGCCCGATGGAGGCGGCGCTTCGCACCCAGGCCGCCGCCTCGCCGGTCGCGTCGCGCATCCACTTCGCCGGCCGCGTCCCCCACGCCGACGTCGAGCGTTACTACGCCCTCGTCGACCTGCTCTGCTACCCGCGCAAGGCGATCCGCCTCACCGAGCTGGTGACGCCGCTGAAGCCCTTGGAGGCGATGGCGCAGGGGCGGCTGGTGGCGGCGTCCAACGTCGGCGGCCATCGCGAGCTGATCGAGCCGGGCGTGACCGGCACCCTGTTCCCGCCCGGCGACCCGGAGGCGCTCGCCGCCGCGCTCGCCGACCTGTTCGAGCGGCGGCAATCCTGGGAGCAACGCCGGGCGCGGGCCCGCGACTATGTCGCGCGCGAGCGTAACTGGTCGTTAAACATAGCCCGATACGCCCCGGTTTATGAAAGGTTGACGGGCCTGGCATGAGCTTGGCGGTACGCGCATTTTCGGCGATGACTGCGCCCGGCGGCGGCAGCAGCGCGCTCGACGCGCCGGTGGCGGCCCTGGCGGGGCTCGCGGTCGCAGCGCTCGCCTTCCTCGTTCCGCCCGGGCTGCTCGAAGCCGTCGCCGAGACCAGCGGCCTCGCCGCCATCCTGCCGGCGGCGCAGCCGCCCCTGGGCACCACCGCCCGCATCTTCATCGCCGCGCTCGGCGCGCTCGGCATCTTCACCCTGGTGTTCGTGCTGCTGCGCGCCAGCTCCCTGCAAAGGCGCGACGTCTACGAGCTCACCGAAATCGCGCCGGCGCCGATCCCGCCCCGCCGCGAGGACCGGCGGATGGCGGAGCGGCCCGTTCGCCACGCCGATCGTCGGCCCGAACCGATGCCCGAACGCCACCCCGCCGGCGACGAGCCCGACCGCTCGCCGCGCTTGCGCCGCCGCGACGTTCATCCCGACGCGCCGCCGCGTCCGCCCCTGCTCGCCTATAGCGAGGTCGGCGAGCCGCAAGCCGAGGCTTCGCCGCTGGACAACGATTGGTGGCGGGCCGCCACCCGGGCCCCGGAGCCGGCGATCGCCGAACCGGTCGACCGCCAGCCGCCGCTCGAGGTCCCGCCGCTTCCCACGCCGCCGCCTCACCGCCTTGCCGGCGCCTGGCTGCGGCCGGAGCCCGCCGCGCCGCCGGTCGACGCGTGCGCCGACAGCCTGGCGCTGCTGGTCGAGCGGCTCGAGCTGGGCCTCGCCCGCCGCCGCGCCAACTGGGTCGAGATCGAACTGGCCGAACCGCTGTTCGCGCCGCCGCCGGCAGCGGCATCGGCGCCGTCGCCCGAGTATGCGCCCGTGCCCGTAGCGTCGCGCGATCCCGCCGCCGCCGCCGACCGGCTGCAGAGCGCGATCGCCAGCCTCCAGCGCCTCGCCGCGCGGCCGCACTGAAATCAGGTTTCAGGTTTCGGGTTTCGGGTTTCAAGGGACTGGGCGGATCGGGTCTCAGGCCACCGCGACCGTCACCGCCGCGATCGTCAGCCGGGTCGAACCGGCTTTTCCCTCCTGCCCGGTCACCGCGATGTCCGCGACCAAATGGCCGCGCAGCTCCAGCTCCACCGTCGCCAGGCTTGCCGCCAGCGCGTCGGCCGCATCGCCTTGTTCCAAAACCAGCACCAGCCGGTGACGCCCGCCATCGAAGGTGACGCTCGACCAGGCCGCGTCTTGCTGCGTCTCGATCCTCGCTTCGGCGCCGAGCGCCGCCGCCCGCTCCACCAGCGCCGCCGCCAGCCGCTCGCCCGCCGTCCTCACTTTTCCTCGTGCGCCGCCAGCCACGCCGCGATTCGCGCCGCGGTGGCATCGCGGATCGTCCGTCCGCGCCGCAGGTCGAACACGAACCGGGGATCGCCCATCGCCAGCCGCCCGAACCGGGCCGGCCGCATCCCGGTGCGGCGCAAATAGCTCTCGATCCTGCGATGCATCTCCATCCTGGCCTCCGATTCGCCGTTCTGCTTTCGTTCCACCGCTGCGGGATCATTTCCTACTTGTCTAGGAAAAATCCTAGCTCTAGGGAAAAAGTATGGATGAGGCCGACGCCCGCGCCGCTTTGCAGCGGCTGATCGCGCACAACCGCGACGATTATGCCGGCCTGTCGAGGCTGCTCGGGCGTAACCCGGCCTACATCCAGCAATATCTCAAGCGCGGCAGCCCGCGCCGTCTCGCCGAGGCCGACCGCCGCCGCCTCGCTTACTATTTCGGCGTCGACGAGCGCGAGCTCGGCGCGCCCGACCCCGCCATCGGCCCGCATCTGGTGACGCCGCGGCGGCTCGACGTCGGCGCCTCGGCCGGGCCCGGCGCGCTCGGTCAGGAGACGCCGGCGCGCCCGGCGCTGGCGTTCGATCCCAACTGGCTGCGCGCGCTCGGCGTCACCCGCCCCGACCAGCTCTCGATCGTCCGCGTCGAGGGGGATTCGATGGCGCCGACGCTGGCCGACGGCGACGAGATACTGGTCGACCGCGGCGATCATGACGCGCGGCTGCGCGACGGGGTTTACGTGCTGCGCGTCGAGGAGGCGCTGGTGGTGAAGCGGCTTTCGCTCAACCCGGCGGCGCGCCGCATCACCATCACCAGCGACAATCCCGCCGCCCCCGGCTGGGGCGATTGCGATCCGGACGCGATTACGATCGTCGGCCGCGTCGTCTGGGCCGGCCGGCGTATTGGCTTATCCTCCTTCGCCAAGGCTACGGAGGGCTTGCCCTGCGAAGCTTTAGCGAAGCAGGGTTGACGGCGCGTTGACGCTTCGCGTGCGTGCTTTGGCAATTCCGCCGGGCTAAGCGTCGGGGCAAGCACAAGAAAAACGAGGAAAGCTTGGACGACCACGTCCATCTCCCCGATCGCGCGGCGGCGGCCGCCGCGACCGACCTGATCGCGCGC
>JBQTJR010000175.1:0-1981 GCA_052386895.1 Sphingosinicella sp.
TTCGCCAACACGGCGAAAATGCACCGCGATGCGGTCGCCGCCGGCAACCATCTGGTGATGCTCGACGATATCGGGTGGCTCGCCGACGCGGTGACCGCCGTCGCCGCACGGCTGGAGCATTGCACGGCGCTGATGGTCGCTTTCGATATCGACGTGATCGATCGCAGCCAGTGTCCGGCCGCGCCCGGTGCGCGGCCCGGCGGGCTCGCGGCCACCGACTTCTTCGCGGCGGCCCGCGCACTGGCTGCAAACCCCAAGGTTCGGCTGGTCGACCTCACCGAGTTCGACCCGTCGCTCGACGTCTCGGACATCGGCGCCCTGGTCGCGGCCCGCTGGCTGGCCGAAATCCTTACCGGTTTTGCGAAACGCTGATGAGCGGGTCGTCGCGCTCTTTGGATTTCCGGCTGGCGATGCGCCGTGTCGTCTCGACCGTGAACGTGATCAGCATCGGCGTCGATGGCCAGCCGATGGGCATCACCGCCACCGCCGTCTCGTCGGTGTCGCTCGAGCCGCCGAGCCTGCTCGCCTGCATCAACCGGGCGGCGTCGGTGCACGGCTCGATGGAAGACGTCACCCACTTCCGGGTCAACGTGCTGCACGGCGACCAGGAGGCGGTGGCGCGGATGTTCGCCGACCGCAGCCAGCACGGCCTCAGGTTCATCTCCGGCTGGGACCTTGAACGTAGCGGCGCCCCGGCGCTGATCGGCGCCCAGGCGACGATCCTGTGCCGGCGCACCGACAGCTACAGCTTCGGCACCCACAGCATCTTCATCGGCATCGTCGAGGAAGCGGACTATCGCGACGAGGTCGCGCCCTTGCTCTATCTCGACGGCCGCTACCTCGGGCTGGTCGACTGACTTCAGCGGGCGAACAGATTGGCCGGGTCGCGCATCGCCTTCAGCTCGATCGCGTTGCCGGAGGGATCGCGAAAGAACATCGTCGCCTGCTCGCCGGCCCCGCCCTCGAAGCGGATTTTCGGTTCGATGACGAAGTCGGTGCCGGCCGCCTCCAGCCTCGCGGCCAGCGCGCGCCAGTCTTCCATCGCCAGCACCGCCCCGAAATGCGGTACCGGCACCTCGTCGCCGTCGACCGGGTTGTGGGTTGCAGGCTTCGCGTCGCCGCTGAGATGCGCGACGATCTGGTGGCCGAAAAAGTCGAAATCCACCCAGTGCGACGCGCTTCGCCCTTCGCGGCAGCCGAGCAGCCCGCCATAGAAAGCGCGCGCGGCGGCAAGGTCGTGCACCGGAAAGGCGAGATGGAAAGGCGGCAGGTTGGGCATTTGCAGCCCTGATAGCGGCTTGAACGCCGGCCCGCGACTCCGCATCGGTGCGTTGCTGGCCGTCGCCCTGCTTGCTGGCTGCGCGTCGCGGCCCGCGCCGGCGCCGCAACCCGCGCCGCCGCCGGCCGCCCGGCCGGTGCCGGTCACGCCCGGAGTTCTCACTGGCCTTGCCGCGGCGGCGCTGACCGCCCGTTTCGGCCGGCCCGATCTCGAGATTCGCGAGGGCCGCGCGCGCAAGCTGCAATTTGCCAACGCCGCCGGCGTGCTCGACGTCTATCTCTACCCGCCGCAATCCGGGCGTGAGCCGGCCGTCACCCATGTCGATGCGCGCCGGCCCGATGGCCGCGACATGGACGTGGCCGATTGCGTCGCCGCGCTCAGCCCGCAGCCGCCACCTCGCTGAGCCGCTCCAGCGCCCAGCGCGCGGCCTCCGCCACCACCTCGTCCTCGTCGCCGGTCAGCGCCTCGAGCGGCGCGATCAGATCGGCGCGGCCGCTATTGCCGGCGGCGATCGCCGCGTTGCGCACCATCCGCGCCCGGCCCATCCGCTTGATCGAAGTCTTGCGGAACATCGCCCGGAACGCGGCATCGTCGAGCCGCAGCAGCGTATCGAGGCTGGGCGCGGCCAGCTCCTCGCGCGGCAGCAACGCCCGGTTGGCGCGGGCACTGTCGGCGAAGCGGTTCCACGGGCAGACCGCGAGG
>JBQTJR010000176.1:0-3978 GCA_052386895.1 Sphingosinicella sp.
GGCTCGATCCGGCGCATCTGCGCCTGCGTCAGCCAGATCAGATCACTCATGGCAGCGCCTCCTCGACACCACCATTGAATCAGATACAAGCTTCCCTGTGAATCCCTTTAATGGGTCCTGACCCTAAAGGTCAGGATTGCGCCGCGATTCGGACCGCCATCGTCTCGCTTTGAAAAACCGGTGACAGTGCACTAATTTTCCTGACGCCCGTTCTGCCCGTCGACGCAAGTCGTCAAAAAATAGTGCACTGTCACCGGTTTTTCCGATCGGGGCCGGACAGTTTCATTGGGCGATCGTGGGCGATGGCGTAAGCCGGCCCGCTTTCGCCTTCGCCAGCCGCCGCCAGTGGTGCAGCCGGTACTCGGTATAGCCGTTCGGCTGCTCGCGCGCGGAGAGGATCAGATCCCGGGCGGCGAGGAAGGCGGGACCGTCGAACGCGGGCGCCATCGGCGCGTAGGCCGGGTCGGGCGCGTTCTGCGCGTCGACCACCCGCGCCATGCGCTGGAGGGTCTCGATCGCCTGCGCCTCGGAGACGAGGCCGTGGCGCAGCCAGTTGCCGAGATGCTGGGCGCCGATCCGCAAGGTCGCCCGGTCCTCCATCAGGCCGGTGCCGTGGATATCGGGGACCTTGGAGCAGCCGATCCCGAACTCGATCCAGCGCACGACGTAGCCGAGGATCGACTGGCAATTGTTCTCGATCTCCTCGGCAATCTCCGCCGGCGAGAGCCCGGAATCGCCGAGCAAAGGCGGGGTCAGCAGCGCCTCGAGTCCGCCGGTGACCGGCGCTTTCGACAGCCGCGCCTGCACCGCGGCGACGTCGTGCCGGTGATAGTGGAGCGCATGCAGGGTCGCGGCGGTGGGTGAGGGCACCCAGGCGGTACTCGCACCGCTCGCCGGGTGCGCGCCCTTCTCGGCCAGCATGGCGGCCATCCGGTCGGGGGCGGCCCACATGCCCTTGCCGATCTGCGCCTTGCCGGCGAACCCGCACGCCAGCGCGATGCCGACGTTGCGGTCCTCGTAGGCCTCGAGCCAGGTCGAGGCCTTCATCGCGGCCTTGCGCACCACCGGCCCCTTTTCCATCGCGGTGTGGATCTCGTCGCCGGTGCGGTCGAGGAAGCCGGTGTTGACGAACACGATCCGCTCGCGGGCGGCGTGGATGCAGGCGGCGAGATTGGCACTGGTCCGCCGTTCCTCGTCCATCACGCCGATCTTGATGGTGTTGGGTGCCAGCCCGAGCACCGGCTCGACCCGCTCGAACAGGCTCACCGCGAGCGCGACCTCGTCGGGCCCGTGCAGCTTCGGCTTGACGAAGTAGATCGAGCCGTGGCGGCTGTTGCGGGCGCGGCCGTGCAGCGCGCAGAGCGGCGTCACCAAAGCGTCGAGCAGGGTTTCGGGGATCGGCTCTCCCCGCCAGCGCACCGCCTCGGTCTCGATGTGATGGCCGACGTTGCGCACCAGCAGCAGCGAGCGGCCGGGAAGGGTCAGCTCGCCGCCGCCGCCGGGGCGGCTCCAGGTCCGGTCCGCGGCGAGCCGGCGCTCGATCGCCTTGCCGCCCTTGTCGAACGTCGCGGTCAGCGAGCCTTTCATCAGCCCGAGCCAGTTGCGGTACACCCGCACCTTGTCGGCGGCGTCGACCGCGGCGACCGAATCCTCGCAGTCGACGATCGTGCTGACCGCCGCCTCGAGGAGGATTTTGGCAATGCCGGCCGGATCGTCGCGGCCGGGCGCGCGGCTGCGGTCGATCGCGAGCTCGATGTGGAGGCCGTGGTTCACGAGCAGGAGCGCGGCCGGCGCGGCACCGTCGCCGCGGAAACCGGCGAACTTGTCCGGCTCGGCGAGGCCGGTCGCGCCGTCGCCGCGCTCGATCACAAGCCGTCCGCCTTCGACCCGATATCCGGTGGCGCCGGCGTGGCTCCCCTGTGCCAGCGGCACCGCCTCGTCGAGGAAGGACTTCGCTCGCGCGATCACCGCCGCGCCGCGCGCGCGATCGTAGCCGGCGCCGGCGGCCGGCGGCGGGCCGAGGACGTCGGTGCCATAGAGCGCGTCGTAGAGGCTGCCCCAGCGGGCGTTGGCCGCGTTGACCGCGTAACGGGCGTTGTCGGCCGGGACGACGAGCTGCGGTCCCGCGATCGTCGCCAGCTCGGCATCGACGCCCTCGGTGGTGATGGTGAAAGGCGGCGGCTCGGGCGCCAGGTAACCGATCCGCGCGAGGAATTCGCGCTCGGCCGCCGGGTCGATCGGCTGGCCAGCCAGCTGGCGGTTGCGCGCGTCGATCTCGCTTTGCAGCCGGTCGCGCTCGGCCAGTAGCGCCCGGTTGACGGGGCCGAACGCCTCGACCAGCCCGGCGAGGCCGTTCCAGAGCGTGTCGGCATCGATCCCGGTCCCCGGCAGCGCCTCGGCTTCGACGAACGCGCGCAGTTCGGGGTCGATCGTGAGGTCGGAATCGCTCATGGGCGTGCTGCTTAGACCCGCGGGATGGAGGCGCAACCGTCGGTAACTGCGTCACCTCAGCGAAAGCTGGGGTCCAAGCCGAGTTTGAGAGAGTGCGGCTAGGAGTCAGCTTGGATGCCAGCTTTCGCTGGCATGACGAGTGGGTGTTGAGGCAGGGAGCCGCCGACGAAAGACAGGGAGTGAGTGATGCGCAGAGTGATCGGAGCGGCGTTCGTTTCGCTGGACGGGGTGATGCAGGCGCCGGGCGGCCCGGACGAGGACCCGAGCGGCGGCTTCGAGCTCGGCGGCTGGCTGTTCAACTATTTCGACGAAGCCGGCGGCAAAAAGATCGACGCGCTGTTCGGCGGCGCCTTCGACCTGCTGCTCGGCCGGCGCACCTACGACATCTTCGCCGCCTACTGGCCGTACGTCGACGAGGAGGAGGAAGGCGGCATCGGCGCCAAGTTCGATCGCGCCGCCAAATATGTGCTGACGCGCGGCCGGCAGCCATTCGACTGGCAGAACAGCCATCGCCTCGACGGCCTCGACGCGCTCGCCGAGCTGAAGCAAGGCGAGGGGCCCGATCTCATCATCCAAGGCAGCTCGACGCTCTATCCGCAATTGCTCGCCGCCGGACTCATCGACCGGCTGACGCTGATGACCTTTCCGCTGGTGCTCGGCCCCGGCAAGCGCCTGTTCGGCGACGGCACGGTGCCCAGGGCGATGCGAATGACCGAGCACGAGGTGTCGCCGGCCGGCGTCGTCATCGCCACCTACGAGCCCGCCGGCGAGGTGGTGCCCGGCAGCTTCGCCACCATCGAGCCGAGCAAGGCCGAGCTGGAGCGGCGGGAGCGGATCAGGGCAGGGGAGTGGTGAAGGCATGTGCCGCCCCTCTCCCCTGTGGGGAGAGGGAGAGCCGCGCAGCGGCGAGGGTGAGGGGGTGCGGCCTGACTCAGTTCCCCCTCACCCGCGCTGCCTTCGGCAGCTTGCCTTTGGCAGGTCGCGATGTCCCCCGGACATCGCTGGGACATGCGGGGCATGTCCCACCTGCCAAACCCCGCCGGGGAGAGGGGGAAATCAGGAGCTGGATCGCCGCACTTTGCCTTCCTCCCGGCTTGCGGTAGCCTTTTGCGCAAATGCGCGATCCCGACGCCTTCATCGCTGGCCTGCCCAAGGCCGAGCTGCACATGCACATCGAGGGCAGCCTCGAGCCCGAGCTGATGTTCGCTTTGGCCGAGCGCAACCGCGTGGCGATCCCGTTCAGGTCGGTCGAGGAAGTGCGCGCGGCCTACTCCTTCTCCAACCTGCAGGACGTTCTCGACATCTACTACCAGGGCGCCGACGTGCTGCGCAGCGAGGAGGATTTTAAGGACCTCGCCGCCGCCTATTTCGACCGCGCCGCCGCCGACAACGTCGCCCATGCCGAGATCTTCTTCGATCCGCAGACCCACACCGCGCGCGGCATCGCGTTCGGCGTTGTCATGACCGGGCTGCTGGCCGGCATGGAGGAAGCGCGCCAACGGCACGGCCTCACCTCGAAGCTGATCC
>JBQTJR010000177.1:0-11924 GCA_052386895.1 Sphingosinicella sp.
CGGCCGGCTCAAGGACTGGCGCAGGGTCCACACCCGCTACGATCGATGCGCCCACACCTTCCTCTCGGCCATCGCCATCGCCGCAACATTCATATTCTGGTTGCCGCAATGAGTCCTGAGCCTAGACCGGCGGCCTAGCGGCAGCGGCGACGGCTGCGCGCGACCTCGCGGCCGACCAGCGCGCCCGCGGCGGCGCCGACGATGGTGCCGGTAGTGCGGTTGCGCCCGCCGTCGATCGCCCGGCCGACCAGCGCGCCCGCGGCTCCGCCGACAACCAGGCCGACCGTGCCGTTGGAGCGCCGGCAATAAAGGCGCCCGTCGCGCCCGCGCCAGGTCGGGCCGTAATAATTGCCGTTGCGATAATAACGCGACTGCGCGTCGGCCGGCTCGACCGGCACGATCATGGTCGCCGGCACGGCCGTCACGACCATCGCACCGGCCAGGATAAGCTTACGCATGACATCTCCCTCCAGGCATATTCGAGGGACCAACGTGCGCGCGCCCGGCGCGGTTTCATTAACCTAAAACAACGAATCCCGGCGGTGGACGCGCGCTGGGCGCCCCCCTAGACGGCGCGGGCACGTCCCGGCGCAAGGATCACCCTGAAATTGGCAAACGTGACGGTCATCGGCGGCCAGTGGGGCGACGAGGGCAAGGGCAAGATCGTCGACTGGCTGGCCAGCCGCGCTGACTTGGTGGTGCGCTTCCAGGGCGGCCACAATGCCGGCCACACCCTGGTGGTCGGCGGCACCAGCTACAAATTGTCCCTGCTTCCATCGGGCATCGTCCGCGGCAAGCTGTCGGTGATCGGCAACGGCGTCGTGCTCGATCCCTGGGCGCGGCGCGGCGAGGTGGAGTTGCTGGCCGGGCAGGGGGTGGAGGTCACGCCCGAGCGGCTGGTCGTTGCCGAGACCTGTCCGCTGATCCTGCCCTTCCACCGCGATCTCGACGCGCTGCGCGAGGATGCCAGCGGCACCGGCCGCATCGGCACCACCCGGCGCGGCATCGGCCCGGCCTACGAGGACAAGGTCGGGCGGCGCGCGATCCGCGTCTGCGATCTCGCCCGGCTCGACGCGCTCGAGCCGCAGATCGACCGGCTGTGCGCGCACCACGACGCGCTGCGCAAAGGCTTCAAGAAGCCGTCTATCGACCGCAAGCGGCTGCAGCGCGATCTCGCCGCCATCGCCGATTTCGTGCTGCCGTTCGCCGCTCCCGCGTGGACGATTCTCGCTAGCGCCCGCGCCCGCGGTCAGCGGATCCTGTTCGAGGGCGCGCAGGGCGCGCTGCTCGATGTCGATCACGGCACCTATCCATTCGTCACTTCGTCCAACACTGTCGCCGGCACCGCCGCCGCCGGCACCGGCCTCGCCCCGTCTGCCACCGGCTTCGTGCTCGGCATCGTCAAGGCCTACACCACCCGGGTCGGCTCGGGGCCGTTCCCGACCGAGCTCGACGACCAAATCGGACGCCGGCTCGGCGAACGCGGCCGCGAGTTCGGCACCGTCACCGGCCGGGCACGCCGCTGCGGCTGGTTCGACGGTGTGCTGGTGCGCCAGTCGGTCGCGGTCGCCGGCATCGCCGGCATCGCCCTGACCAAGCTCGACGTGCTCGACGGTCTCGACGAGATCCGGCTGTGCACCGGCTACCGGCTCGGCGATCGCACCCTCGATCATTTCCCCGCCCTCGCTGCCGACCAGGCGGCGGTCGTACCGGTCTACGAGTCGATGCGTGGCTGGCACGAGTCCACCGCCGGGGCGCGCGGCTGGAAGCAGCTTCCGGCCCGGGCGATCGAGTACATCCGCCGTGTCGAGGAACTGATCGCCTGCCCGGTCGCTTTGGTCTCGACCAGCCCGGAACGCGAGGACACCATCCTCGTGCGCGATCCGTTTGCTGACTAACCGTCAAATCCGTAACGGAGACGCAATGACTACCCGGGACGCCACCAGCCTGTTGCCGCGATCGATCGACGCGGTGGTGATCGGCGATCATGCCCGCACCCTCTCCGGCTGGCTGGCGGTGCTCGCGTTCGGCGCGATCCAGGCACCGTGGCTGTTGCGCAGCCTCGACGGCGGTCGCCGCGCCGACAAGCAATTTCTGCTGAAAAGGCTCGGTCTTCCTGGAGACGCTCTGCCCAATCTCGGCAGCTGGAAGGCGGATACCGGTCTCCTTGCCCTGCTCGTCGATCATATCGAGCGTCACCGTCCGAAGCTGGTTGTTGAGTTCGGCAGCGGCGCCTCCACCTTGGTCATCGGCCGCGCGCTGCAGCGCGCCGGCGGCGGCACCCTGATCAGCTTCGACCAGCACCAGGATTTCGTCGAGGCGACCCGCCGCTGGCTCGGCGATTATGGCATCGAGGCGGACGTGCGGGCGGTGCCGCTGCGGCCGTCGCCCGACGGCTGGCCGGGCCTGTGGTACGATCACGGGCCGCTGCCGCGCGGCATCGAGTTGATGCTGATCGATGGCCCGCCCTGGACGGTGCATCCGTTCACCCGCGGCGCCGCGGCGAGCCTGTTCGACCAGGTCGCGCCCGGCGGCACGGTGATGCTCGACGACGGCGCCCGCCCCGGCGAGCGGCTGGTCGCCCGCCGCTGGAAGAAGCTGCGGCCGGATTTCGATTTCCAACTCGACCGCCGCGGCACCAAGGGCACGCTGATCGGCCGTCGTCGACTGGTCGGCTAGGCGGTCGCCCGCACCTGGAAGCTGGTCGGCGCAGGCTCGTCCACCGTCTCCAGTCCGACATGATCGACTTGCGCCGCCGGCGGGCCGTCTCGGCACAGCGCGATCAGCCGATCCACTTTCTCCGGCTCACCCGCAGCGAGCAGTTCGACGCTGCCGTCGCTGCGGTTGCGCACCCACCCCTTGAGGCCGAGAGCGCGCGCCTGCTCGGCCGCCCAGGCGCGGAAGAACACGCCTTGCACCTGGCCGCTGATGCGCATTTTCACGCTCACCAGACTCACACCGTGGCGATGTCGGGCGCGTCCTCGGCCTTCATCCCGTTCACGTTGTTGCCGGCGTCGACATGGTGGACTTCGCCGGTGACGCCGCCGGCGAGGTCCGAGAGCAGGTAGAGCGCCGCGCCGCCTACATCCTCGATGGTGACGTTGCGCCTGAGCGGTGCGTTCAGCTCGTTCCATTTCATGATGTAGCGAAAATCGCCGATGCCGCTCGCCGCCAGCGTCTTGATCGGCCCGGCCGAGATCGCGTTTACCCGGATCCTCTCCGGCCCGAGATCCATCGCCAGGTACTTGACGCTCGTTTCCAGCGCCGCCTTGGCGACACCCATCACATTGTAGTGCGGAATCACCTTCTCGGCCCCGTAATAGGATAGGGTCAACAGGCTGCCGCCCTCGGGCATCAGCGCGCGTGCGTGCCGTGCCACCGCGACAAAAGAGTAAGCCGAAATGTTCATCGTCATCAGGAAATTATCGAGGCTGGTGTCGACGAATTTCCCTCTCAGCTCGTTCTTGTCGGAATAACCGATGGCGTGGACGACGAAGTCGACCGTCGGCCAGCGCTTGGCGAGCGTGTCGAACGCGCGGTCGAGCGCAGCCATGTCGGCCACGTCGCAATCGACCAGCGCCTCGGGCGGCGAACCGAGCTGCTCGGCGAGCGGCCGCACCCGTTTCTCCAGCGCTTCGCCCTGGTAGGAAAAGGCGAGCTCGGCGCCCTGGTCGGCCAGCGCCTTCGAAATCCCCCAGGCAAGCGAGCGGTCATTGGCCAGGCCCATGATCAGGCCGCGCTTTCCCTGCATCAAGCCGGTCATGTGCCCTCCTGTGCCGCCTTTTCTTCTTCGATATGCTCGATCGCCTTCTCCTCGGCGATATGCTCGGCCACCTCGGCTTCCTCCTCCTTGGCGGCCGCTTCGACGTCCTCTTGGCTGGGCTCGGGAGTGTCGGCAAGCGCGGCATTGAGCTCGGCACCGATCACCAGCCCCAGCCCGATGATGAAGAAGAAGAACAGGGAGATGATCACGCCGGCGAGGCTGCCATAGGTGAGGCCGTAGCCGCCGAGGCTGGCGATCGCGCCGGGCAGCACCGTCGCGGTGAACACCCACCACAAGGTGACGAACAGGGCGCCGGGCCATTTCGGGCAGCCGAAGCGATAGCGCTTCGGCGTCAGCGCGAAGAACAAGACGTAGAGCGAGCCGAACAGCATCACCGCCGGGGCCGCGCGCAGCAGCGTCAGAAGGCCGATCACGTCCTGCGCGGCCGGGATCGCGCGGACGACGAATTCCTGCGCGCTCGACAGCAGCACCGACAGCGCGAACGCGGTCATCGCGACGATCACCGCGACGACGATCATGCCGGCCGAACCCAGTCGGTATTCCCAGAACGGACGGCTGAAGGGGACGCCGTAGGCGCGGCGGATGATGTCCCGGATCGTCTCGATGAAACTGCCGGTGGTCCACAGCCCGACGATCGCGCCGAGCCATAACAGCCCGCCCGAGCGCGCCTCGAGCACGTCGCGCAGCGGCCGCTCGAGGACGTCGGCGACGTCGTTGGGCATGGTTAGCAACAAGGCGTTGACCGCCGCCATGCCCTCCTCGGTCTGGCCGAACAGGCGGGCAATCGCCGCGGCGACGATCACGAAAGGGAAGATCGACAGCAGTGCGAGATAGGCGAGGTTGCCGGCGTGGATGAAGCCGTCGGAATAGACGCCGATCGCCACCCGCTTGATCACCACCCACGAGCGGGTGCGGCCGATGTCGCGGATGACTTCAAAATGCGCCTTCGCCAGCGCCAGCCTTTTGCGCCTGGCTTCCGGAGATTCGGGGGAGATGTCGCGCACGCTTGCTTAGGCCTCGCGACCTAGACTCCCAGCCCCTGCCGGGGGTTGCGTCCGCGGCCGCGCCAGTTTTCGAGGAAACGGCCCAGCTCGGCATCCTCAGGGACGTCGACCATCAAGGTCACCAGCTGGTCGCCGCGGGCGCCGCCCTTGCGGCTGAAACCCTTGCCCTTGAGTCGCAGCACCTTGCCCGAGGTTGACCCCTTCGGCACGCTCAGCACCACCGCCCCGTCGACGGTCGGCACTTTGACCTTGGCGCCGAGCACCGCCTCGTCGAGCGTCACCGGCAGGTCGAGCCGGATATGATCGCCGTCGCGCTGGTAGAAACGGTGCGGCCGGATCGCGATGGTGATGATCGCGTCGCCATTGCCGCCGGGACCGGCCTGGCCCTGGCCGGCGAGGCGGATGCGGGTGCCGCTGTCGACGCCTTGCGGCAGCTTGATGTTGAGCGTCTTGCCGCCGGCGATCGTCACCCGCTGCGGCTTCAGAGCCGCGGCGTCCTCGAACGCCACTTCCAGCCGGTAGGCGACGTCGGCGCCGCGCGTCGGCGGCGGCGGGCCGCGCCGCCCGAAGCCTCCGAAGCCGCGGCCGGCGCCGCCGGCTCCCCGGCGGCCGGCGCCAAACAGCCCCTCGAACAGCTCGGAAATGTCGGGGCCGCCCTCGCCGCCGAAGTCGAACTCCATGCCGTTGGTGCTGCGGTAGAAGCCGCCGCCCGGCGCCGCGCCCGGGCCGCCCGGCCCGCCGCCGAAACCGAACGGCGAACGCGGATTGCCCTCCTCGTCGATCTCGCCGCGGTCGTATTGCGCCCGCTTGTTGCGGTCGGTGAGGATGTCGTAGGCCTGCGTTACCTTGGCAAAGCGGTCGGCCGCGGACGGATTGCTCTTGTTGCGGTCCGGGTGCAGCTGCTTGGCGAGCTTGCGGTAGGCCTTCTTGATGTCGGCCTCGCTCGCTCCGCGCGCCACGTTCAGGGTCGAATAGAGATCGGGCACGTCCTTCTCCACCCGGGAAGCGGCCTTGAGATGGGCGGAATCGCCTCTTTCGGCAAGTATCGTCGCCCTTTTGGTGGCTTGTCCTCCGAAGCTCGCCGCAGACGAGCGTAGGAGGGTCGCATTGGGCCATGCAGCCGGGTAGACCCGCTCCATGGCGGTCGATCCCTTGTCCCTGTTCGACGAATGGTATGCCGAGGCGCGGCTGTCCGAGCCCAACGATCCCGACGCGATGACCCTCGCCACCGTCGATGCCGCTGGCCAGCCGTCGGCGCGCATAGTGCTGCTGAAGGGCCACGATGCGCGCGGTTTCACCTTCTATACCAATAGTTTGAGCCGCAAGGGCGAGGAACTCGCCGGCAATCCCCGCGCCGCTCTCCTGTTCCACTGGAAGCGTCTGCGCCGGCAGGTCCGGATCGAGGGGCCGGTAGCGCAGGTGAGCGCGGACGAGGCCGACGCCTATTTCGCCACCCGCAGCCGCGAATCGCAGCTCGGCGCCTGCGCGTCGGACCAGTCGAGGCCGTTGGCGAGCCGCGCCGCGTTCGAGGCGCGCTACCAGTCGCTCGTCGCCGAACATGAGGGCCGCGAGGTGCCGCGGCCGCCGCACTGGCTCGGCTACCGCGTCGCGCCCGAGCGGATCGAGTTCTGGAGCGATCGAGCCCACCGGCTGCACGAGCGGCGGCTGTTTACGCGTTCCGAGGGCCGCTGGGCCGAGAGCCTGCTTTATCCATGAACCGGGCGGAGCGTGCCACCCTCACCCGTCGCGCCGCGCTCGCCAGCGCCGCGGTTGCTTTGGTCCTGCTGATTCTCAAGGGCTGGGCGTCGATCGTCACCGGCTCGGTGGCAATGCTCGGCTCGCTGGCCGACAGCGCGCTCGATCTCATCGCTTCGCTGATCACGCTGTTCGCGGTGCGCTTCGCGGCCCAGCCCGCCGACCGCGAGCACCGCTTCGGCCACGGCAAGGCGGAATCGCTCGCCGCTTTGGTCCAGGTCGGCATCATTACCGTCTCGGCGCTCGGCATCGGCTGGCAGGCGGTCGGCCGGCTGTTGCGCGGCGACGCCGCGGTCCAGGCCGAAACTGGCATCGCCGTTTCGCTGGCGGCAATCCTGCTTACCCTCGTGCTGGTCGCCTACCAGCGCTCGGTGGTGCGCCGCACCGGCTCGGTCGCGATTCGCACCGACAGCCTTCACTATGGCAGCGACCTGTTCCTCAACCTGGCGGTGATCGCCGCACTGGCACTCGACCAATATGGCGGCCTGCGCGGCGCCGATCCCGTCTTCGGCCTCTTCATTGCCGCCTGGCTGCTGCTCGGTGCCTGGCGCGCCTCGGTAGAGGCGGTCGACCAGCTGATGGACCGGGAATGGGACGAGGAGAAAAGGCTGCGGCTGGTCGCCGCCGCCGCCCGTCACCCGGCCGTGCGCGGCGTGCACGATTTGCGCACGCGCAGCAGCGGCACGCACGACTTCGCCCAGTTCCACATCTGGGTGGACCCGGCGATGAGCGTCGCCGATGCCCACGAGGTGATCGACGCGATCGAGGCGGAGGCCGCCACCGAGTTTCCCGGGCTGGAGCTGCTTGTCCACGTCGACCCGGAAGGCCAGGTCGACCAGCCCGACAATCCGATGGCCGAGCGCGACGAGACGGAGAAGCTATGACCGAACTTCCGCTTTACCAGGTCGACGCGTTCGCCGACCGGCCGTTCAGCGGCAACCCGGCGGCGGTGATGCCGCTCGCGCAATGGCTGCCCGACGAAATCCTGCAGGCGATCGCGATGGAGAACAATCTCAGCGAAACCGCCTTCACCGTGCCGGCCCAGGGGGATTCCGAATACGAGCTGCGCTGGTTCACGCCGCAGGTCGAGATCGCGATGTGCGGCCACGCCACGCTCGCCGCCGCCCACGTGCTGCTGGCGGACAGGGAACGGATCCGGTTTCGCACCCGCAAGGCCGGCCTGCTCGAGGTCGCGCGGGCGGGCGCCGGCTACGAGCTGTCGCTGCCGGCCTGGGTGCCGGCGCCGAAGCCGATGCCCGCGGTCGAGACCGCGTTGGGCGCGAAAGGCGTCGAGACATTGTGGCACGAATCGCAATACGCGGTCGTCGTCTTCGAAAACGAGGAGCAGGTGCGCGCGCTGGCGCCCGATTTCCGCGCGCTCGCGGCCGAGGGCGACTTGCTCACCATTGCCACCGCGCCCGGCCGCGACACCGACATCGTCAGCCGCGCCTTCGCGTGCGGTGCCGGTATCGACGAGGACCCGGTGACCGGCTCCGCCCACGCGGTGATAGTGCCCTACTGGGCCAGGCGGCTCGGCCGAGACTCGTTCACCGCTTACCAGGCCAGCGCCCGCGGCGGCCGGCTCGACTGCCGCCTCGAAGGCGATCGCGTTATCCTCGGCGGCGGCTGCGTGACGGTGGTCGAAGGGGTGATGAGGATCTAGGGGCTCACCCCATCGCCAGCGGGCTGAATGTCAGCATGAAGGTCAGCTCGCTTTGCGGTAGCGGCGGCCACAGGGCGATCGGCGCGCAGCGGATCACCGCCGCGATCGCCGCCTCGGCCATCAGCCGCGAATCGCGGTCCAGCCCCGGCGCGCCGCCATTCTGGCTGACCACCATCGGCAGCGCCGCCAGCTGGCCGTCGGTAGTCAGCCGCACCCGCAGCCGGGTGACGATCTGCCTTGCCTCGCTGCTGACCCGCGGCGCCCGGTAGCAGCGCCGTACTTGCTGCGCGGCGTAGCTGATGCTGCGCTGCACCTCGGCACGGCTCGGCCGCGCCGGCGCCGCCTCGGTGCAGGCGGCCGACACCAGGGCCAGCAGGATCGCGACGCGTCTCATCACCAGCTCGGCTCATATTAGCGGCAGGCGCGGGGTTCGGACAATGCTCCCCGCCGAGCCTTCGGGAACCTTCGCCGCTCCGCGCCTTTGGTCCGTCGGGCCGGATATGGGAGATGTGATGCGCGCTTTCCTCGCTCTTGTGCTGCTGCTGGTCTCGGGCTGCGCCTTGCTGCGCGATGCCGATCCCGTGCGGCCGCGCGCGATCGCACCGATCCTCGCCGGGCCCGAGGCGCGCGACACGTCGAGCTTCGCTCGCCCGGAGATCGCCCGCGTCACCCATGTCGCGCTCGATCTCGACGCCGATTTCGCGGCCCGGCGGATGGCCGGGACGGCGACGCTCGACATCCTCGCCGCGCCGCCGGCAAGCGAGATCATTCTCGACAGCAACGGCCTCGAGATCGAGGCGATCGCCGATGCCCAAGGGCACCCGCTCGCCTGGTCGCTCGGCGACGGCGATGCCCGCCGCGGCCGGCCGCTGGCGGTGATCATCGGCGATACCCGCCGCATCGTCGTCCGCTATCGCTCCGCGCCGAACGCACCGGCGCTGCAATGGCTGACACCGGAACAGACCGCCGGCGGCCGTCATCCCTATCTGTTCAGCCAGGGACAGGCGATCTTGAACCGCAGCTGGATCCCCACCCAGGACAGCCCCGGCATCCGTCAGACCTGGGAAGCGCGGATCACCGCCCCGGAGCCGCTGACGGTGGTAATGTCGGGCGAACGCCTGGGCCGGCGCGGCGAACCCGCAGGCCCCGGCCGCCGCGCTTTCCGCTTCCGCATGGACCACCCGGTCGCGTCCTACCTGATAGCCCTCGCCGCCGGCGATCTCGCCTTCCGACCGCTGGGGCCGCGCACCGGCGTCTGGACCGAGCCGGCGATGCTCGACGCGGCGGCGCGCGAATTCGCCGACACCGAGCGGATGATGGCAGCCGCCGAGGCGCTCTACGGCCGCTACCGCTGGGGCCGCTACGACATGATCGTGCTGCCGCCCTCCTTCCCCTATGGTGGCATGGAGAACCCGACACTCACCTTCCTCACCCCGACCCTGATCGCTGGCGATCGCTCGCTGGTCGCCACCGTCGCGCACGAGCTCGCCCACAGCTGGTCGGGCAACCTCGTCACCAACGCGGTATGGACCGACGGCTGGCTCAACGAGGGTTTCACCTCTTATTTCGAGAACCGCATCATGGAGGCAATCTTCGGCCGCGAGCGCGCCGCGCAGGAAGCAGCGCTCGGCTGGGACGAAATGCAGGCGGCGTTGCGCGAGCTTGGACCCGAGTCGCCGGGCACCCGGCTGCACAATCCCGACGACAGCGGCGATGGCGCCAGCGGCATTGTCTACGACAAGGGATCGATCTTCCTGCGCACCCTCGAGCGGATCGCCGGCCGCGCCCGCTTCGACGCCTGGCTGCGATCCTATTTCGACCGCTACGCCTTTCAGCCGATGACGTCGGCGCGCTTCCTCGCCGACCTGCGCGAGCATCTCGTCGCCGGCGATGCCGCGCTCGAGCAGCGGCTTTTGCTCGACCGCTGGGTCTATGCGCCCGGCCTGCCGGCCAATAGCTGGCGGCCCGATCCTGCGGTGTTCGCAGCGGTCGACGCCGCGGCGCAGCGCTTCCGCGAAGGCGCAGCGGCCGCCGCGCTCCCTTATGCCGGCTGTAACACCGCCGAGCGCTTGCGCTTCTTGAATGCGCTGCCGCGCGAGATGAGCGAGGCGCGGCTCGCCGATCTCGATTCGGCCTTCGCGCTGAGCGCCACAACCAACGCCGAGGTCTTGTTCGCCTGGCTGCAGCTCGCGCTGGCCAACCGGTTCGAGCCGGCGGTGTCGGCGGCCGAGCGATTTCTCACCCAAATGGGCCGGCGCAAATTTGTCGCGCCCCTGTTCGAGACCCTGGTCGGCGAAGGCGATTGGGGCCGGGCGATCGCGACGCGGATTCACACCCGCGTTCGTCCGACCTGGCACGCGGTCACCGCCGCGCGCGTCGATCGCATCATGGCCCAGCCGCGCTAGGGTTTCCGCGCGGCTTCGAGGGCGGCTTTCCCTCTCCTGACTTAACACTCCATCAAGCCTCTCAAGGTAGGAAGCGGCGACCTGCGGAGCGCGCTTTTTTCGATGTATCACGCCCCCATTGTCGTTGACGCCGAAGCGGCGCGTCCGGATCCGGCGGACGAGGCGGCGTTCGCGCTCGCCTGCGACATATCGGGCGAGCGCCTGCGCGAGGCCCATCTCCACAACCGCCAGGTCGAGACTCGTGCATTGTTCGCGCCCTATTTCGCGGTGACGGCGATGCTCGCGGCACTGACCGCGGCCTGGGCGATGCTCGGCTCGGTGCCGATCCAGTGGCTCGGCGTCTGGCTGTCACTGGTGTTCGGCGCCAATTTCATCTCCTACCGGCGCGCGCTCGATGCCGCTGCACTCGCCGGCAGCCGCACCGCGCGGGCGGGATCGAAGCTGGTCGCGGTGCTCGAGGCGGTCGCTTTGGCGCTGTGCTGGTCGGCGCTGCCCACCTGGCTATTCGCCGATCAGACGCCCTTGTCACAGGTGGTGATCGGCGGTGCGATGACCGCGATGATCATTGCCGCGATCGCGCTCGCCGCCTACCCGGCCGCCGCGCTCGCCTGGATCGGCACGCTCACCGCCTCCTTGTGCCTGGCCTACTGGCTCGGCGGCGGCCTGTTCGATCTCAAGGTCGGACTGGCCTTGCTGCTCGTCGCCGGCGCCGGCGCTTGTAGCGTGTCATTGCTCACCCGCTGGACCTTCCGCCAGCTGCAGACGCTCGCCAGCACCGCCACCCAAGCGGAATCGATCCGCATGCTGCTGAAGGAGTATGAGCAGCGCGGCGTCGGCTGGCTGTGGCAGGTCGATGCCGAGAACAGGGTGGTCTACATTTCGCCCCGGATGACGGCGCTGCTCGGCCGTTCGACCAATCAGCTGATGGGCCATTCGCTGCCCGCCTCGCTGGGCGGCTCCTCGGCACTCGGCCGCACCTTGCTCGCCCGCCAGCCGTTCGCGAACCTCGAAATGGAGCTGAAGACGCGGCGTGGCAGCCGCTGGATCAGCCTGTCCGGCGATCCGATCTCCGACGTGGCCGGCCAGTTCCAGGGCTTTCGCGGCGTCGGCCAGGACATCAGCGAGGTGCGCCGCCAGCAGGAGCGGCTGACCAACCTCGCCAATATGGACGTGCTCACCGGCCTGCCCAATCGCGGCCGGGTGCGCCAGCTGCTCGGCGAGGCCTTGTCCGGCGCCGGCGACGGCGGCAGCCCCTGTGCGATCCTGTTCCTCGACCTCGACGGCTTCAAGCCGGTCAACGACACGTTCGGCCA
>JBQTJR010000178.1:0-8837 GCA_052386895.1 Sphingosinicella sp.
GCTGACCGCACCGCCATCGACACGCCCGCGCACGAGGGCGCGGTCCACCGGCCGCTGGCGCACGACAGCGCCGACCTGCACGTCGCCGGCGCCGCCACCTATGTCGACGACGCGCCCGAGCTGCCGGGCATGCTCCACTGCGCGTTCGGCCACGCCGCCGACGGCCGCGCGAAACTGCTCTCGCTCGATCTCGAGGCGGTGCGGGCGGCGCCCGGCGTGGCCGCGGTGTTCACCGCCGCCGACATCCCCGGCGAGAACAATGTCGGGCCGGTGGTCCACGACGACAGGCTGCTCGCCGAGGGCGAGGTCCTCTATCCCGGCCAGCCTTTGTTCCTGGTCGCCGCGACCTCGACGCGCGCCGCCCGCCGCGCCGCACGGCTCGGCGTGGTGCGGGCCGAGCCGCTGCCGGCGCTGGTGACGATCGAGCAGGCGCTGGCGGCGAATTCCGATTTCGAGCCGCCGCAGGTGATGGCGCGCGGCGACGCCGCCGCCGCGATCGCGCAGGCGCCGCACCGGCTCGGCGGGTCGCTCAGCATGGGCGGGCAGGAGCATTTCTATCTCGAGGGCCAGGCGGCGCTCGCGCTGCCGGGCGAGCAGGGCCGGATCCATGTATTGAGCTCGACCCAGCATCCGAGCGAGATCCAGAATCTCGTCGCCGCCCTCCTCGGCCGGCGCAGCGCCGACATCACCGTCGAAGTGCGGCGGATGGGCGGCGGCTTCGGCGGCAAGGAGACCCAGGCGGCCGCGTTCGCCGCCGCCTGCGCGCTGGTGGCGGCGAAGACCGGCCGGCCGGCCAGGTTCCGCACCGACCGCGACGACGATTTCCTGTGCACCGGCAAGCGCCACGATTTCCTCGTCCGTTACGACGCCGGCTTCGACGGCGACGGCCGCATCGAGGGGATCAGGATCGAGCTCGCCGCGCGCTGCGGTGCCACCGTCGACCTCAGCCTGGCGATCAGCGACCGGGCGATGTTCCACGCCGACAATGCCTATTTCCTGCCCGCGGTCGAGATCGTCAGCCGCCGGCTGATGACCCACAGCGTTTCGAACACCGCCTTTCGCGGCTTCGGCGGACCGCAGGGGATGATGGCGATCGAGCGGGCGATGGACGCGATCGCCGCTCAGCTCGGCCGCGACCCGCTCGAGGTCCGCCGCGCCAATCTCTACGGGCCCGGCCGCGACGTCACGCCCTATCACCAGCAAGTCGAGGACAATGTCGCGCCGGAGATCGTCGCCGAGCTGGCCGAACGGGCCGGTTATGCCGCGCGGCGCGAGGCGGTGGCGGCGTTCAACGCGTCGCACCGCGTACTCAAGAAGGGGCTGGCGCTGACGCCGGTCAAGTTCGGCATCAGCTTCACCACCACCCACCTGAACCAGGCCGGGGCGCTGGTGCTGGTCTATGCCGACGGCTCGATCCACCTGAACCACGGCGGCACCGAGATGGGCCAGGGGCTGATGATCAAGGTCGCGCAGGTGGTGGCGGACGTGTTCGGCGTGCCGATCGAGACGGTGAAGATCGAAGCCACCCGCACCGACAAGGTGCCCAACAGCTCGGCGACCGCGGCCTCGTCGGGATCCGACCTCAACGGCATGGCGGCGAAGGCGGCCGCCGAGACGATCCGCGAGCGACTCGACGCGTTCGCGGCGACCCAGCAGGGCTCGGAAGGGTGGAGCTTCGGCGAGCTCTGCCGCCGCGCCCACATCGCCCGCGTCCCGCTTTCCGCGACCGGCTATTACGCGACGCCGAAGATCGAATACGACCGCGCGAGCCATCGTGGCCGGCCGTTCCTCTATTTCGCCTACGGGGCGGCCTTGAGCGAAGTGGCGATCGACACATTGACCGGCGCGCACAGAGGGGTCGCGGTCGACATTCTCCACGACGTCGGCCGCTCTTTGAATCCGGCGATCGACCTTGGCCCGATCGAGGGCGGCTTCATCCAGGGAATGGGCTGGCTGACGACCGAGGAGCTGGTGTTCGACGAGCGCGGCCGGCTGCTCACCCACGCCCCCTCGACCTACAAGATCCCGACCGCCACCGACCGGCCGGCGCCCATGGAGATCGCGATCTGGGAGCGCGGCGAGAATGTGGAGCCGACCATCCACCGCTCGAAGGCGGTCGGCGAGCCGCCGCTGATGCTGGCGATCTCGGTGTTCTCGGCGCTGACCCAGGCGGTCGCGGTGGCGGCGCCGGGGAAGGGGCTGCCGGACCTCGACGCGCCGGCGACGCCCGAGCGCATCCTCGCCGCGATCGACGAGCTGAGGTCGCGTGCCTGACTGGGCCGATCAGGCGCGCGCGGCGCTGCGCCAGGGCCCGGCGGCCCTGGTCACAATCCTCGCCGTCGAAGGCTCCGCGCCGCGCGGGCCGGGGGCGCGGATGGTGGTGACGAAAGCCGGTATTGCCGGCTCGATCGGCGGCGGCGCGCTCGAGCACCAGTCGATCGACCAGGCGCGCAAGATGCTCGGGGAAAAGCCGGGGAGCTGGCGGGTCCAGGATTACCCGCTCGGGCCGCTGCTCGGCCAATGCTGCGGCGGCCGCGTCCGGCTGCTGGTCGAGCGCCTGGCCGACGTTCCGCACCAGGACGGGCCGTTCGCGGTCGCGCTGGGCGAGCGGGTCGAGCGCACCCCGCTGAACGGCGAGGCCGAGCGGCCCGCGCCACTGCCGGCGAGAGGGCCGCTGCCGGCGGCCGGCGCGCGCTTCCTCGAACCGGTCGAGAGCGAATGCCTGCCCGTCTTCCTGTTCGGCGCCGGCCATGTCGGCCGCGCCATCCATGCCCGCGCCAGCGGCCTGCCATTGCGTTTCGCCTGGTACGACAGCCGCCCCGAGACGGCCGTTATCGCCGGAGTCTTTACCGCCGAGGAGGAATCGCTGGTTGCCGCGGCCGCGGCGGCGCCCGCGGGCAGCGCCGTCGCCGTCATGACCCACTCGCACCCGCTCGATTATCGCCTCGTCGCGGCGGCGCTCGCCGGCGAGGCGCGCTTCGTCGGCCTGATCGGCTCGAAGACCAAGCGCGCCCGCTTCCTCGCGCGGCTGGCGAAGGAGGAGGTCGACGCGTCGCGCCTCATTTGCCCGATCGGGCTGCCCGGCATTACCGGGCGGCAGCCCGAGGTGATCGCGATCGCGGTGCTGGTGCAGCTGCTGATGATAGACCGGCAAGGAGGCACCGGTTCTTCGTTCCCCCCTCCCCTCGATGGGGAGGGGCGTCGCGAAGCGACGGGGTGGGGTGGACTCGACACTTGCGCAGCGCCTGACGCGAACTCCACCCCCTCCCAACCCTCCCCCATCAAGGTGGAGGGCTTGAGGAGGAAGCTGAAGCCCGCGTGAAAGTCTTCCGCGGCGAGATATTGAGCGTCCCCGACGATCCGTCGCTCGCCGGGCCGGACGCGATCCGCCATTTCGCGGACGGCCTGCTGGTGGTCGAGGACGGCCTCGTCGGCGCCTGCGGGTCTTATCCCGATCTGGTTAAGGTTTATTCCAAGATAGTACCGGAACGGATCACCGGCCTGATCGTCCCCGGCCTCGTCGACGCCCACGTCCATTATCCGCAGGTCGAGCGCATCGCCTCGCACGGCGAGCAGCTGATGCAATGGCTCGAGCGCCACATCTTTCCCGCCGAGATGGCGTTCGCCGACCGCGCCCATGCCGATGCCGTCGCCGCTTTCTTCCTGGACGAGCTGCTCCGCCACGGCACCACCAGCGCGCTCGTGTTCGCCACCGTCCATGCCGGCTCGGTCGACGCATTGTTCGAAGCCGCGCTCGAACGCGACATGCGGATCGTCTCGGGCAAGGTGCTGATGGACCTGGGTCCGAAAGGGCTGCGCGACGATGTCGGCACCGGCCACGCCGAGACCGAGGCCCTGATCGCCCGCTGGCGCGGCCGCGGCCGGCTCGGCTACGCGGTGACGCCGCGCTTCGTGCCCACCTCGAGCGACGCGCAGCTCGCCGACGCCGGCAAGCTGCTCGCCGCCCACCCCGACGCGCTGCTGCACACCCATCTGTCCGAGAATCCCGGCGAGATCGCGCACGTCGCCGAGCGCTTCCCGGACGCCGCCGACTATCTCGACGTCTACGACCGGTTCGGCCTGGTCGGCCCGCGCTCGCTCTTCGCCCATTGCGTCCACATCGGCGAGAGGGCGCTGGCGCGGATGGCCGCGGCCGGGGCCGGCATCGCCTTCTGCCCGACCAGCAACATGTTTCTGGGCTCGGGCCTGTTCGACCTGGCGCAGGCCGATCGCCACCGCGTCCGCATCGGCATCGGCACCGACATCGGCGCCGGCACCACCCTCTCGGTGCTGCACACTCTGGGCGAGGCCTATCGCACCGGCCAGCTCAGGGGGACCAGCCTCGACCCGTTCCGGGCGCTCCACCTCGCCACCGCCGGCGGCGCCCGCGCGATCGGCATCGGCGACAGAGTCGGCGCCCTGCTCCCCGGCCAGGAGGCCGATTTCATCCTGCTCGATTGCGGCGCGACGCCCCTGCTCGCCCGCCGTTGCGCCGGCGCATCGCTGCACGACCGGCTGTTCGCGCTGCAGGTGCTGGGCGACGACCGCGCCGTCGCCGGCACCTGGCTGCGCGGAAAGCGGGTGGTCAGCCGGCCCTGACCAAGTCCTAGAAATTCACCTCCGCCGCGACGGTGTACGACCGGCCCCGCATCATTCTTCAGTTCCGCCCGGCAATCAAGAGCAAGGCGGCGTCCAGCGCGGCGGTGGCGCCGGCGCCTTCGGGTACGTCGTTGGCAAAAGCCGAGAAGATCAAGGTCCGGCCGCTCCTCGCGACCAGGTAACCCGACAGAGCATGGCTGGCATTGAGCGTGCCGGTCTTGGCGAACAGCCGGCCCTCGAGCGCGGTGCCGCGGAAGCGGCTGGCCAGCGTTCCGTCGACGCCGGCAACCGGCAGGCTGGAGCGAAAGGCGGCGCCCCAGGGCTGCGCCGCGGCCCAGAGCAGCAAGCGGACGACGCCGCGCGGGCTCAGGCGGTTGGAGCTCGACATGCCGGAGCCGTCGGAAAGATCGTAATGAGCGCGCGCCACGCCGGCGCGCTCGAGCATCGCGCGGACGATGGCGAGCCCGTCGGCGATGGCGCCGGTGCCCTGCTGCCGGCCGAGGCGCCGCAGCAACAGCTCGGCATGGACGTTCTGGCTCGCCTTGTTGATCAGCACGAGATCCTCGCCAAGCGGCGGCGGCGCGAGACGGGCGAGCGGCGCCCCGGGCAGGGCCGGAGCCTCTCCAGCCGGGGACAGCGGCCGGTGCTCCGCCCTGACCGCGCCGGTGACGCGAACGCCGCGTTGCTCGAGCAGGGTGCGCAGCCGCCAGGCCGCGTAGTGCGCCGGGTCGTCGATGCCGAGCCGCAGCAGCGCCGGCTGCGCGCCGATGGCGATGGTGCCGGTCAGCCGCACCGCGAAGCTGCCGGGCAAGCGGTCGAACGCCAGATCGGTATTGCCGCCGGCCGCGACCGTGACCGCGCGATTGTCGACCCGGTAATAAGGCAGGAGCTCGAGCGCCGGCGCGCGGCCGGGGACGGTGGGACTCACCCGCAGGTGCAGCTCGTTGTCATCGAGGCTCAGCGCCGAAATGGCGGTGCCGGAACGGGTCGCAATGTTGTTCCAGCTCATGCCCGGGCTCCAGCGCTCGTCGGGAAAGTGGCGGTCGTCGCCGATCACGTCGCGCACCGCGCGGGTTTGCGCGGCGACCGCGTCGGCGAGCGCCGCGAGGCAATTGGCCAGGCAATCGCGGGCGCTGGAGAGGCGCGCGTCGCCGCGGCCTTCCAGGATGACGTCGGCACGCGAGCCCGCGCCCCGCTGCAGCCAGACCGCGGCGCCGGCCGCGGCATCGGGCGCGCCGAGATCGGCCAGAGTCGCGAACGCGGCGGCGGTGGTGAACAGCTTGGTGTTGGAGCCGGGAATGAACCGCGCATCGGGCGCGATGGCGACGATTTCGGCGCCCCCTTCGGCGGCGACGACCAGGCCGAAGCGAACGCCGGGGCCGGCTTGCGCCAGCCTGGCTTCGACCTGGCCGGCCAGCGGCTGCTGGGCGGCGGCCGGCACCGCGGCGAACAGCAGCGCCAGCAGCATCGCCCGCAACATCGTCCGCCGCCCCGTCGCCATCAGGGAAGCTTACGGCCGTGGCGCCGTCGCGAATAGATGTGGCGCGCCCGGCAGGATTGTCCTCGCCCTTCGGGCTCGTTCATCTCCGCTTCGCTTCGATTCCGAAAGGTTCGAACTGCATGAGCCCACCAGAACCCCGGCCGCCGGCAAGCGGCGGCCGAAGTTCTGGCGCGCCCGGCAGGATTCGAACCTGCGACCCCAAGCTTAGAAGGCTCGTGCTCTAGTCCAACTGAGCTACGGGCGCCTCGCCCGTATGTAGCGAGCTTTGGTGAACGCCCCAACCACGGCATCGCGCCCTAGGCATAGGCCCAGCTCAGCAGCAACCAGGCGAGCCAGGCGACGCCGATCCAGATGAGAATGACGAGGATGGCGCCGGCGGCGCTGCGCGGTCGCTTCGCCGCCGCCCTCGCAGTGGCGCGATGCTCGTCGATCAGGCCGGGCGGAAGCAGCTTCACGAACAGCCAGATCCCCGCCGGGATCAGGATCGCGTCGTCGAGCAGGCCGAGCACCGGGATGAAGTCGGGGACGAGGTCGATCGGCGACAGCGCGTAAGCGGCGATGAGCAGCCCGAGCCAGCGCACCGGCCAGCGTACGCGCGAATCGCGCGCCGCGAGCCAGACCGCGTGCGTCTCGATCCGCAGCCGCTCGATCAGCGAAAAATGGCGGCGCGTCATCTCGATGCGCTATAGCGGCCGGGGCAGCAGGGGAGCCAACATGGAGATTGCCGTCGAGCGGCTGACGGCGCTGGCGCTGGCGATCACCAGCCTGTCGCACATCGCCGCGCCGCGCGTGTGGGTCCGCTATTTTGCGCAGATGCGCGCGCGCGGCGACCTCGCCGGCATCCAGAACGCGTTCATTCACCTGCCGCTCGGGCTGGTCATCGTCTCGTTCCACTGGCTGTGGACCTGGCCGGGCATTCTCACCACCCTGATCGGCTGCGGCCTGACGCTGAAGGGCAGTTTGCATGCGCTTTACCCGCCGCTGACCCAGCACACGACGAAGCTGGTCGATCCGGACAAGGCCTGGCGTTTCCAGGCCGCCGGCGCGGCGATGCTGGTGCCGGCGGTGGCGATCTTCTGGCTGTCGCTGCGCTAGCGCATGGACGCGCGCGAAGCGGCGATCGAGAGCGACCGGCGCTATTACGAGATCGGCGCCGAGCGGATGCGCCTGCCCGCCGCCGACATCGTCTGGATGCCGGCGCTCGCTGCGACGCCGATGGGGGCGCTGGCGCAGCGGATCGATGCCACAAGGTTGCCGGACGCGCTGGCCGCAATCGAGGCGCGGCTGCAGGTGTGCGGCGCACGCCGGGCGCGCCTCTATCTCGATGCCGCCTATCCCGAAGCGGACCAGGCGCTCGCCGCCGCGGGCTATCAGCGCCGAGCCGAATCGCTGTACGCCGGGTGCAGCAAGGAGGCGTGCGCGATCGAGATTGCGGCGGTGACGCGCGAAGCCGACTGGCAGGCCAAGCTGGCGCTGCACCGCGCCGCCGGCATCGCGCTCGAAATGCCGGTCGCCGCCGCGGACTGGGTCGCATTCGAGCGGCGCAAGGCTCAGGCCGGCGGCTTCGGGTGCTGGCTGGTGAGGCAAAGGGGCGAGACCGTCGCCACCTTCGGCACGATCGCGATCGGCCGGCGCCTGCGGCTGAAGAACCTCGTCGTCGATTCGCGGCACCGGCGGCGGGGGATCGGCCGGCAGGTGCTGGGCTGGGCCTCGCGCCGCGGCGAGGAAGTGCTGGCGATCGCCTTGACAGGCCAGCACCGGTTCTATGAGCAAGTGGGCTTCGGGCGGGTCGGCGAGCAATGGGAATTTGTGAGGACGCTGTGAGCGCGAGGATCGAAGGAGCGGCGGTCGAAGCCTATCGCGCCCGCGGCTGGGCGGTCTTTGCGGGACTTGTCGCCGCCGCCGAGCTTAAAGCATTGCAGCGCGAGACCGAGCGGCTGATGGCGCAGCCGGCTCTGTTCTCGCCCGAGGGGCGGGGCCGGTTGCGCGCCGGCGCCGGCAAGGCCGACCGGATCGACCTGGTCAGCGATCTCTCGCCGCCGTTCGCCGCGCTGCGGCGCTCGCCGGTGCTGGCCGGCCTCGCGCGCACCCTGCTCGGCGGCGAGCCGGTGGCGTTCAAGGACCGGCTGGTGACCAAGCCGGCCGGCATGGCCGGCTACGGCCCGCACCAGGACGCCGCCTACTGGCAGGGTCTCGGCGTCGCCGACGAGGATTTCGTGACGCTCGCTTTGTGCCTCGATCGCTGCACCCGGGAGAACGGGACGATCGAGGTGGCGGAGGGGCAACACCGGCGGCTGCTGTCGCCGCCCGGCGAAATCGCCGACGTCCCCGCCGACGCGTTCGCCGACTACCGGCCGATCCTGTGCGCGGCCGGCGACGTCATCGCGCTGCATCCGCTGGTCCCGCATCGCAGCGGCCCGAACCGATCGTCCGGCCCGCGGCGCATGGTCTCGGTCATGTACGCGCTGGGGGCGCCGGAACTGGCACAACGATACCGGGCGGCGGTTCACCCGCAAACCTGACGCGCTCGCCGAACAGCAGGCGGTGGAATGCGCGCTGCGCCGGCGCCAGGCACGCCCTGACATGCTCGAGCCGCGGGTCGTCGACCAAAGGGAAGAAATTCATCGTCGCGTTGCATTCGAACAGGAGCATCCGGCCGTCGGCGAGAATGGAGCAGTCCAGCCCGAAGAAATCGAGATCGATCCGCTCGCCGATCCCGGCGAGCGCCCGCCGGGCC
>JBQTJR010000179.1:0-31020 GCA_052386895.1 Sphingosinicella sp.
TGCCTCCTCGGCGGCGCCGACGGTGCGCATGCAATGGTGGATGCGCCCCGGCCCGAGCCGGCCCTGCGCGATCTCGAAGCCGCGCCCTTCGCCGAGCAGCAGGTTCGACGCCGGCACCCGCACGTCCTTCAGCTCGATCTCCATGTGGCCGTGCGGCGCGTCGTCATAGCCGAACACGGTCAGCGCACGCTCGATCGTGATTCCCGGCGCGTCGATCGGCACCAGGATCATCGATTGCTGCTGGTGCTTCGGCCCTTCCGGGTCGGTCTTGCCCATCACGATCGCGACCTTGCAGCGCGGGTCGCCGGCGCCCGACGACCACCATTTGCGTCCGTTTATCGAATAGTTATCGCCATCCTGTAGGATTTCGCACTGGATGTTGGTCGCATCGGACGAGGCGACGCCCGGCTCGGTCATCAGGAAGGCGGAGCGGATCTCACCCTCCATCAGCGGCCGCAGCCACTCTTCCTTCTGTTCCCTCGTGCCGTAGCGGTGCAGCACCTCCATGTTGCCGGTGTCGGGCGCGGAGCAGTTGAACACCTCCGACGACCAGCCGATCCGCCCCATCTCCTCGGCGCACAGGGCATATTCGAGGTTGGTGAGCTGGGTGCCCTCGAACTCGAAGCTGTCGTCGACATGGGCGAGCGTGTGGCCGGGCGGCATGAACAGGTTCCACAGCCCAGCCTGGCGCGCGAGCGGCTTGATCTCCTCGATCAGCGCCACCGGCTGCCAGCGGTCGGCCGATATCGCATGCTTTTTATATTCCGCGTGGCGCGGCCGGACGTGCGTCTCGATGAAGTCACGGACGCGGTCGCGATGAAAGGTCTCGCGCTCGGTGAGGGAAAAATCCATGGAAGCCGCATCTCCCGCTGTCCGCGAAATGCGCTGCCAGAAAGCGCAGGTCCGCGCCAGTGAGGCGCCGCTGGCGCATCCCCGCGCGACCCCTTAATCTTGGGGCTGCTCCACCCTCGAGGATTCGCCATGCTCGATCGCCGCGCCTTCACCCTTGGCTTCACCTCGACCGCCTTCGCCGGCCTCGCTCTGGCTTCGTGCGGGCCGGGACCGCTGGTTTCGCCATCGCGGGCGGCGAACGGTTACGGCCCGCTGGTTCCCGATCCGGCCGGCCTGCTCGATCTGCCGCGGGGCTTTACTTACCGCATCATCTCGAGCCGCGGCGACCGCATGGACGACGGTTACCCGGTGCCCGACCGCGCCGACGGCATGGGCGCGTTCCGGCTCGATTCACGCCGCGTCGCTTTGGTGCGCAATCACGAGCTCGGCCGCGCCAACGGCCGCGACGGTGCCTTTGCCGATGGGGTCCGCCCGGGCGCGCCGGCCTTCGACAGCGCCGACGGCGTGCCGCTGCCCGGCGGCACCACTACCCTCGTCTACGACATGCGATCGGGCCGGGTGGAGCGGCAGTATCTCAGCCTCGCCGGCACTATCCGCAACTGCGCCGGCGGCACTACACCCTGGGGCTCGTGGCTGACCTGTGAGGAACCGCCGGCGCGGGGCGGGCTCGATCCCGGCCACGGCTGGGTGTTCGAGGTGCCGGCGCGCGGCCTCTCCAATGCCCAGCCGCTGCGCGCGCTCGGCCGCTTCAACCACGAAGCGGCCGCGGTCGATCCGCGCACCGGCATCGTCTATCTGACCGAGGACCGCGAGGACTCGCTTTTCTACCGCTTCCTGCCCGAGGCGCGCGGAGGGCTGGCGCGGGGTGGACGGCTGCAGGCGCTGGCTTTTGCCGATCGCGACCGGCCGGCCGACGCCCGCAATTGGGAGAGCGCCGCGCTTGCCGTCCAGCAATGGCAAAACGTGCGCTGGGTCGATCTCGACAATGTCGAGGCGCCCGAGGACGATCTGCGCCGGCGCGGCCATGCGGCCGGCGGCGTGCTGTTCGCGCGCGGCGAGGGCATCTGGATGGGAACCGGCGAGCTCTATTTCTGCTGCACCAGCGGCGGCGCCGCCCGCCTTTCCCAGGTCATGCGCTACCGCCCGTCGCGCTTCGAAGGGGACACGCGCGAGTCTTCCGCGCCGGGGCAGGTGCAGATCTTCGTCGAATCGACCGATCCGAATATGCTCAATTACGGCGACAACCTCACCGTCGCGCCGACCGGCCACCTGATCGTCTGCGAGGACCAATATTCCGATCCGCCGCGCAATCATCTGCGCGGCGTCACCCCCGCCGGCACGGTCTATCCGTTCGCCTTGCTGCGGACGAATACCGAGCCTGCCGGCGCCTGCTTCTCGCCCGACGGCTCGGTGATGTTCGTCAACGTCTACAGCCCGACCAAGACTCTGGCGATCAGCGGCCCGTGGCGGGAATTCGCGGCCTAGGCGGGAGGCGCCAGGCCGAACCGATTGGGTCCTGCTTCGCCCGGCTGCGCCATCCAGACGATCAGCCAGATGATCAGGACCAGGTTCGCCATGCTGAGGGTAAGCGCCAGCATGAGCGAGATCGGCATCGCCTCGCCGGTGAGGAAGCCTCCCAGGCCATAGTCCATCCATGCCGGCGTGATGACCGCGCCGAGCCCCATCATGAGCGCCGGCGGCAGCGCCCACCAGCCGCTACGGTCAACGTCGTGAAGCCGGCGCACGATCGAGGCCGCGAGCAGGGCGGTCATGACGAAATTTCCGGCCAGCAGCAGCGGCCACAGGTCCACGATATCCGCGATCAGGCTAGTCAACTGGGCTTCCACGAGAGCCGGATCGGGCTTGCGGCCGGATTGCTCGGCCTCGATCGCCTTTGCTACCAAAGCGGTCATTGCCCGGACCATCACGTTGGTGACGAGCAGCTGGGTGATAGCCTGTGACAGCAGAAAGAGGATGATCGCCCACGGCCAGAAGATCGCGCGGCTGTCGCGACCTGAGAAAGCGAGCAGGTTCGCGAAATTGTGGCGGATCGAGGCGAGGATCGCGTTCATCGCTGGCAAACTAGCCTTGGCGCCGCGCGACGCAATCTCCGCAGCGCTTGCCGCCATCGCGGCCGCCCCCTAGCCTTGCGCTCATGGGGCGCGGGGAAGCCGGCGAAAGCGACCATCATGACGTGCTGATCGTCGGCGCCGGCCTGTCCGGGGTTGGCGCCGCGGCGCGGCTGCGGCAGCGCTGCCCGGGCAAGAGCTTCCTCCTGCTCGAGGCGCGGGAGCGCATCGGCGGCACCTGGGACCTGTTCCGCTACCCTGGCATCCGCTCCGATTCCGACATGTACACTTTGGGCTTCCCGTTCCGGCCGTGGCGCGGCGACCAGGCGATCGCCGGCGGCGAGGCGATCCGCGATTACATCGAGGACACCGCTGACGCTTGCACGATCACGCCGCAGATCCGCTTCGGGCACCGCGTCGTTCGCGCCTCATGGTCGGGCGAGGCTTCGCGCTGGACGGTCGAGGCCGAAACCGAAAGCGGCCCGCGCCGCTTCACCGCCGCCTTCCTGTTCCTCGCCAGCGGCTATTACGATTACGCGCAGGGTTTCCGGCCCGAATGGCCGGGCGAGCAGGATTTCGCCGGCCGCATCGTCCATCCGCAATTCTGGCCCGACGATCTCGACGTGGCGGGGAAGCGGGTGGTGGTGATCGGCTCGGGCGCGACCGCGGTCACCTTGGTGCCGGCGCTGGCCGAGAGCGCCGCGCACGTGACGATGCTCCAGCGTTCGCCCAGCTTCATCGCCGCCCGTCCGTCGCGCGATGGCATCGCCCGCCGGTTGCAGCGCGTCCTGCCGCCGCGCGCCGCCGCCGCCGCGGTCAAGTGGAAGAACGTGCTGCTCGGCATCTGGTTCTTCGGACTCGCGCGGCGCAGGCCCGACAAGGTGCGGCGCAAATTGCTCGAGCTGGCAAAGCAGGATTTGCCGCCCGGCTACGACGTCGAGCGCCATCTCAATCCCACGTACAATGTCTGGGACCAGCGGCTCTGCCTCGCGCCCGACGGCGACCTGTTCACCGCGATCCGCGCCGGCACCGTGTCGATCGCCACCGGCGCGATCGAGCGCTTCACGAAGAATGGCGTCCGCCTCGAAAACGGCGAAGATATCGCGGCCGACCTGATCGTCACTGCCACCGGCCTCGTCGTCCGCTTGTTCGGCGGCATGCAGCTGGCGGTTGACGGGGCGCCGGTCGAGCCGGCCGAGCGCCTGGTCTACAAGGGAATGATGCTCTCGGGCGTGCCCAATTTGGCTTTGTTCTTCGGCTACACCAATGCTTCGTGGACGCTGAAGAGCGACCTCTCCGCCCGCTACGCCTGCCGCCTTTTGAACCACATGGACGCGCGCGGACTAAGTGTCTGCACGCCGGTGCTGCCGGACGGCGACATCGAGCGTCTGCCGATGCTCCAGTTCACCTCGGGCTATGTTCGCCGCGCCCTGCCGTCATTGCCGAGCCAGGGGCCGGTCCCGCCGTGGCGGGTCCACCAGAATTACCTCAAGGACCTCGCAGTGATGCGCTTCGGCAAGGTTGACGATGGCGTGATGGCGTTTGAGTAATTCGGGAGAGGGGGCATGGCTACTTCACGCCGCACATTCATGGTTGCCATGGGCACCGCTTCTCTGGCGAGTTTTGGAGCTGCCAATTCGGCATGGGCGCAGCGTCCGGCGGCAACCGGCTTCGCGCCGGGCCTCATATACCTGAACACCGGCTCGCTTGGGCCGACGCCCCAGCCGGTGCTCGACCGGGTTATGGAAGTCTGGCGGGCCCTGGAAGAGAATCCGGTCACCAATGCTTATGGTGGCCCCGCGCTCGCGGCGGCAGAAGCAGCTCGGAAGCGGGCGGCCGCCTATCTCGGATGTGCCGTGGACGAGCTGCTGATCACCTATGGCACGACCGACGCAATGAATATCGTCGCCGGATCGGTTCGGCTTTCGCCGGGCGAGGTCGTGCTCACCACCGATCAGGAACATCATGGTGGGACCACCGGCTGGACTTATCGAGCACGTCGCGACGGCGTCCGGATCGAGAGAATTCCAGTTCCGTTCACCGAGACCGACGCTGGGACGATCGTCGCGCGATTTGCTGCGGCCATTCGTCCGGAGACGCGCGTGATCAGCGTCAGCCACGTCCTGTTCTCCACCGGTCTGCGCATGCCCGTCGCCGAGGTAGCGGCATTGGCGCGCGAACGCGGCCTGCTCTGCGTTGTGGATGGTGCGCAGGCGATCGGCATGGTCCCGGTCGATGTCCGCGCAGACGGCTGCCACGCTTATGCCGCGAGCGGCCACAAATGGCTGATGGGGCCGAAGGGTACTGGGCTGCTATACGTCAGTCCCGACGCCGTGGGGCGGATCGAGCCGATGCGCTGGGAGCTCGGGCGCAATTATGTTTCCGGGTCGACCGGCATGGGCCCGTTGCCGCTGGTTGCCGGTCTTGGCGCGGCGATCGAGGCAGCCCAGGCCATCGGCATGGTCGAGATCGAACGTCGAGTCCTCGCGCTGCGGGAACGCTTGTGGCGAGAGCTTTCAAGGATACCTCGCGTGACGATGGCGAGTCCGCCGCCCGGTCCGCTGGCGAGTGGATTGATCGCGATCAGGCTGCCCGACGAGATCGAGGCGCGCACGGTGTCTCAGCGTCTGCGCGATCAGCACGGGATAATTGCCCGTGGCATACCGCGCGAGTGGTTCAACGGTCTGCGCTTCTCGACCCACATCTTCAACACCGAGAGGGAGATCGAATCGGCTGTGACGGCGCTACGTGTGCAGCTGGCTGAAAGCGACGCGCCATGAGCATGTTCGAATATGTCATCATCCTGATCTCGATCGTGATCGGCCTAGCGCTCACCCATTTGATGCAGGGTGTGGCCAACATAATCGCGCATCCGAAGCGCGCCCCGATCTGGTGGGTGCACCTGGTCTGGGTCGCCTATGTGCTGCTGGTCACCGTCTTCTGGTGGTGGTGGCAGTTCAATCTCCAGCATGTAGAGTCCTGGACCTTCGGCCGGTACCTGTTTGTCCTCGGCTACGCTTTCCTCATCTATCTGATGTGCGTGTTCCTGCTGCCGCGCGACCTCGAAGGCTACGAGGGCTATCAGGATTATTTTCTGGATCGCCGGCATTGGTTTTACGGGCTGATGATCGCCTTGGGCGCCATCGATCTCATCGACACCCTGCTCAAAGGCTACGATCATTACCTTTCGCTGGGTCTGCAATATCAACTTCAGATCGCCTTGTTTGCCATCGGTGGACTGACCGGCCTGGTCGCTAAACGCCCCGCGATTCATGCGGCGGTAGCGGTGGTTTTCCTCGCTTACCTATCGACCTTTGTGTTGCGGATCTTCAATACCATCGCCTGAGCGTCCCGCGGTTGACTCGCATGACCGCGGACGCGGACAAGGCGGGCATGAGCGATACCTTTCGAACCGAGACGCGAGCCTGGCTCGAGGCGAACTGCCCGCCCGAGATGCGCGAGCCGGTTCGCGACGAAAGCGACTATTGCTGGGGCGGGCGCAATCCCGCCTTCAAGAACGAGGCGCAACGACTCTGGCTGGAGCGGATGGCCGAGCGCGGCTGGACCGTGCCCGACTGGCCGAGCGAATATGGCGGCGGCGGCCTCACGCCCGAGCAGACCAAGTTCCTCAAGCAGGAAATGGCGCGGATCGGCGCGCGAAACCCGCTCTACTCGTTCGGCATCTCGATGCTCGGCCCGGCTTTGCTGAAATATGGCAGCGAGGCGCAAAAGAAACGCTTCCTGCCGGAAATCGCCCGCGGCGAGATCCGCTGGTGCCAGGGTTATTCCGAGCCGGGCGCCGGCTCCGACCTCGCGGCCTTGCAGACCAAGTGCGAAGACAAGGACGACCACTGGCTGGTCAACGGCCAGAAGGTGTGGACCAGCTATGCCGACAAGGCCGACTGGATCTTCTGCCTGGTGCGCACCGATCCCAACGCGCCCAAGCACCAGGGCATCAGCTTCCTGCTGTTCGATATGGCAAGCCCGGGCGTCACCACCCGGCCGATTCTGCTCATCTCCGGCTACTCGCCGTTCTGCGAGACCTTCTTCGACGACGTGAAGGTGCCGAAGGACCAGTTGGTCGGCGAGGTCAACAAGGGCTGGGACGTCGCCAAATATCTCTTGGGGCACGAGCGCGAGATGATCAGCGGCATGGGGCTGGGCGGCGGTGGAAACGCTGCGCTCTATGCCCTGGTCCGCGAAGCCGTCGCCGGCAACCCGCTGCTGCGCGCCGAGATCGCCGCGTTCGAGGTCGACATGCTCGCGTTCCAGGCGATGTCGGAGCGTTTCATCGACCAGTTGAAAGCCGGCCGTGCTCATCCCGCGCAGCCGTCGATGATGAAATATGCCGGCACCGAGCTCAACAAGCGCCGCAACGAGCTGATGATGGCGGCCGGCGGGTCCGACGCGCTCGAATGGGGAAGCGAGCGCTCGCGCGGCGGCAAGACGGCGCGCGAATGGCTGCGCAGCCGCGCCAATTCGATCGAGGGCGGCACCAGCGAGATCCAGCTCAACATCGTCGCCAAGCGTATCCTGGACCTGCCGGGCGCGTAGCGGAGCGAGGGGGAAGCGTGCCGCTCTATCTGAACGACGACCAGGCGATGCTGCGCGACAGCGCCCGCGCGTTCATGGCCGAGGAAGGCGCGATCGCGAAACAATTGCGCCGGTGGCGCGACGAGGGCTGCAAGGACGGCTTCGGCCACGATCTGTGGAAGCAGTTCGCCGAAATGGGCTTCACCGGCATCCTGATCGACGAAGCCGACGGCGGCCTCGGCCTCGGCCACGCCGAAGCGGGCATCGTGCTCGAGGAGATCGGCCGTAACCTGACGCCGTCGCCGTTCCTGGTGAGCGCGGTCACCTTCGTCGAGGCGCTCAAGGGCAGCTCACTGCGCGAGCGATGGTTTCGGGGCATCCTCGCCGGCGACACGGTAGCAGCGGTCGCGATCGACGAGGGCCGCAAGCACAGGCCCGAGGACATCGCAATGCGTGCCGAGCGCTCGGGCAACGGCTTCAAGTTGACCGGGCGCAAGCAGTTCGTCGTCCAGGGCGCCTCCGCGGACGTCATCCTCGTCGCCGCGCGTGCCGAGGAAGGGTTGACGTTGTTCGCGGTCGAGAAGGGCGCCGCAGGACTCGAAGTCGAAGGCGTGCGCCTGGCCGACGCCAGCATCGGCGCGCGCATGACCTTCGACGGCGTCGAGGTCGATGCCGACGCCGTTGTTGGCGAGGTCGGCGACGGCGAAAAAGTGCTGTCTCGGGTGCTCGCCGCCGGCCGCACCGGCGCGGCCGCGGAGCTGGTCGGCCTCGGCAGCGGCGCGATGGCGATGACGGTCGATTATTTGAAGCAGCGTAAGCAGTTCGGCCGGCTGGTCGGCGAGTTTCAGGCGCTGCAGCATCGCGCCGCGCATCTTTATTCCGAGCTCGAGATCGCCCGCGCCGCAACGATGAAGGCGCAGCAATTGCTCGACGACCCCGGATCGGGGTCCGGGGCAGGAATTGGTGTCACGCCCGAAGCCGAGGCAATGGTCGCCGCCGCCAAGGCCAAAGCCGGCCGCGCCGCCGCGCTCGCCGCCAGCGAAGGTGTGCAGATGCACGGCGGCATCGGCATGACCGACGAGCACGATATTGGCCTCTACATGAAGCGCGAGCGCGTGCTGAACGAGCTGTTCGGTGATCCCGCCTTCCACGCCGATCGACTCGCGCAGATGCGGGGCTATTGACCTACTGCTTGGTTTGCGCTGGCTGCGGCTGCGCCGGCAGCTGATAGACGTCGTGGCAGGCCTGGCAGGTTGCCCGCGTCGCGTCGAATTGCGCCGCGAATGCCGCGCGGTCACCGCCGCGCGCGACATCGGCGAGCCGCGTCGCCGCATCGGCATAAGCGGCCGCCTTGGCGGTGAAGTCGACGCGGTTGTCCCAGATCTCGGGGCGGGCGCGGGTCGGGCCGACGCCCCTGGTGCTGTCGGGAAACATCGTCGGCAGTGCCCGCGCCCAGCGCGCCACCCCGCGCAAAGAATAGGTGAGCCGGGGGATGTCGCCGCCGGCATCGAGCACGCCCTTGGCGTTGCCCATCGCCGCGCCGGACAGGTGATAGGCGGCCTGGCGCGCGCCGACGATCTGCTGCGGCGTCATCTCGACGCTGGTGACGGGCTGTGCCGCCTGGTGGCCGGCGGCGGTCGCGCAGGCGACGAGCAGGGCGGCGGCGGGGAGGGCGAGTGGGCTCTTCATCGAACGGTCCTTCGTCCGGCCGGCGCAAAGCGCCAGCGCCAGCCCACCGGCAGTCATTCTACGAAGATTTATCCGCCGACGGCAAGCCTGCCCGCCTGATCCGGACGTTCATCTCCGCGGCCGCGATCGGCTTGTCGCGTTCGCTCTGCCAGGCATGCGCCTCGATATGGGCGACACGGCTGCCGAGCCGGGTCACCGTCGCCGATGCGAACGTGTCCTCGTCGACGCCGCCGCGCAGGTACGAAACGGTGACGTTTATCGGCTTCACCGAAACGTCTTCCTCGGACCCGAGCGCCGCGCGGATCGCGCCCAATGCGGCGAATTCGAGCAGGCCGGCAATCGCGCCGCCGTGCAGGAACCCGGGCCGCCCGATCACCTCGTCACCGAACGGCATACAGAAAAGCAGCTCGCCAGCCTGGTGGCGGCGAATCTCGATGCCGAGCAATTTCGCGTAGGGCGGCAGGCTCTCCACCGGCCTTCGATTAAGCGAGGTCTGCCGGCACGTCCACGTCGCGCAGGGTTTCCCCGACGTGCAGCGTCCAGCCGAGCTGTCCGATCCGCCCGATCGTTGCTGTCGCGACGTCCGCAGCGCCCCATTCGACCTCTTCGAACAGGCCGTGGCCGAATTTTGCGAGCCCGAGCAGTACGTAGCCGCCATCAGCGGCCGGGAAGATGACGGCGTCGAAATCGCGCAGCACCTGCGAAGCCGCGCGCAGGCGATGATGATCGAGATCCGGACAATCGGCGCCGATCAGCAGTACGGTCTCGCCCTTGTCGAGAACGCGTTTCGCCGCACGCGCCAGCCGCTCGCCAAGATCGCCTTCGCCCTGTCCCGAAGTCGCCACGTCGACCGGCACATGCCCCTGCCAGGCCGGATCGGAGGGTTCCGGATCGCCGCACAATTCGACCGGGCCGACGCCCGCCAGCAGCGCCTCGGCGATCGTCCGCGCGAGCATCTGCGCGGCCAGCGCCGCAGCCCCCTCGGCACCGAGCGCCGGAATCAGCCGCGTCTTTACCCTCCCCGGCACTGGCGCCTTGGCGAATATGACGATTCGGGTCTGGCTCACCGCCGCCGCCAGCGGTGCCAGCGCTCCGCCCAGCCGAGCAGCCGCTGTGGCGCATGGTCCCGCCGCCACTGCCCCGCCGCCATCTTCACCGCCTCGGCCATGGTCGGGTAAGCGAACACGGTCGAAAGCAGGCGGTTGAGCCCGATTCCATGCTTAATCGCCAGCGCGACCAGCGCGATCGTCTCACCGGCGTTGTGGCCGAGGATGGTCGCACCGAGGATGCGGTCCCGGTTCGGCTCGACCAGCAATTTGACGAAGCCACGCGCCTCGCTTTCGGTCACTGCCCGGTCGAGCCCTGCGAGGTCGTAGCGCACCGTTTCGAACGCGATCCCCGCCGCGCGCGCGCTGTTCTCGTGGTGACCGACCTGCGCCAGCTCGGGATCGGTGAAGGTGACGCGCGGCAGCACCCTTTCGTCGACCCGAAAACGGCGTACGCTGCCGAACAGGGCGTTGACCGCCGCGTGCCACGCCTGGTGGGCGGAAACATGGGTGAACTGGTAGCGTCCCTCGACGTCGCCGACCGCGTAGATGTTGGGGAAAATAGTCTCGAGGAAGGCGTTGGTTTCGAGCGTCTTGCCGGTGTCGATGCCCAACCCGTCCAGCCCATAGCCCGCGAGCCGAGGCTTGCGTCCGGCGGCGACGATCAGCTCGTCGAACGCGACCTCCTCGCCTTCGCCGACGAACAGCCGCCCGGGTTCGACGCGCCGCGCGGGCTGGCCTAGCCGCAGGTCGACGCCTTCGTCGCGCATTATCGCCGCCAGCGCTTCGGCCGCTTCGCCATCCTCGCGCGCCAGCAGCCGCGGCTCGGCTTCGACAAGGGTCACTTGCGAGCCCAGCCGGGCAAACGCCTGCGCCAGTTCGCAGCCGATCGGCCCGCCTCCCAGGATCGCCAGCCGCTTTGGCGCGGTTTCGCGCTCCGCCATCGCTGCCCAGAGCGTATCGCTGGTCAGGAACATGACCTTCTCCAGCCCGGGCACCGGCGGGATCACCGGTTCGCCGCCGGCGGCGGTCACGATGGCACGCGTCGTCAGCCGCTCGCCGCCCACCTCGACCGTCCAGGGATCGAGGATGCGGCCGTGACCGAGCCGGACGTCGACGCCCAGGCCGCGGTAGCGCTCGGCGCTGTCGTGGGGCGCGATCGTCGCGATCGCGTCGCGCACCCGCCGCATCACCGCCGCGAAGTCGACGTCCGGCGACGGCGCCCGAATGCCAAACCTGTCGGCAGTGCGTACCTCGTGCGCGGCCCGGGCGCTGCGGATCAGGGTCTTCGAGGGCACGCAGCCGGTGTTGAGGCAGTCGCCGCCCATCGCCTCAGCTTCGATCAACGTGACCTTCGCCTTGGTCGCGGCGGCGACGTAGGCGGTCACCAGCCCTCCGGCGCCGCCCCCGATCACGACCAGGTTGCGGTCGAACCGCTTCGGCCTCTTGAACCCGCGATATGCGCGCCGTTGCTGCAGCCGCCGCACCGCCAGGCGCGCCATCAGCGGCAACAGCCCGAGCAAGAGAAAAGCGAGGATCAGCCCCGGCGAAAGGATGTCCGAAACATGCTCGATCGCCGCCAGTTGGGTGCCGGCATAAATGTAGATGATCGTCGCCGGCAGCATGCCCGCCTGACTAGTGAAGAAGAAGACCGGCAGCCTGATCGCGGTCAGCCCCATTGCCAGATTGACCAGGAAGAAGGGAATGAGCGTGATCAGCCGCAGCGTCAGCAAATAGAAGGCGCCGTCGCGCGCGACGCCGCGGTCGATCGCCGCCACCTGCGCGGGGAAGCGCGCGCACACCCAGTCGCGCAGCAGATAGCGCGACGACAGGAAAGCGAGGCTGGCGCCAATCGTCGAGGCGAACGACACGATGATCGTGCCCCGTGTGAGCCCAAAAAGCGCGCCGCCGGCGATGGTGAGGACGGCCGCGCCGGGCATCGAGATCGCGGTCAGCGCGACATAGAACAGGAAAAATGCGAGAATCGCGGTCAGCGGTCGTTCCTCGACGAACGCGAGCGCCTCGTCGCGGTGCGACTTCAGCTCATTGAGGTTGAGGTAGAGGTCGAGATCGAACCAGAAGAAGGCGGCGATCGCGCCTGCGATTGCCAGCAGCAGCAGGATCTGCCCCTTCTTCATCGCCGTCGGTCAGCCCGTTGCCGGCGCGAGCGCGTGCCGTCGCACCAGCGCCGCCGCCGCGGCGATCGCAAGCACCGCGCCGAAATGGACGGCAAGGTCGAGCAGGGTCAGCGCGAACGGGTGGAAAAATTGCAGCAGCAGCGCCGCCAGCGCCGCCGCGCCAAGTCCGCCGAGCGTAGCGACCCGCAGCGGCTCGATCGGCCGAGCCCGCCGCAGCATCCAGAACAAGGGCACGGCGATCAACACGCCCGCCGCGAGGATGAAGATTAGACAGTCGGGCGCGTGGCCCCAGCCGCTGGTAGGGGGACCCAATACCAATTCCTGCAGGCAGCCGAGGCCGCTCGCGCCGAGCCAGGCGAGGAACGGCACGATCGGCGCCAGCGCCCAGGCTTTGCTCCGACCCGGCACCGAAATGATGAAAGCGGCAAGGATCGCGGTGGCGGCCGTCGCCAGCATCGCCGCCATCTCGATCGCCAGCAAATCGGTGCGGGCTTCATAGCGGCCGAACATTCCCGCGACGTCGCCCCACAGCAGGACGGCCAGCGCGCCGAGCGCGAGCAGCGCTGCAAGTGCAAGCGCTGCGCGCTGCACCGGCGGCGCCAGCGGCCGCACCGGCGCCGCGATCGCGGCGAGCGTCTCGACCAGCTCCTCGGTCGGCATCCGGCTCATTCGGTCTCGCCACCGGCGCGCCGCTGCAGCCGCCGCAGCGCGCGGTGCACGTTGACCTTGAGCGATGCGATCGACTGGCCCGATCGGGCGGAGGCCTCCGCGAGCGTCATTTCCTTCAGTTTCACCAGCTCGAGCGCTTCCCTCTGCTTGGGCGGCAGGTCCGCCATCATCGCGGCCAGCCCGCGCGCATCTCTTTCCTTCTCACGGTTCGCCCGCGCGTCGGGAAAGGTTTCATAGGCGTGCGGGTCGGAGACTTCGCGCCGGCCGATCCGCCCGCGCCGCCGGCCGAGATCAATCGCCCGCCGGGCGACGATTGCCGCCAGCCAGGGCTCGACCGGTCGTCCCGGCTGGTAGGTGTGGCGCACGCGGTGAAGCGTCAGCAAGGCGTCCTGCACCGCGTCCTCGACTTCCTCGTCGCGCACGTGCCGGCGGGCGATCGCGCGCGCGAACGGCAGCACCGCTTGCAGGAAGGCGCGGTAGGCGGCCACTTCCCCGCGTTGCGCCGCGGCGAGCAGCGCCGGCCAGTCCTTTTCTTTCTTGTCCAGCTCCCTCTCCGCTTGAGCCTGCGCGGCTAGCCTGTAACCTGTTCGCGCGTCCCGTCGAAAGTGTTGCAGGGAGACAAGGATGAGACGGTTGAGCAGGCGCGGGTTTGTCAGCGGTGCGGCGGCGAGCGTGGCCGCGGTCGCGGCGGCTTTGATGGTCGGGCGACGTGATGAGGCCAAAGCCGAGAATTTCGAGCTCGAACTGACGCCGGCGCAATGGCGGGCGCGGCTTTCGCGAGAGCAATATCGCGTGCTGCGGCAAGAGGCGACCGAGCGCGCCGGCTCGAGCCCGCTCGACCGCGAGCATCGCCGCGGCGCCTTTCACTGCGCCGGCTGCGCGCTGCCTGTGTTCCGTTCGGCCGACAAGTTCGACAGCGGCACCGGCTGGCCAAGCTTCACCCGGCCGATCGCCGGCAACGTCCGCACCCGCCCGGACAACACGTTTTTCATGCGCCGCACCGAGTGCCATTGCCGACGCTGCGGCGGCCATTTGGGGCACGTGTTCGACGACGGGCCGCCACCGACCGGCGAGCGCTGGTGCATCAACGGCGTCGCCCTGCGCTTCGTCCCGACGCGCGGATGAGAGACTTGTCCTCCCACCGCATCCTGCCGGCCATCTTGATCCTGGCACTGGCCGTCCTGCTCGCCTGGCTCGGCGCGCCGGCGCCGAACGCCGCGGCCCAGCCGCGCCAGCCCGGCACCGTCACTGCCATCTTCGCCGGCGGCTGCTTCTGGTGCACCGAGGCCGATTTCGATCACGTTCCCGGCGTCGTCTCGACTGTCTCCGGTTATAGCGGCGGCCGCGTAACCAACCCGACCTACCAGCAGGTCTCGGAGGGCAATACCGGCCACATCGAGGTCGTGCTCGTCCGCTACGACCCCACGCGCGTGACGTACGCCACTTTGGTCGACCGCTTCTTTCCCACCATCGATCCCCTGGATGGCGGCGGCCAGTTCTGCGATCGCGGCGAGCAATATCGATCCGTGATCTTCGTCGCCGACGCCAATGAGCGCCGCGTCGCCGAAGCGGCGCTGGGCCGCGTTCAGCGCCGGCTCGGCCAGCCGGTCGCCACCCTCATATTACCGCGCCAGGTCTTCTACCGCGCCGAGGACTATCACCAGGATTATTACCGCCGGAACCCGGTCCGCTACCGCTTCTATCGCTGGAATTGCGGCCGCGATGCGCGGCTGCGCGCGGTCTGGCGACAGCGTTGATGGAGACGCTGGTCTCGCCGTTCGCGCTCGAGGACGATACGCCGCTCGCGCCCGGAAAGTTCGTCGATCCCCAAGTCACGTTGAGCGGTGCGCCACGCGCCTGGGTTGAGCCGCGCGGGCTCGAAACCCTGTGGCTGAACACCGGCACGCTGTGCAATCTCGCCTGCCCGAGCTGCTACATCGAGAGCACGCCGCGCAACGACGCGCTCGTCTTCCTCACCGTTGCCGAGGCGGAAGCCTATATGGACGAGGCGAAGGCGCTCGGCGCAAGCACGCTCGGCTTCACCGGCGGCGAGCCGTTTGTGAACCCGGACATGATCGGTATGATGCGCGCCGGCCTCGCGCGTGGCTTTTCGCTGCTCGTGCTGACCAACGCAATGCGGCCGATGCGCCGCTTCGAGCGGGCTTTGCGGGAGATCGCGCGCGACCAGGGCGACGACGTGGTGATGCGCGTCAGCCTCGATCATTTCTCGCCCGCGCTGCACGACGCTGAGCGCAGCGCCGGCAGCTTCGCCACGGCGGTCAACGGCCTGCTCTGGCTGGCACGTGCGGGCTTCCGGGTCGCGGTCGCCGGCCGGCGTGCACCGCATGACGAGGATGGCGCGCTTCGCGCCGGCTATTCAGCTCTGTTCGAGAGCCTTGGAATTGAAGTCGATCATCTCGTGCTGTTCCCGACGATGAACGTGGCTGCAGACGTGCCCGAAGTCAGCACCGCTTGCTGGGACATCGTCGGCACCTCGCCCGATGCGATGATGTGCGCGTCGGCGCGGATGGTGGTGAAGGCGAAAGGCGCAGCGCGCCCGCACGTCGTCGCTTGCACGCTGCTGCCCTATGACGAACGCTTCGCAATGGGAGGGACCCTCGCCGACGCGCTGCGTCCGGTGCCGCTCAACCATCCCCATTGCGCGCGCTTCTGCGTGCTTGGGCAGGCGAGCTGCAGCGGATGAAACTCGCGGTCGTCATCCCGACCCTCGATGCCGAGTCTTATCTCGCGGATTCCCTGGAGAGGTTGAAGGCCGCCGACGAGATCGTCATCGCCGACGGGGGGTCGAGCGATGCAACTATCGCCATCGCAGAAGGCGCCGGCGCGCGGTTCGTTACCACCGCGTCCGGCCGCGGCGTCCAGCTCGCCGCCGGTGCAAAAGCGGCGAGGGGCGATTGGCTGCTGTTCCTCCACGCCGACACCTTGCTTGCCCCGGGATGGCGCGCGGCGGCGGACGCGCATGGAGACAAGTCTTCCGGCAGCGCCGCCTGTTTCAGGCTGCGGCTCGACGATGCCGCCTGGCAGGCGCGGGCGATCGAGCGCGCCGTCGCTTGGCGCACCCGGCTGCTTGGCCTGCCTTATGGCGATCAGGGGCTGCTGATCTCGCGCGCGCTCTACGACAGTGTCGGCGGCTACCGGCCGCTGGCGCTGATGGAGGATGTCGACCTGGTCCGCCGCCTCGGCCGCCGCCTCGTCATGCTCGATCACGACGCGACGACCAGCGCCGAGCGCTGGCGCCGCGACGGCTGGGCGGCGCGCAGCGCGCGCAACCTCGTCTGCGTGTCGCTTTATTCGCTCGGCGTCCCGCCAGCGCGGATCGCCCGCCTTTACGCCTGAGTTCGCAGAACGCGACCGGCCACCGCATCGAGCTTGGCGACCTGTTGCGGGTCGCGCGCGTCGGTCGCGGTAATGATCGCGTGGTCGAGCGCGCGGTCGATCGCGCAGGGCTCACGCGTCGCGGGCAAGCTTTTCGCCAGCTCAACCACCAGCTTCCGCGCCGTCGCGGCATTAGCGTGCATGTGCTTCAGGATCTGGGCGACCTCGGCCTGCTCGCCCTCGCGCCAGCAATCGTAGTCGGTGACCATCCCGATCAGCGCGTAAGGCAGCTCGGCCTCGCGCGCGAGCCGGTACTCCGGGCTGGCGGTCATCCCCACCAGGTCGCCGCCCCATTCGCGGTACAGCCGGCTTTCCGCCCGCGTCGAGAATTGCGGCCCCTCGATCGCGACATAGGTCGCGCCGCGGACCACTGTCGCGCCCGCCGCTTCGGCCGCGGCAGCGGCGAGCGCGGTCATCCGCGGGCAGACCGGGTCGGCGAGCGAGACGTGTGCCGCCAGCCCCGGCGCAAAGAAGCTGTGCGTCCGTCCCGAGGTCCGGTCGATGAACTGCTCGACCGCCACGAACGTGCCCGGCGCCATTTCCTCGCGCAACGAGCCGACCGCGGAGATAGCCAGGAGGTCGGTGCAGCCGGCGCGTTTCAGCGCGTCGATATTGGCGCGAGCGTTCAACGCCTCGGGCGGCAAGGGATGGCCACGGCCGTGGCGCGGCAGGAACAGGAAGCGGTGGCCGTGCAGCCGCCCGTTCAGCAAGGCGTCGGACGGCGCACCCCACGGCGTCTCGACCTCGATCCACTGCGCATCCTCGAGCGCCTCGATCTCGTAGAGCCCCGAGCCGCCGACGATGCCGATCGTCCATTCGCTCATGGCTGGACCCATAATCCGAAGCTGCCTGGATGCCAGCCTTCGCTGCCATGACGTGCTAGAGGGCTTCCATGCGCCGTCCGCTCAAATGGTTGCTTCGCGCCCTGCTGGCCCTGCTTGCGCTGCCGATCGCCTGGTTCGCCGCGGCCCTGGTGCTCGGCCTCGTTCCGGCCAACCCGAGCTGGCGCGAGCCGCCGCCGGGCGAGGGCGTCACCATTTTCCTGCGCAGCAATGGCGTCCACACCTGGATCGTCGTGCCCAAGGTGCACCAGGCGATAGACTGGCGGCCATATGCGCCGGGCACGCACCTGCGCGATCCGCGCTGGGGCGGCGCCTCTCACGTCGGCTTCGGCTACGGCAACCGCGAATTCTATCTGAACACACCGACCTGGGGCGACCTGTCGCTCGCCACCGCCTTCCACGCCGCGTTCGGCGGCGGTCCACCCTTGCTCCACGTCGAGCACGATCACCGGCCGCAACCCGAAGAGTGGACGCGGCGGCTGCGCATCAGCGAAGACCAGTATCAACGCCTCTCCGGCTTCATCCGCGCCCGTTTCCGCACCGATGCGCAAGGACGCACCCTGCCGCTGCTCGGCCGCGGCTATGGTGCCAACGACATGTTCTACGAGGCGAATGGCGGCTACAGCTTCTGGCTCACCTGCAACGAATGGACCGGCAAGGCGCTGCGCCACGCCGGCATCCGCACCGGGCTGTGGACGCCGCTCGCGCAAAGCCTGATGTGGCGTCTCGATTGATGCTCGGTCGAATGGTTGTGCGCGACCCTGTCAAAGCCGGCAGGCCCTCGCAAAAGCCTGTCGCGCACGGGCCGAACCGGCTAGAGACGGTCTCGCTCACACGCCTTCAGGGGGTCAGGACATGGCCAAGATACTCGGCAATTTTCACTTCGCTCTGATCATCGGCATCGTGCTGCTGCTGGCGGCGGTGTTCGGCCTTCACCAGGACGCGATCCAGGCAGGTTATTGGCTTGGCTTTTTGCGCTTCCTTCACGTCATCGCGGGCGTGCTGTGGATCGGCCTGCTTTATTATTTCAATTTCGTGCAGATCCCGACCATGCCGACCGTCCCGGCCGAGCTGAAGCCGGGCGTTACCCGCTACATCGCGCCCGTCGCCCTGTTCTGGTTTCGCTGGTCGGCGCTGGCGACGGTGATCCTCGGCCTGCTTCTGTCTGAAATGAGTGCGCCTGGAAACGTTGTCCGCTCGCTCACCTTTAAGCCAGGGCTTGTCACCATCGGCATCGGCATGTGGCTCGGCCTGATCATGGCCGCCAACGTCTGGTTCATCATCTGGCCGAACCAGAAGCGCGCGCTCGGCATCGTCGCCGCCGACGACGATACCAAGGCCAGCTCGGCGACCACCGCGATGATGGCCTCGCGCACCAACATGATCCTGTCGCTGCCGATGCTTTATTGCATGGTTACACAGCAGCACGTGTGACGCAGTCCCCTTGGCGGCTGATCGTCTAGGGCCCAGGTCCTAGGTCCGGGCCGCCAGCGCGGCGAGCTCGCGGACCAGCTTGGCGGCGACCGTGGCGGTCATGCCGCCCACGTCGCAGTCCGGGTTATACTCGACGACATCGCCGCCGATCACCGGTCCGGCGAGCCTGTCCAGCGAGTCGATTATGTCGCGCACGCTCAACCCGCCCGGCTCGTGGTGGGAAACGCCCGGAGCGAAGGCCGGGTCCAGCCCGTCAAGGTCGATCGAGACATAGATCGGCCCGTCCAGCGCCGGCACGCTTGCCGGTGAAAAACCGCGCATCGGCACGATCTCGACTCCGAAGCGCTCGGCCTGCGCGCGCTGCTCGGCATTCAGCGTTCGTATTCCCACCTGGACGAGCCGGTTAGCGAGGCCGTCCTCCATGATCCGCGCGAATGGCGACGCGTGCGAGCGGCGGTTGCCGTCCAGAGCATCGTAGAGGTCGGGATGGGCATCGAAATGGAGGATCGAGACCCGCCCGTGAGCGGCGGCGATCGCCTTCAGGATCGGCCAGGTCACCGAGTGGTCGCCGCCGATGCAGATCGGTCGCACGACAGCGTCCAGGCAGCCCGCGACCGCTTGCTCGATCCGCCCGAAGTCGGCTTCGTCTTCCGCCAGTGCGACATCGCCGCGGTCGGAAAGGTCGAAATCGAGGCCGATCTCGCCGCCGACCTCGGTCGCCATGTTTCCCTTTTCCGACCGGATCATGGCGCGGACGATCGCCGGCGCCCTGGCCGGCCCACGCCGGAAGCTGCTGTTGATGTCGGTCGGCAGGCCGATCAGGGCAACGCGATGCGCCATCGCGCTCTCATACGCCGGACAGGGCGCCGCTCTCAAACCAAGGCGTTCACCGACAAATCGCGGGGAACATTACTCCTACGTAAAGTTCATAAAGTTCACGGACACGTCGGCAAAAACTGGGCCCGAAATCCTACAGAAGTTGACGAAATTGACGATTGCAGAGGGTTTCTTCACGTCGCGAAAACGGACCGCGAGCCCCTGCTCCCTTCTCCGAGAAAACTCGGTGAGGCAGGAATCCTACAAGCGAGGGCGTATGGCGTGCGGCCGGGAAGGAGACTTCACAATAAATGTGTCAAAGAGCCGCTTTTTTCAAGTGCCAGATCGTTACCACAATCGGTTACAAAAATCAAGTACAAAAAGCGAACTTCTTCGACAATTGAGCTGTTCCTTCCGGAGCCCACGCTCATCCTACCGAAGGGGACGAAATTGACGGTTGTGAGGCGGAACCCACTTGCATCATCGCGACACGATCTCTTGACAGCGTTCAATTAAACCAGAATGTTCGATAAAGCTTGAATAATGGAGTTCATCCATGGACGCTGTTCCGTTCGTTCACCCCAGTGCCGACATCCCGCTGATCGTGCTCGAAGCGCGGATCGAGCAGAGCGAGCCGGTGCGCGTGCTGCTCGATACCGGCGCGGCGGCGCCGTTCGACGTGATGATCAGCCCTTCCGTCGCCGCGCGGCTGCCGCAGCGGCCGGCCGACGCCCGCACGGCCGCCTCGACCGGCGCGGTCGGCTCTGCCCGGGTTAGCTTCACCGCCCGACCGATCCGCGAGTTCAGCCTCGGCGGCCACACCTTCCGCAACCTGCGTGGCGGCGTCACCCAGGCGCTCGACACCGTCTCCGGCCAACTCCGCACCCGGATCGACGCGATCATCGGCTATCATTTTCTCGAGCGGCGCTCGATCGCGATCGATTATCGCCGACTGACGGTCGATCTCGAAGCAGTGCCAGGGCCGGCGGCGCGGGCCTTGCCCTTCACCCTCGCCAGCGGCCGCCCGCTCACCCTCGTGCGGGTGAGTCTCAACGGCCGCGGCCCGTTCCTGTTCGCGCTCGATACCGGTGCCAGCGCCACCCTGGTGTCGCCGGCGACCGCGGAGTTGGCCGGCATTGCGGCCCGCGGCGAGGTCCGCCTCGCCGGCGCCGGGGGCGCCTCGGCCGGCGGCGCCCGCATCGCCTACGCCGACATCGCCTTCGGCCACGTCTCGCACGCGGATCAGCGAATCGCCATCGCCGACGTGCTGGGGCCGGTGCGCGCCGCCGCCGGCGCGCCGATCGACGGCATATTGGGGGCCGATTTCCTGCGCCCCGGCCGGCTGGTGATCGATTACGGCGCCCGCTTGCTCTGGCTCGACCAGGGCTGAGCGCTGGAGGCGTCTTGGCGTCGGCCGCCACTTTCCTGGTCGATACCCCCGAGCGGCTGCGCGCGCTCGCCGATCCGCTGCGCCAGCGGCTGCTGCAGCAATTCATTGAGCCGCGCACCGTCGCGCAGGCGGCGAAGCGGCTGCAGGTGCCGCTCACTCGCCTCTACCATCACGTCGACCAGCTGCTCGCCGCCGGCCTCATCCGTGTCGTCGCCGAGCAGCGCAAGCGCGCCACCATCGAACGCACGTTCCAGGCCGTCGCCCGCCGTTTCGCGGTCAGCCCGACGGCGATCGGCGAGGGTGGGGAGGTCCCGGAACGCGCGGACATAGTCCGCGCGGCGCTCGAGGAAGCGCTGGCCGAAGCTTCGAGCCGTCACGGCACGCTGCGGCTGCTGCGCACCCGGCGGCGGCTATCGGTGGCGGCGCGCGAAAAGCTCGAGGCGGCGATCGCCGACTGGCTCGACCAGCACGAGGACGAGGACGAGCCCGAGGTCGAGCTGGTGATGATGAGCGTCGAGCAGGCGGAGAACGACGTGACGATGGGCGTGCATGCATTCCCGCGCTTGTGACCGGTCCCGCAATTGGACCGCAGCGGCTCGCCGATCCTTGCCGCCGCCCCGACCTGCGCATAGCAGCGCCCGCAATGGCGACCCCGAGAAAGCCCGACAACCAGGCGGCACGGGCCGCCTTGTTCGTCGGCCTGGCGCTCGCCGCCGCTGCCTTGCTCACCTGGTCGGTCCTGCCCTCGATCTGGCGCATCTCGGGCTCAGACCAAACCGAAGAGGTCACCGTCCGCGTAAAGGACAAGGCGCGCCCGACCGCCGCCGAACCGATGCTGCCCCTGCCGCCGCCATTGGTTCGTATGAAGACTCGGTCGGCGCCATTGCCGCCGCAACCGCTACCACTGCCGACGCCGGTGGTGGCGCTGCCGGCCGAACCCGAGCCTATCAGGGACGAGGGTCGCGGGTTCAGCTTTGCGATCGCGCCGGTGCAACGGGCGATCCGGGAAACGCTTGAGTCCGGGGATGCCGAACGTTGGCGCCACCGCGACGCACGCGGCTATGCCGTCGCCAGCGCCATCGAGCGGGGGGGCGGCCAGGTGTGCCGCAACGTCTACGCCACCGCCGAGGCCGGCGGCGGGGAATATCGCTCGCCGACCTGGACTTATTGCCGGACCCGGGGCGGCTGGGCGCGGCGGTAGGGCGCGCGGAAATTCCGGCACCAGATCAGGTGGGCGAGGACAATCCTGCCTTGCAGCGGTCTGGCGAAGCATTACGAACACCCGGCGCGCGCCCGTAGCTCAGCTGGATAGAGCACGAGCCTTCGAAGCTTGGGGCCGCAGGTTCGAATCCTGCCGGGCGCGCCAGCTTCGTTGCCTTGCCGGCAGGGCGGCTTAGTTGTCGCTCCGCGACGGGCCGGGCGCGCCAACTTCGTTGTCTTGCACGGCAGGGCGACTTCGTTGTCGCTCCGCGACGGGCCGGGCGCGGCATCGTTAGCTTCCCTCACGCCGGCTGTTCGCAACGGTTCCGTAACAAATCTCGTTTTATCAATCACTTGACAGAAAGCGCCAATCGAACGAGACATCGCCCCGGGATATTTTTGAAAGCGCCCGCTGGGTGCGCTGCACAATAGCCCGACAAGGGCAGGGGGCGAGCGGCGGGTGAGCGACAGTTTCCATTTTTCGAGCGTGGGCCGCGACGGCGAGGAAGCGTTCGCCGATTATGCCGCCATTTTCGGCCGCGGCTCCAAGATCGAACCGGCCGATGCGCCGTTCCAGGCCGAGGTGCGGGCGTGGCGGCTGAATGGCCTCGCGCTTTACGATCGGCGCTTGTCCGGCGTCGTCCACCAGCGCGATTCCGACCGTTGCGCCGACGGTCTCGATCACCTGCTGGTCCACGCTATTGTCGAAGGCGAGGTGCACGGCGGCGACGGCGCCGGGTTCGATCGCGTGGGGCCAGGGGAGATCGTCCTCATCGACATGGCGCAGCCCGCCCGCTTCGTTCCGCACGAGGCGCATTTGCTGACCGTGCGGGTCGCCCGCGAACATTTCGCAGCCGCGCTCGGCGCCAGCGTCCAGCACGGCCGCGTGCTCGAGGGGCCGGCAACGATGGTGCCGATCGACCTGCTACGCTCGCTGGTGCGCTGGTCGCGGACCGCCGGCGGACCGACCCATTCGCAGTTCCGCGCGCTGCTCGCCCTGCTCGCCGGCGCCGCCGGGCCGGAAAGCCTTGCCGCCGCCGACCGGCGCTGGCAGGAGCAGGTGCGGAGCGAGAGCGTCTACCGCTACGTCGATTCCCACCTCGCTTCGCGCGACCTGTCGGTGTCGGCGATCGCCGCGGCGGTGCGCATGTCGCGCTCGGCGCTCTACCGCCTGCTCGACGAGGCGGGCGGCGTCCGCCGCTTCGTCCAGGCGCGGCGGCTGGCGGCGCTGCGTCACGAGCTCGAAAGCGAGCGGGACGAACGACTGGAATCGCTTGCCCACCGTTTCGGCTTCGCCAGCGAGACCCACATGAGCCGGCTGTTCAGCGCGGCATTCGGCCGGCCGCCCGGCGCCTGGCGCCGCGAGCGCCGGTCGGACCATGCCGCGGCGCCGGAGTCGGCGCCGGCGTGGGTCGGCGAGAGCATTTAGGTTTGTGATCCGGCGTGTACTGATCCGGGACGTCCCACGATTGGGACGCTCGGGTATTGTTCCGGCAAATCTAACGCTCCATTAAAAATCCTTCGCTCTTCGTTACTTACAGCGCGATTCGGAACGCGCGCGTAACGGCGTTGGAGCAAGCGTGGTTGGGGGAACGCGTCAAGCCGGCCGTCACGGTCGGCATTCCCGGGATGGAAAGATGGGCTCGCCGCGATTCCGCGGGCGGCGAGGCTTGGCCAGTGCGTACGCGGCGGGAGGGGTTTTATTATGGCGAATACCACCGGCACGGCGGGCAACGATCATCTCAACGGTGGTTCGGGCAGCGACACGCTCAATGGCCTCGGCGGCAACGATCGGATCAACGCCGGCTCGGGCAACGATGTCGTCGACGGCGGCTCCGGCAGCGATGACGTCAAGGGCGATTCCGGCGACGACCTGCTGATCTACCGTTTGGCTGAGAATGCCGGCGCCACCGACATTTACGACGGCGGCTCGCACATCGACACGCTGCGCCTCGTCCTCACCCGTGCCGAGTGGATGCGCGCCGACGTCCAGGCCGACATCGCCGTCTACCTCGCTTTCATCGCCGCCGAGACCAACCCCAATAACGGCCAGGCCAGCAATCGCGAGTTCCGCTTCACCGCGTTCGACCTCAGGGTCTCCAAGGTCGAGAAACTCGAGGTGACCGTCGACGGCGTCGCCATCGATCCCCGCGACCAGGCCGTCACCCTCGTCGCCGACGCGGTCACCACCGACGAGGATAGCGCCAGCGCCTCGTTCGACGTGATGTCTAACGATTCGGTGCCCGATCTCGTAAAGAGCTTCAGCCACACCCAGGGCGCGCACGGCAGTGTCGCCTTCATCACCAGCTTCAACGATCCCGCGCAGCCGCCGAGCGCGCGCTTCGTCTACACCCCCGATCCGACCTATTGGGACTATCTCGCCGTCGGCGAGAGCGCCACCGACAGCTTCACCTACACCGTCACCGACGCCGACGGCGATACCCAGACCGTCACCGTCACCGTCACCGGCAGCAACGACGCGCCAATCGTCACCTCCGCCTCCCAGTCGGGCGCGGTCGACGAGAAGGCCGAGCCCGGCGAGGGCGGCACGCTTACCGCCACCGGCACCGTCACCTTCACCGACGCCGATCTCTCCGACACCCACACCGCCAGCGTCACCGCGCGCGTCGTCACCGGCCAGGCGATCGCCAACGGCCACGCTCTGACCGCCGCCCAGCTCGACGCGCTCAAGGACGCCTTCTCGATCCAGCCGGTCGCCCAGTCGGCCGGCGGCGGCAGCGTTGGCTGGAGCTATGCGATCGCCGATGGTGCGCTCGACCATCTCGGCGCCGGCGATTCCGTCACCCTCAAATTCACCGTCCGGATCGACGATGGCGAGGGGGGCAGCGCCACCCAGGACGTGACGATCACCGTCACCGGTACCAACGATGCGCCAACTTTGGCCGCCGGCGGCGACGCGGTCGGCTCGGTGACCGAGGACCAGTCCTCGCCGACGCTCGGCGACAATGGCAGCTTCGGGTTCGACGACGCCGATCTGTCCGATCTCCACACCGTTTCGGTGGGCTCCCCCGCGGTCACCACCACCTCCGGTGTCGCGCCCGGCTTCGTCCCGGCCGGCGGTTTCGGCACGCTCACCGCTGCCATCACGGAAAGCGCCGCCGACCAGGACAGCGCGGGCTCGGTCGGCTGGACGTTCAGCATCGACAACGCGGCCGTGCAGGCGCTCGCTCACGGCCAGCGCGTGACCCAGGTCTATACGCTGACCATCGCCGACGGGAACGGCGGCACCGTCACCCGCGACGTCACCATCGAGATCATCGGCACCAACGACGCGCCGGTCGTCACCGGCGCGGTCACCGGCAATGCCGTCGAGGATGGCGGCTCGTCGACGCTAAACGCGCTGCACAACGCCTCCGATGTCGATGCCGGTACGACGCTCAGCGTGGTGCTCACCCACACGCTGCCGGCTGGCGTGATTTACGACGTCGCGGCGAAGACATTCTATCTTCAGTCGACCCATTCCGCCTTCCAGAACCTGGAGGCGGGAGAGACCCGGACCGTCACGGTCGATTACGGGGTCAGCGACGGTATCGTCACCGTGCCGGCGCAGGCGATCTTCACCATCACCGGCACCAACGACGCGCCGGTGATCACCTCCGGCGTCGCCGAGGCGACCGGCTTGGTCAGCGAGGCCGGCCATCTCGACAACGGCACGGTCGTTTCCGGCACGCCGAGCGTCAGCCGGACGCTGACCGCGACCGACGTCGACAATGGCGCGACCAGGACCTGGAGCGGTAATACCGAAGGCACCTACGGCACGTTTGCGATCGATCCGAATACCGGCACCTGGACCTACACGCTCGACAACAGCCGGGCCGCGACCCAGGCGCTGCGCGAGGGGCAGAGCGTTACCGAGAGCTTCACCGCGACCGTCACCGACCAGCACGGCGCCAGTGACAGCGAGACGATCGCCGTCACAATCCACGGCACCAACGACCGGCCGGTCATCACCTCCGCCGCGGCGGCGGCGCAGGGTAGCGTGGTTGAAGCGGGTAACAATGATGACGGCAGCGTCTTCGCCGGCACGCCGGGCGCGACCGGCCAGCTCGCTTCGTCGGACGTCGATTCGCTCGCGACCGCGGCCTGGAGCGGCAGCGCCAACGGCACCTACGGGACGTTCGCGATCAACCCGACGACCGGCGTGTGGAGCTATACATTAGACAATAACCGCGCCGCGACCCAGTCGCTCAGCGAAGGCCAGTCCGCGGTCGAGACCTTCACCGCCACCGTCACCGACGACAAGGGGGCGACCGCGATCCAGATGGTGACTGTCACGGTGAACGGCGGAAACGACCGGCCCACCGTTTCGGCGGTTACTGGTTCGGCGGTGGAGGACGGCCCGCCGGTCCTGATTTCGCTGGCGGGCGATGACATCGATGCCGACGACAATCAGGCCAGTCTTACCTACAACATTGTCGGTGGGCCCGCGGCTGGCACGGCTGTCATCCTTGGCTCTTCCCTGAGCTTCGACCCCGGTAGCGCTTTCCAGCATCTCGGCGCCGGCCAGACGCAACAGGTCACCATCACCTACTCGGCGACCGACGCTCACGGGGCGATCAGTCAGGGTGCCGGCCCGGTCACGACTCTTGCCCGGTTCGACATGGCCGATCTCACCTCATCCCGTTCGCTCGCGGCCGACATCGTCGCACCGGGAATCATAGTGTCGTCGCTGACCGCGGTGGGTGCGCTGACCGGCACCCCGTTCAGCAATCATTTCTATCTGGCCGGCTGGGGCAACACCCTCGACACGAGCAAATATTACGAAGTAACGATCAATCCCAACGGCAAGACGATCGATTTCGATTCGGTTCGCTTCTCGATCGAGAATGCCGGTCCCAACACCAGCACCTGGTATTTGCGGTCGAGCGTCGACGGCTTCGCCTCGAGCATCGCCACCGGCACGGTCAACGGCCAGGATGTCACCAAATTCACGGCCAGTCTCGGCAATCTGGCGCTCGCCTCAGGGCCGATCACCTTCCGCTGGTATTTCACCTCGCCCGGCGGGACGACCGGTTTCGCCAATCACGAGCCCGGCGGCGCGGGCGGCGGACTGCCGGATGTCGGCCAGGATCTGATCTTCACCGGCAGCATCGGCTCCGACACGGCAACAATCACCGTCACCGGCGTCAACGACGCGCCGGTCGTGACCGGTACGGTCACCGGCAATGCGACCTAGGACGGCGCCGGCGTGACTTTGAACGCGCTCGCCAACGCTTCCGATGTCGATCAGGGCACCGTGCTGCAGGTCGTCAACGTCCCCGGCACGCTGCCGGCCGGCGTCAGTTACAATGCGGCGACCAAGAGCTTCACGCTCAGTCCGGCCCACGCGGCCTATCAGGCGCTGGCATTGGGCCAGACGACGACCGTCAGCGTCAATTACGGCGTCTCCGACGGCATCGCGACGACGCCCGCTTCGGTCCGCTGGACCGTCACTGGCATCAACGACGCGCCGGTGGTCAGCGGCGCCGTCACCGGCAATGCGACCGAGGACGGCGCCGGCGTGACTTTGAGCGCGCTCGCCAATGCTTCCGACGTCGATCAGGGCACGGTGCTGCAGGTCGTCAACGTTCCCGGCACGCTACCGGCCGGCGTCAGCTACAATGCGACGACCAGGAGCTTCACGCTCGATCCGGCCCATTCCGCCTATCAGTCGCTGGCTTTGGGCCAGACGACGACCGTCAGCGTCAATTATGGCGTCTCCGACGGCATTGCGACGACGCCGGCTTCGGTCAGTTGGACCGTCATCGGCACCAACGATGCGCCGGAGATCGTCCCCGCAAGTATCGCCGGCAGCCCGGTCGAGTTCCAATGGCTGTTCCCGGCCCAGGCCAGCGAACACGGATTTCCCATTAGCGACACGGTCGGCTCGCACGTCGAATTCACCAGCGCCGAAATCAGCGATGCGACTCCGCCGTTCCATAACGGCTATTTCAGGACCGACCTGACCGCCGACGGTCAGATCATCATTACCTTCGAAGCGAATGTTACCTGGACGGCGACCGAGTTCGACGGCTTTCGGATAACAGATGTCGGTGGCACGCTGCCCTTCATCCTGGGTGCGAGCGACAGCGACCCGCGGACGACGCTTTCGGTAAGCCCGGATGGCGAGACAGTGTACGTCAACTGGGCGGGTAAATCGTTCTCGGCCGGCGACGTGATCGTCATCAATATGGATCTGGCGTCCGGCAAGGTCGTCGAGGCCGGCCATCTCGACGACGGCACATTTGTTGCCGGCACGCCGTCGGCGACCGGCACGCTCACCGCCACCGATCTCGACGCCAGCGCCACCGCGGTGTGGAGCGTCGCCGGCTCGGTCAACGGCACCTACGGCACGTTCGCGATCGATCCGTCGACCGGCATCTGGACCTATACGCTCGACAATAGCCGCGCCGCCACCCAGGCGCTGGCCGAAGGGCAGATCGCCACCGAGACCTTCACCGCCCGCGTCACCGACGACAAGGGCGCCTCGGACGTCCAGGCCCTCACCATCGCCATTATCGGTACGAACGACGCGCCAACCGTAACCGGAGCGGTTAACGCCAGCGCGGTCGAGGATGGCCCCGCCGTCACCCTCAATGCGCTCGCCAACGCCAGCGACCCCGATGCCGGCGATGCGCTGCAAGTCACCAACGTGCCCGGCACATTGCCGGCCGGCGTCAGCTTCAATGCCGGCGCGCAGACATTCACGCTCGATCCCTCGCACGCGGACTACCAATCGCTGGCTTTGGGCCAGACGATCATGGTCACCGTCACTTACACTGTCACCGACGGCGACGTCACGGTTCCCGCCTCGGTCAGCTGGACCGTAACCGGCATCAACGACGCGCCGGTGCTGATCAATCCGATCGCCGACCAGTCGTCCCCGGAAGATGCGGCCTGGAGCTTCCAGGTCCCGACCAGCACCTTCACCGACATCGATCACGCCTCCGTCAACTACACCGCGACGATGGCCGACGGCTCGGCGCTGCCTTCATGGCTGGCGTTCAACGGCATTACCGGCACGTTCACCGGCACGCCGCCGACCAACTTCAACGGCGCGTTTTCCCTGAAAGTGACCGCGACCGACGGCGGCGGTCTCAGTGCGACCGATACGTTCAGCCTTACTGTCACGCCGGTCGACGATCCGCTGGTCCAGACCGCCGACATTACCGACAAGGCATCGAACGAGGACGCCTTCTGGAGCTATACCGTACCTGCCGGCACGTTCGCCGATCCCGACAATATGATCGCCTATTCGGCTACGCAGGCGAACGGGACGGCGCTGCCATCCTGGCTCAGCTTTAACGCCGCGACGCAGACCTTCTCGGGAACGCCGCCGGCCAATTTCAACGGCGTCATCGGCCTCAAGCTGACCGCGACCGCCGGCACGCAGACGCTGAGCGATTCGTTCAACCTCAACATCCTGCCTGTCGCGGACATGCCGACCCTCTCGGTCGGTTCCTCGACGTCGTTGAGCCCCACCAACGGCGCGGCGGTGATGACCACATTGTCGCTGACCGCCGGCGAGGTGCTGAGTCTCGACTGGAACTTCATTGCCGGCGACTACATGCCGTACAACGATTTTTCATGGGTGAGCATCAACGGCGTCGTCTCGACGCTGGCGCTGGTGGAGGTGGTCGGCGACTTTGGCGGCACCGGCTGGCGCACCTTCAGCTTCACCGCGCCGACGACGGACAGCTACACGATCGCCGTAGGCGTCTCGAACGTGAATGACACGGCGCTCAATTCCCATGTGCTGGTCGACAATGTCCGGGTCAACGGCACTCTCGTGAACAGCTTCGAGGGAAGCTTCGGTAGTTGGTCGACGACGGGCAGCGCTTTCATCGTCAGCTCGTTCACTCCGCACAGCCCGACCGACGGCAGCACCATGGTCAGGATCGAGAGTGCCGGCAACTCGACTTCCGGTCTCGAAAGCTTCGCCGGCGCCGGCGCCGGCTCGCTGGCGCTGGCGGCGACGCCGTCGGGATTCGCCGGCAAGCCGATAACGGTGCCGGTGACGGTAACGACGGTGCCGGGCGAACTCGACGACACCTACATCGTCATCACCGGCTATCCGGCCGGCGCCACCTTCAATCTCGGCGCCTTCGATGCCGGGCTGGGCGGCTGGAAGGTGATGGCGGCCGATCTCGGCGGCAACCTCAAGATGACGACCCTGTCGTCGTTCAGCGGCACGGTGACGCTGTCGATCAAGGCGCAGAGCTACGCGGCCGAGACCAACTCCACCCAGACGACCGCGATCAAGACGATCGCGATCACCGTGCTGCCGCCCTCGGGATCGGACCCTGTGGTGTTCGATCTCGACGGGGACGGCATTTCCTTCCTGTTCGGAGAGAATGCGGTGGCGTTCGATCTCGACGCCGACGGCGTTGCCGAGAAACTCGGCTGGATGGAGCCCGGCGACGGGCTGCTGGTGCTCGACTCCGACGGTTCGGGCGCGATCGAGAACGGCAGCGAGGTGGTGTCGGAGGCCTTTCTCGGACTGGGCTTCGCCTCGTCGGCCGAGGCGCTCGCTTCGCTCGACAGCAACGCCGACGGCGTGCTCGACGGCAAGGACGAGCGTTTCGGCGAGCTGCGGCTGTGGATCGACGCGAACAGCGACGGCGTCAGCCAGGCCGGCGAGCTGAAGTCGCTCGCTGAGCTCGGCATCGCCAGCCTCTCGCTCGACACCGCCGAACGCGGCGATATTGTCGACCGACAGGAGGTGCTGGAAGAGGGCGGGTTCACCCGCGCCGATGGCAGCAGCGGGACGTTCGTCTTCGTCCACCTGACCGTCGCGCCCGAAGCGCCGTCGCCGCCGGAATTCTAATGGTCTAAGCAATCAAGGCGGCCGCGGCGGGGTCGCCGCCCGGCCGCCCTTATGTAAACCACCCGGAACATAAGATAGAATAGACGCGGTAGCCGACGCGGCGCACCCGCCCCCGCAAA
>JBQTJR010000180.1:0-9077 GCA_052386895.1 Sphingosinicella sp.
GTGCGGTCCGACGCTGCTTTCGGCACCCTCGCTTCGCCCTTGTTCGACGCCATCCGCTCGACCCCCAATGCCGAGCTGAGCCGTCTCGAATATCGGCCCGGCGGCCGCGCCGAGGTGACGGTGCTGGTCGATACGCCGGCGACGCTGGCGGCGCTGCAGGCGCGGCTCGAGGCTGGCGGGCTGCGCGTCGTCCCCGGCGCGACAGGCAGCGCCGGTGGTCGCCCTACCGCCGTGCTGACGCTGACCCGCTCATGATCGCCGGCCTCAGATCCTGGTGGGACGAGCGCAGTCGCCGCGAGCAGCGGCTGCTGCTGGTGATGTTTGCGCTCGTGCTGCTGGTCATGGCCTGGCTGCTGATCGTCCGCCCGCTCGCCGATGCTCTGGAAACCGCGAAAAGCCGCCACGCCGCCGCCGTCCTCGCCCTCGCGCAGGCGCGAGCGCAGCAGGGCCATGCCGCACGGGATGGAGGCCGGCCGCTGCCGCAGCCGCTCGAGGCCTGGCTGACCGCTCAGGTGAACGAAGCCGGCTTCACCGGCGCCCGCATCGCCCGCGAAGGGCCCGGTCGCGCCTCGCTGGCGATCGACGCCGCCCGTCCGCAGGCCTTCTTTGTCCTGGTTCGTCAGTTGGAGGAAGCCGGGGTTCGGATCGAAAGCCTGCGCGCCAGCGCCAACAGCGATCAGTCGCTGGCCATCGCGGCGACGTTTGGGACCTCTGGCTGATGCGCATCTCCCGGCGCTGGTGGCTGCTCGCCGCTTTCTTCCTGTTCAGCTTGCTCGCTTTGCTGCCGTTGCGGCTGGCGATCGATTTCTGGGATTTTGGGCGAATGGGCCTGTCGGCACGCGCGGCGACCGGCAGCCTCTGGTTCGGCGTGCTGCAGGAGGCGCGCCTTGGGCCGGCCGCGCTTGGCGATGTCGGCGCCCGCTTGAACCTGCTGCCGTTGCTGGTCGGCCGCGCCCGCTTGAGCCTGTTCGGAGCGGAGGAAAGCGGCGGCTTTCGCGGCGCCGTGACCTTATCGCGCCACGCCGTCGCGTTCGACGATGTTCGCGGCCGCATCAATACAGCCTCGTCGGCGCTGCCGCTGCCGATCGCGGCCATCGAGTTCGACGATGTCAGCGTCGCTTTCAGCGATGGCCGCTGCACCCGCGCCGAGGGGCGGGTGCAGGCCCAGGGCGGCGGCGCCATGGCCGGCATCGGCGTCGCTTCGCGGATGAATGGAGTCGCGCGTTGCGCCGGCGGCTGGCTGCTGCTGCCGCTGGTCGGCGAGACCGGCGCTGAGCGGCTGAACCTGCGATTCGACGCCGGCGGGCGCTGGCGGGCCGATTTCGCCGTCCGCGCCGGCGATGCGGCGACCGACGCGCAGCTCGCCGCCGCCGGCTTTCGTCGGGCCGGATCATCCTTTGTCAGGCGATTTGACGGCGCGTTTTGAACATTTGTCTCGCCGTACGGGCTCGTTCATCTCCGCTGCGCTACGGTTCGCCGCTTTTCCGGATAGTTGTCAGGGCGAAGCGCGTTTTTCCTTCACCATGCGGCGGGGCCTAGGCCCGCGCGGCCCGCGGGTTGCGCAAGGAGGAATATCATGAGGCGCACACTGATTGCGGCAGGCACCCTTTTATTGGGGACGTCTGTCGTCGCGCTCGCCGATCCACCGACCAACTCGGCGCTCGACGCCGGGATCGTGCCGATGGCCGAGCTCGACAAGCTGGCGACTCTGGAAGCCAAGTCGACCCTGATCGCCAAGCACGACGAAGAAAAAAAGGCGCTCTATCTGGCATCGCTCGCCAAGCCGGGCACCGCCATGGGCGGCCCGCTCGAGGAAGCTGAAACCGTCGGCGGCAACACCACCGCCGAGGCGCTTACTCCACGGCCGGCCACCCAGGACTATCCCCCTTGTTCGCCGGGTCCTGGCGATGACAGCTGCATCCAGCTTTATGAGCCGGGCGTGCGTGCCCAGCTCGCCAGTTGGGATCGGCCGACCGGCGGCCTCGGCAGCGGCGAGCCGGTCGTGGCGATGGGCGGCCCCGATGAGCCGGTGGTCGACAAGCCGGTGACCGCCGGTGCCGAAAGCACCGCCGAACCGGTCGCGGACAAGCCGGTGACCAGCACCGACACCGCGGGCGACGACAGCGTCGTTGACAGCGGCAAGCCGGACGCGACGCCGGCGGTCGGCGGTCCGGTCGAGAGCCGCAGCGGCTATCCGCCCTGCTCGAGCACCGTGACCGACTCTTGCATCCAGCTCTATGAGCCGGGCGTCACCGGCAAGGGCAACTAAAGGGTACCCTAGACAAAGCTCTGCCCCTCTTCCCGCCCTTTCACCCGGCGGGAAGAGGGGCTTTTTCTTGGCGATTATATACCTTGCAAACACGCTCCGACCTTGCTAGAAGGGGTGGGTAAGGAGCGATGCAATGTCTGTTCTGTCCCGTCCCTACTTCCACGATGAAGCGGCGGCCTTCGATCATCTGGAGTCCGTGATCTGGCCGGAAGGCCCGGTTTGCCCGCACTGTGGAGCGGTGGATCGCATCACGAAGGTGAGGGCCAACCCGGCGAGGCGCATTCGCTTGGGCCTGCACCGCTGTGGCCATTGCAAGGGCCAGTTCACGGTGAAGGTTGGCACGGTTTTCGAGCACGCCCGTTTGCCGCTGAACAAGGCGCTACAGGCGGTCTATCTGATGACCAGCAGCAAGAAGGGCATCTCCGCTCACCAGCTGCACCGTGTTCTGGAAGTCACCTACAAGACGGCTTGGTTTCTGGCCCATCGCATTCGTGAAGCGATGCGTTCCGGCGATCTCGCGCCGTTTGGCGGTGAGGGTGGCATCGTTGAGGTCGATGAGACTTTCATCGGCCGCATCAAGGGCATGCCGAAGAAGCAAGCCTATCATCACAAGATGAAGGTTCTTGCCTTGGTTGACCGCGCCACTGGCAAGAGCCGGGCGATGGTGGTGGACAATGTTCATCCCAACACGATCATGCCGCTGGTCCGCGCCAACATCGACCGCGAGAGCATCGTCATGACCGACGAGGCGGCACAGTATCGCTATCTTAGCGCCGAGTTTGCTGGTCACGGTTACACCGTCCACAGCCGGGGCGAATATGGCCGCGGCGTTGTCCACACGAACCAGATCGAGGGCTATTTCTCGATCTTCAAGCGCGGCATGAAGGGCGTCTACCAGCACTGCGGCGAGAAGCACCTTCACCGATATCTAGCCGAGTTCGATTTCCGGTATTGCAACCGGGAAGCGATTGGCGTGAATGACGCAAACCGTTCGGTTCGCGCATTGGAGGGCATCATGGGCAAGCGCCTCACCTACCAAACAGCTAATCGATCAATGGCTTAGCCCAATGTCGGTCGCGGTGAGTCCGCGCGACCTTTGGCGGTCGCGCTTGGACATCCCAAACTATGAGATTGGGGAAGCGGCGCGCTACGCCGATGTTTCCGCATCGACCGTTGGGCGGTGGCATCAAGATACGACCCTACCGGAGCGCGAGGCGCGACGACGATTATCATACTACCAGCTTATCGAGTTGGCGGTCGTTTCCGCCTGCCGAAAGGCGGGCATGAAATTGACTGATATTCGCTCGGCACGGGAGTTTCTGACCCGCGAGTTCAAGACCGATCACCCGTTCGCGACGCTTCAATTGAAGACCGATGGGGTGGATCTTCTGAAAGACGCTGGTGAGGTCCAGGGCGTGAAGCATTTGCTGACTGTCAACAGGGGAGGACAGCTTGCGTGGAAGCACATTCTGGCTGAGAAGTTTCTAGAGTTCGATTACGAGTCTGGCGTTGCCGCTCGCTGGCATGTGGCAGGCAAGCGGTCGCCAATCATCATCGACCCGCGCATTCGGTTCGGAGCGCCCAACATCAAGGGCGTTCCCACCTGGCTTGTGAGGGACCGCTGGGTTGCCGGTGAACAGCCCCCCGAAACGGCTTCCGAATACAAGCTAACTTTGCGCGACGTGCGAGAAGCGCTGATCTTCGAGGGGATCGAGTTCACCCCCGAACAGCGCAAGAAGTGGCTCAACTAACATTCTTTTTTGATCGATGCACTGGGTCTGGCGTTCCCAAGCTTTTGCGTCAGGCCAAGCCCCCTTTCGGAGTCCAGTTCCACGATGAGCCGCAAAACGGTTTCTCACAGAACATGCCCGACGATGAATGGCTCGCGGCGGTTTCGAGGAAGAAGTGGGTGGTCATCAGCCACGACAAGCGATTTCACGAGGACAGCCTAGCGATCGAGGCAGCTCGCCAGCACAAGGCTCGCGTTTTCTATCTCTGCGGCGGAAGTCTGCCAAACTGGGATAAGCGTCGAATCTTCGCTCAGTCGTTCAAACGCATCAAAGCGATTGTTGAGGCACAGCAGCCACCATACATCTATCAGGTGACCTACTCAGACCGCATTTTGCGAGTGAAGGGCATTTAGCGATGGCCGACCAAAAGTCCCAGTCCGACAAGTTCAAGGACGCCGCCCGCGACCTCGATTGCGACGAGGACGAAGCGCGCTGGGAAAAGCGGCTAAAGGAGGTGGCCAAGCCCAAGGCACCGAGGGACTCGAAATGAAACGGTGGCTCGGCTTCCTTGTCCTAGCCTGGCTTTGGCTCGCCCTAATAACGCCGCCTGAACCAATGGCTAGCGAAACCGAGATAGGCGGGCTCATTCTATGGTGGTTTACACTGCTCCCCCTGGCCCTGTTGGCGTCCGCCCTGACCGCATGGTTTATTCGTGCTCGCCAGAGCACAGAGACACCGATTTTTCCGGCCCTTTGGATGCTCTTCGCATTGGCTGTTCTCGGTTGGGGCGGCGGCTACAGCCGCACCAATGACCATCTGAACCCTCAAATCATTCCTGTGCTGCTGGTAAGCGCTGCACTTTCGGTCTCTTGGGCGTGGACTAAACGAGCGCGCACCGACTGACAGCCACCTTCGTCGTTTGCAAAGGATATAATCGCCTTTTTCTTAGTCTGTCCCCTTTGACGGCGCCGGCAGCTTCTCCCTGATCCGCTTTATGCTGCGCTCGAGCGCGGCGATAATCTTCTCGGCCTCGCCGGCATCGCCCGCGGCGAGGGCGATATCCGATACCCAGAAGGTCTCGGTCAGCCAGTCCTCGCCGCTTTCGGGGTCGGCGACGGCAATGCCGAGGAATGCTTCCTCGGACTCGACCCAGTCGTCGCCCTCGGCCTTCAGCGTGTGGAAGCGGACCCGCGCGCCGTGCTGGAATTCGCTTCGGGCGAGCTGGCGCGCCGTCTCGACCATCGGCGCGATCAGCTTCCAGTCGAGCTTGTCGCGGGTCAGCGTTTCGTAGAGCGCGTTCAGCAGCTGCTTTTGTGCCACCGTGTGAAAGTCGCCGGTGGTGAAGGGCGGATCGGCCATGTTGGTCGGGGTGCTTGAACCGGCGGTTCTGGTCAAGCAGCGCGCTTTTCGCCGGCCTGAGGCAATGATAGCGCCGCCGGATGGCCGAGTGGACCTTCGCGATCGATCGCGGCGGCACCTTCACCGATATCGTCGCTTGCTCTTCGTCCGGCGAGCGGGTGGTGCGCAAGCTCTTGAGCCACGATCCCGAGCGCTATCAGGACGCCGCCGTGGAGGGGATCGGCCGCATTCTCGCCGCGCACGGCGCCGCCGCGGCCACGATCGGCGCGGTCAAGATGGGGACGACGGTGGCGACCAACGCCCTTCTCGAACGCAAGGGCGAGCCCGTAGCGCTGGCCATCACCGACGGCTTCGCCGATGCGTTGCGCATCGGCTACCAGGCGCGTCCTCACATCTTCGCCCGTCGCATCGTCCTGCCCAGGCCGCTCTATGGCGAAGCGATCGAGGTTGACGAACGCGTTCGCGCCGACGGCGAAGTATTGCGGCCGCTCGACGAGGCCGCGGCCGCCACCGCGCTGAAACAGGCCTTTGTCGGCGGCTATCGCGCACTCGCTATCGTGCTGATGCACGGCTGGCGCTGGCCGGCCCACGAGGCGCGGCTGGCGGCGATCGCGCGCGACATCGGCTTCAACCAGGTCTCCGCGAGCCACGAAGTCGAGCCGCTGATCAAGCTGGTCGGGCGCGGCGATACCAGCGTCGTCGACGCCTATCTGTCGCCGGTGCTGCGGCGCTACGTCGATCAGGTCGTCGCGGGGCTAGGTGCGGACGGAAAAGCGGGCCCGCGCTTGTTCTTCATGCAGTCCAATGGCGGCCTCACCGACGCTGCGGCCTTTCGCGGCAAGGACGCGATTCTCTCCGGCCCGGCCGGCGGCATCGTCGGCATGGCCCGCACGGCCGTCGAAGCCGGTTTCGACAAGGTTATCGGTTTCGACATGGGCGGCACCACGACCGACGTTTCGCATTGCGCCTGCGTCTACGAACGGACCAGCGAGCGCGAGGTCGCCGGCGTGCGCGTTCGCGCGCCGATGCTCGAGATCCACACCGTCGCCGCCGGTGGCGGCTCGATCTGTCATTTTGACGGGCGCCGCTTCCGCGTCGGTCCGGACAGCGCCGGCGCGGTTCCCGGCCCGGCCTGCTATCGCCGCCGCGGGCCACTCACTGTCACCGATTGCAACGTCGTGCTCGGCAAGATCCGCCCTGACCATTTCCCCGCCGTGTTCGGGCCCGGCGGCGACCAGCCGATCGATGCCGCGGCCTCGTTCGCCGCCTGTAGCGAGATCGCGGCCAGCGCCGGTCTAAGCCTTAAGGCGGCAGCCGAGGGATTCATCCGCATCGCCGTCGACAACATGGCCAATGCGATCAAGCAGATCTCGATCGCCCGCGGCCACGACGTCACCCGCTACACTTTGCAATGTTTCGGCGGCGCCGGGGGCCAGCACGCCTGCCTGGTCGCCGACGCGCTCGCCATCCCGGCGGTGATGATCCACCCGCTCGCCGGCGTGCTCAGCGCCTATGGCATGGGCCTGGCCGAGCTGGTCGAGTTGCGCCAGCGCACGCTCGGCGATTCCGATCTCGACACGGTGCTCGCCGCGCTCGCCGCCGAGGCGGCGTCGGCGTTGCAGGCGCAGGGCGTCGCAGAGCCCGATATCCGCCGCCGCGCCGCGTTGCGCTATCTCGGCAGCGACACCGCCATCGAAGTGGCGGCGGGGGAGGGGATGTACGCCGAGTTCGAGGCGGCCCACCGCGCCCGTTTCGGCTTTGCCTCTGACGCCCTGGTCATCGTCGAGACCGCGATTGTCGAAGCGGTGGGACAAAGCGGTGCGATCGACGCGGCCCGTGCCACCGGGCAGCCCGCCGCCGGTCCTGTGGCCGGCGACGGCATCTACGATCGCGCGAAACTGGCCAGCGGCGATGTCATCGCCGGCCCGGCGATCATCGTAGATCCGTCGGCGACGACCGTGGTCGAGCCGCAATGGCAGGCCCGGGTCGATCTGCTGGGCAACCTCGTCCTCAGTCGGATCGTGCCGCGCTCGGTCGCGCCGGCGATGGGAACTCGGGTCGATCCGGTGATGCTCGAGATGATGGGCAACCTGTTCATGGCAATCGCCGAGCAGATGGGGGTGGCGCTGCAGCAGACCGCTTCGTCGGTCAACATCAAGGAACGGCTCGATTTTTCCTGCGCCTTGTTCGACAGCGAGGGACATTTGATCGCCAACGCGCCGCACATACCGGTCCATCTTGGTTCAATGGGAGATAGTGTTAGAACCATATTGGAAAATCGCGGTCTTGCCATCCGGCCCGGGGACGCCTTCGCGCTGAACGCCCCCTACCGCGGCGGCACCCATTTGCCCGACATCACCGTGATCATGCCGGTCTTTGCCGATGATCATGACGCTGCGCCGGCCTGGTTCGTCGCCGCTCGCGGCCATCACGCCGACATCGGCGGCATCAGTCCGGGCTCGATGCCGCCCGACAGCCGCAACGTCCACGAGGAAGGGGTGCTGATCGACGATTTCCTGCTGGTCGAGCAGGGTAGGTTCCGCGAGCCCGAGCTGCGCGAAATGCTCGCCTCGGGCGCCTGGCCGGCGCGCGATCCCGACCGCAACGTCGCCGATCTCAAGGCCCAGGTCGCCGCCTGCGCGCGCGGCGCCGAGGAATTGCGCCGGGTCACCCGTGAGCAGGGCCGCGTCACGATCGACGACTACATGAACCACGTCATGGACTATGCCGAGGAAGCCGTGCGGCGGGTGATCGACCGGCTCGAGGACGGCGAATTCGCCTACGAGATGGACAACGGCGCCATCGTCCGCGCCGCCATTCGTGTCGACCGCGCCGGCCGCTCGGTCGAGGTCGATTTCACCGGCACCAGCGGCCAGTTGCCCGACAATTTCAACGCGCCTTACTCGATCTGCCGGGCGGCGACGCTCTACGTGTTCCGCACCCTGGTCGACGAACCGATTCCGCTGAACGACGGCTGCATGCGCCCGATCCGGCTGGTCGTGCCGCCGGGCTCGATGCTCAGGCCGGATTTCCCGGCGGCGGTGGTGGCCGGCAATGTCGAGACCAGCCAGGTGATTACCGATTGCCTGTTCGCCGCCACCGGCGCGCTGGCTCCGAGCCAGGGTACGATGAACAATTTCACCTTCGGCAACGCCGCCTACCAATATTACGAGACGATTGCCGGCGGCGCCGGCGCCGGCCCTGGTTTTGACGGCGCCAGCGCGGTTCACACCCACATGACCAACAGTCGCCTCACCGACCCTGAGATACTGGAAACGCGATTCCCGGTGCTGCTCGAGCGTTTCGCCATCCGCCGCGGCTCGGGCGGGGAGGGGGCCCATCGCGGCGGCGACGGCATTGTGCGTCGCATCCGCTTCCTCGAGCCGATGCAGGCCGGGATTTTGTCCAATCGCCGCCGCGTGCCACCGGGCGGCCTCGCCGGCGGCGGCGCCGCTTTGCCCGGAATCAACCGCGTGCTGCGCGCCGACGGGCTCGAGGAAGAGCTGCCCGCCACCGCCGCCACCGACATGGGTGCCGGCGACCTGTTCGTGATCGAGACGCCCGGCGGCGGTGGCTACGGGGCGAAGAAATGAGCGTCTATCTTCGCCCCACCGCGTTCGTCGATTCCCCGGTCGGGCTCGAGGGCCGCGTCGCCCGCCTCGCCGGCGGTCTCTGCTGGTTCTCGGCGATCGAGCTGACCAGCGACGACGGCCCGCCGC
>JBQTJR010000181.1:0-5287 GCA_052386895.1 Sphingosinicella sp.
TGCTCGCGTGCGGCGACGAACTGCGCGAGCCGGGCTCGCCGCTCGGGGCCGGCAGCAGCGTCAATAGCGCCGCTTATGCGCTGGCCGAGCTGGTCGCTGGCTGGGGTGGCACCGCGATCCGTCACCCGATCCTGCCCGACGATCGCGCACAATGCGAGGAAGCGCTTCGCACCGCCGATCTTGGCGCCGACCTCCTCGTCCCGATCGGCGGCGCGTCGGTCGGCGAACGCGACGTCTTGAAGCCGCTGATCGAGGCGCTGGGCGCCCGCAGGATTTTCGCAGGCATCGCGGTGCAGCCGGGCAAGCCCTGCTGGCACGCTTGCTTCGGCGACGGCCGGCTGGTGCTCGGCCTGCCCGGCAATCCCGCCTCCGCCTTCGTCTGCGCGCACCTGCTGCTGAAGCCACTGATCCATGCCTTGCTCGGCCGGAGCGAGACCGAACGGCCGCTGTTCGCCTCTCTGACCCGCGATTTGCCGGAAGGGAGCCGCCGCGAAACCTGGTGGCGCGCGCGCCTCAGCGCCGACCCGCAAGGGCGGCTCCAAGTCGAGCCCGATCCGCGCCTCGACAGCAGCCTGCAGACCCCGCTCGCCGCCGCCAATGCGCTGGTGCGGCGGCCGCCGGGCGCGCCACCCGCCGCCGCTGGCGAGATCGTCGAGGTCTTGACTGTGCATTCCGATTTGTATTCATAGGGGCAGATTCGGGAGTGGATGCCCTAGGACGGGTCATGCCCAACGCTTTCGTTCGCAAGCTGACGCAATTCGCGCCTCTGGGTGACGAAGAAATAAGCGCGCTGGTCCGCCTGTGCGAGCCGGCCGATCTGCGCAACGCCGGCGACGACCTGGTCTGCGAAGGCGATCGACCCCAGCACGTCTATCTGCTGCTCGATGGCTGGGGGTATCGCTACAAGTTCGGCCGCGACGGCGGCCGCCAGATCGTCGCCTTCCTCGTCCCCGGGGACCTCTGCGACATCAAGGCCTTTCTCCTCGATCGCATGGACCACTCTATCGGGCTGCTCAGCGAGGCCCGCGTGCGCGCCATCCCGGCGATCGAGCTGATCGAGCTGATGGACCGCTTTCCCATGATCGAGCGGGCCTTGTGGTGGGCGTCCCTGGTCGACGAAGCGACCCTGCGCGAATGGCTGCTCAATATCGGCCAGCGCGACGCGTTCGAGCGGATCGCGCACCTGTTTTGCGAGCTGTGGGTGCGGCTGCAGGTGGTCGGGCTGGTCGACGCCGACGATGCGTTCGATCTGCCGCTGACGCAGGAGGGCCTGGGCGACACGACCGGCTTGACCCCGGTTCACGTCAACCGCACGCTGCAGCGACTTCGCAGGGAGAAGCTGATTGCCACCAGGCGTGGCCATATCGAGATTTGCGATCCCCGGCGGCTGGCGGAGGTCAGCGGCTTCAGCCGCAATTACCTGCATCTGACCAGGGACGGCCCGCTCGACATCAACCTTCGCCAGCGGTTGAACTCGCGCAACGGCCCGGTCGGCGCCGCCGGCCACTAGTCCGAGCCGATCGGTCAAATCCAACCCAGGTGAGGGACAAGCCCTTGCGCGCCGCTATGGCAGGCAGCCGCAGTTGAGGCTTGATGGCGCATTACTTTTTCAACATCCACAACAGCATCGGCGCGATCGCCGACGAGGAAGGGCGTGACCTGCCCGATCTCGCTTCGGCACGCGCCGAGGCGCTAAAGGGCGCGCGCTCGCTGATCGCCGCCGCGGTGCTGGAAGGGTGGCTGGACCTCGACGGCCGGCTCGAAATCACCGATCCGGAAGGCAAACTGCTGTTCGTTACGCATTATACGGACGCGGTCAGCTTCGACGGACGACATCCGACGCAAGGCTGATCCGGAACCGGCGATCGCGGGGACGGGTTGGGCAGGCGTCAGCCGAGGAGAAGCCTTATGCCCGCCAAGTCCGCCGCCCAGCAGAAGGCCGCCGGCGCCGCCCTTTCCGCCAAGCGCGGCGACACCCCGAAGAGCAAGTTGAAGGGCGCGTCCCGCTCGATGGCGTCGTCGATGAGCGAGAAGGAATTGAAGAAGATGGCCGGGACCAGGCGCAAGGGCAAACCCGAGCACGCCGCCAGCAAAAAGAAATAGGATCAGCGCGTGGCCGGCAGGCGACCGTCGCCGGGCCAGAGGCGCCCGCGGCGAATGAGATAATCGTTGAAGCGGCGGCGGCGATCGGCCGCGTCGAGCAGCCGCGCCACGAGCTCGGGCCGCCGTGCGGCGAGATCGCGCCGCTGCAGCCAGTCCACGCCCGCATCGTAAAGGAAGCGCCGTCCTTCCTGCGGGTCCTGCACCGCGCTCCAGCCGCCGGCCTCGGCAAGAATCGAATCGCGGAACGCGAACAGCACCGGGCGTTGCGGGTTCAGCGCTAGCAGGCTGTGGCCGTGCCAGGGATTGGGCTCCCTGAGGCCAATCAGGTCGGCCAGGGTCGGCGCGACGTCGAGCAGGGTGACGATCTCGCCGTGGCGGCCGGCCGGCAGCCGCGGATGCGGACCGACGATGAGGAACGGCGTCCACACCGACTCGCGGTGCAGCGAATAGCCGCCGGTATGCCCGCCATGCTCGCCGAGATTGTAGCCGTGATCGGAATTGATCACGACCAGGGTGCGCGCAAACCAGGGCTCGCGCGCCAGCGACTCGACGAGCTCGCGCACGACATCGTCGGTGTAGCGGCTGGTATTGAGGATGCGCTGGTGGACGGTCGCGTGGCCGGCAATGTCGAGCGCCGGCTCGGGCGAGCGGAACGGGTGATGGTTGCTCGCCGAAATGAGGGTAGCGAGGAACGGCCCGGCCCGGCCCATCGCGCGGATGCGGGCGGCGGCATGGCGGAAAATCTCGCGGTCGCGCTGGCCCTCCCGCGGATAGCGCCACAGGCGGTGGTACATGTGCTGCACCCAGACGGTGCTGTTATCCATGTCGATGTCGCCGGCGGCGAAAATCTCGGTGCGGTACCCCTGCCGGCGTAGCGCGTCGGGCAGGCAGTAGAGGCTGGCGCGGGTCTGGCTGGTGATGAATCGGCGCGATGTGGGCGTGACCGAGCAGATCGTCGCAAAGCGGCCGTTGATGCTCGGCGGGCCGAACGAGAGGGCGCGCGTCCACACCGCCGCGTCGGGGCGCGCGGCGAGGCGGTCGAGGAACGGCGTCGGCGAGGGCGAGCGGTCCGGCCGCAGATGGCCGGTGTCGACGCCGCGCACCGATTCGAGCTGGATGACGATCATGTTCCAGCGGTCGGCGGCGGCCGGCATCGAGGGGGTGCGCGGCACGCGGACGAAGGGCCAGTCGCGGTAGGGAAAGCGCCAGCCCCGGTCGGCGCTTCCCGCGAACCAGTCCGTCTGCCAGGCGCGGGCGAGCGTTTCGGGGTCGGCGGGCGGAGTCTCGTCCTGGTAGTTCCAGGCGAAATCGCGGACGAAAGCGAACGCCGCCGGCTCGAGCCGCGACAGGCGGAACCGCGCCTTGGCGAGCGAATAGCCGATCAGGCCGGTGGCGAGCGGCAGCAGCAGGAAACCGATTGCGAAGTTGAGCCCGTAGCGAGACGGCGGCCGGTCGCGCAGGCGTTGGCGGACCATCCTTATCGCCCACCACAGATAAAGCCCCGGGGCCGCGAGGCAGAGGACAGGCGACAAATAAGGCCCGCCGCGATCGCCGCTCAGTACGTTGAGAAACAATGTGTCGCCGAGCGTGGTCGGCTCGGCATAGACGGAGAGAAAATTGGGCCCGAGCCTGAGGCCGAGAAAGCGGTAGAGCTCGTGATCGAAGGCGGTGACGAGCAGGTTCAGGGCCATCAGCGCGACCAGCGCCCAGTGCGCCAGCCGCCAGCGCGGGCCGGGCAACGGCCGGAACCAGAACAGCAGGAAGACGAGCAGAAACGGCAGCGCGACCAGCCAGGTCGAGAGCAGTTCGTAGACCAGGGGCCGGACGATGAAGACCTGCCACTGCACCAGGAACGGGCCGCCGTATGGCGACGGGCGCAAATAGAGGATCAATTGCAGCAGCGCGCAGACCGCCCAGGCGGCGGCGGTCAGCCGGGCGGCGATGGCATAATGGTCGGCGCCGCGGGGTGGAGCGGCCAGGTTTTCGTTCGCAGGTTCCAATATTTGTCGAGGATCACCCTATTGCCGGCCCGAGCGCAACGGCTATCAGCGGAGAGGGAGGCCGAGTTGCGCGTCACGATCATCGATTTCGCCGAACGCGGGCCGACGCGCGACCTGTTCAAGCGCAAGATGAGCCCGAGCTTCGCCAGCATCATGCCGCAGGCGGCCGCGGTGTGGTGCGAGGAGCTGGGCCACGATGTTCACTATATGGCCTACAGCGGCGGCGAAGACCTGGTGGCGCATGCGCGCGATACCGATTTCCTGATCGTCGGCGCGTTCACCTTGTCCGCCTTCACCGCCTACGCGGTCAGCCACATCTTCCGCGCCAACGGCGCGATCACTGCGCTCGGCGGCCCGCACGCGCGCTGCTATCCCGAGGATGCGGCCAAGCATTTCGACTATGTGCTGGGGCTGACCGGCAAGAACGAAGTGGCGGAAATGCTGACGGAGCGGTCGCGGCATCGTCTGCTCGGCCGCCAGCTCTCGGCACCGGTGCAGCCGCGCGAAATCCCGGGCCTGCGGCAACGCTGGAAGTTTGTCGCGCCGACCCTGACCAAAGCGGGGCCGATCAAGATTGTGCCAATGATCGGCAGCTTCGGCTGCCCCTACAGCTGCAGCTTCTGCATCGACGCGACCATTCCCTACCAGCCGCTCGATTTCGACGCGCTGCGCGACGATCTGCGGTTTCTCGCGACCAGGGTGAAGAGCCCGCTGGTGGGCTGGCATGACCCCAATTTCGGGGTGCGGTTCAAAGACTATCTCGACGTGCTGGAAAAGGCGGTGCCGCCCGGCAAGATGCGGCACATCGCCGAGATGAGCCTGTCGCTATTGACCGACGAGCATCTCGAGCGGCTGCATCGCAACGGCTTCGTCGGCATGCTTCCGGGCATCGAATCCTGGTACGATTATGGCAACAAGTCGAAAGCGACACGGGTCAGCGGAGAGGAAAAGGTCCGGCAGGTCGCCGACCACGTCAACCGGGTGCTCGGCCACATCCCGTTCGTGCAGACCAACTTCATCCTCGGACTAGACTGCGACGCGGGCGACGAGCCGTTCGCGCTGACCAAGAAGTTCGTCGAGCGTACGCCCGGCGCCTACCCCGCTTTTTCCCTGTTCACCTGCTATGGGCGTGCCTCGCCGCTCAATCTCGAGCTGCAGCGCGCCGGCCGTGTCAACGGCATGGC
>JBQTJR010000182.1:0-4132 GCA_052386895.1 Sphingosinicella sp.
CGCGTCCGCGCGCCTGGGCGGTGGCGTCGGCATCGTCGGCCGCGTGCAGCTCGGTGACGCCTTCGATCTTCAAGCTGTGCGCGTTCAGCTCGTAGAGCCGAGAATAAAGCATGAGTCCCCACCCCGGTACGCGATGCCGACACACCCGGCACCGGCAATCATCCTAGGCCGCTCGCGGCCGCAACGCCTTTACTTGAATTAATATTTCCCAGGCCCTGTTTCCAGGTTTCGGGTTCCAGGTTTCAGGTTTCAAGGAAGAAATCACTCGAAACCCGGCACCCGACACCCGAAACCCGACACCCGATACCCGACACCCGACACCCGAAACCCGGGAGCCAGAGATGCGCCGCTTCTTCGAGCCCGGATCGGCGCCGTCCTGGCTGCGGCCGGTGCTGGATTCGATCCGCAAGGCGCTGGCCGACATCTACGACTGGCCGATCCGGCTCCACCAGGTCGCCACCGCCGACCGCCCCGACGCGGCCGATCACAAGTCCGGGCTGATCTACGACACCACCGCCGGCCGGGTGGCCGCCAGCAACGGCGCCGCCTGGGTCGATCTCATGCCCTGGACCGCGGGCGCGGCGCTCACCCGCGCCAACGACACCAACGTCACCCTGACGCTAGGCGGGACGCCGGCCAGCGCGCTGCTGGCGGCGGCGTCGATCGCCGCGGGATGGATCGGCACGCTCGCCATCGCCCGCGGCGGCACCGGCGCGGACACGGCGGCCGCCGCGCGCAATAATCTCGGCGTCAGCGCCACCGGCGCGGACACCAGCTACGCGTTCCGCGCCAGCAACCTGTCCGACCTCGCCAGCGCATCGGCGGCGCGTTCCAATCTCGGCCTCGGCAACGCCGCGCTGGCGACGATCGGCACCAGCGGCGACACGGTTCCGAAGTGCAACAGCGCCAACAGCTGGAGCGGCCAGCAGACGATTTCCTCGGGCTATTACTGCCTGACCCTCGACGCGACCGATTCCAACACCGCCAAGATCCTGTTCAAGAACGCCGGCACCACGGTCGGCGGTTTCGGCGCCGATTCGTCCCACTGCTTCATCGCCATCGACAATGCCGCCACCTTCGTCGTGTTCGGCGTCCAGAACGACGGCGATCTCGACATCAATACGCCGAGCACCACCGCCTCGGCGGCCAACCTCCATCACTCGGGGAGCAACCAGACCCCGCTGCTGCGCGTCACCAGCTCGGCGCGCTACAAACGCGACGTGCGCGCGGTGACCGCGGCGGAGGCGGACCGCGCGCTCGCGCTCGCGCCGATCGCCTATCGCTCGGCGGCGCCGGCCGACGATCCGGCGACGATCCATTACGGCCTGCTCGCCGAGCAGGTCGCCGAGATCGAACCGCGGCTGGTGCACTGGGCCTGGCAGGAGGATCAGTTCGAGGAAATCGAGATCGGCGGCCGAAGGGTCCGCCGCGTCCGCGCCGGCGAGCGGAAACGCGCCGACGGCGTGCAGTACGAGCGGCTGACCGTGCTGCTGCTCGACGCGGTGCGGCGGCTGGAGGCGCGGGTGAGGGGGCTGGAAACGCTTTAGCCGTCAGTCAGCAGCGGGGGCGACTTCCTGGTCCGTCACCCCAGCAAAAGCTGGGGTCCAAGCTGGCTTGTTGATTCTTGCAGGCGTCCCAAAATCGGCTTGGATGCCAGCTTGCGCTGGCATGACGAGAGGATGGAATGAAAGTAAGGTCGAGCCGATGGGCTGGACTCGCTTCCTGCTGCTGCTCGGCGCGCTGGTGGTCGGCGTGTCGCTCGTCCTGCTGCTGAAGGGCTGGCAGCTCTTGGTGTGGCAGACGGCGATGCAGGGCATCGTCCCCGGCGTGCAGCCGCTTTACGCGTGCAAATATTATACCGGCCGCGGCTTTGCCGAGCAGTGGTTCGACCGCGCCGGCAGCACCCGCGAGGGCTGCCCGTTCCTCTGGGACGAGCGCAACCGCCGCGAAATCTACCTGGTGGGCCGCTGATCCGAAGCTAAGGGTCCCTCCCCCTCGATGGGCGAGGGTATGCGGATCCGCCGCTACCGCGCCGGTTGCGGCGTCGGTGTCGTTGCGGGTGGCGGCGGCTGCGGCTGCTGCCGCTGCTTCGCCCGTTCGCCGAGCACCTCGCTCGGATGGCGCGAATGATCGATATATTCGTCGTTGCGCACGCCCTCGTCGGCGAAGCGGACATTGACCTCGGCCTGCACGCCGGCGGCGCGCAGCGGCATCGAGAAGCTGCGCTCGATCGCGCGGCGGGCGCTGTCGCGCGCCAGCCGCATCATGACGGGGTCGTTCGCCTGGCGCAGCAATTCGACCCGGCTTTGCGCCCGCACCGCCTGGTCGAGCTGCTCCTCGCCGCCGGTGATCGCGAGGCGGATCATGCCGCCGTCGGCATATTCGCGCACCTGGGTGAGATCGACGTCGGGGCCGGCGAGATCGAGGCCGGGCAGGGTGACGTTGAGGGTCCGTGAGCCGGAATCCCATGAAAGATCCTGCTGGCGGATGCGGGTAAGATCGAGCTCGTAGCGCACTGTGCCGGGCATGATCAAAGTCTTGCGCGAGGAGATGCCGAAGCGGGTCTGGGTGGCGGTGACCACCGACACGAAGCGGGCGGTGAACGGCACCAGCCTCGCCTGCTCGCGGATCGAGCGCAGCGAGGCCGAGGCGACCACCTCCGGGTCGGGCGCGGTGAACAGCGAGCGGATGCCGAGAAAGGCGACCAGCAGCGCGCCGGCCATCAGGCCGAGCGCGAACAAGGAAACGATGGCGAGGCGGCTGCGCATGGCGGCATTTTAACCCGCACCCGCAACTTTTTCATCGTCATTCCAGCGCAAGCTGGAATCCAAGCGGATTTTTCGTCGTCACGACCTTCAACGAGTCGGCTTGGGCCCCAGCTTTCGCTGGGGTGACGAATAGTAGGCTGGGTGACGTGTTACTTCGCGCGTTGGGCTCGCCCTTGGCTTCGCCCATCTTCGATTCCACGCCTTTGCGGAGCCATTGTGACTGGATGAATGACGGAGGAGGCCGGAATGCTGATACCTTTCAACCCCCCTCCCGGCCTCAATAGCGACGACACCGCCTTTTCCGGTAAAGGCTCCTGGGTCGATACCAACAACTTCCGCTGGACCGACAACGGCGGGCAGCCGATCGGAGGCTGGCTCCGGATTGCCACCTCCACCTACACCGCCGCCAAGGCCAGCTTCGCCTTCCTCAACACCTCGGGCCAGCAGAACGTGCTCGTCGCCTCCAACAGCGGCGCCTTCCTCTCGGTCAACGTCGCCGGCACCGATTACAACATCACCCCCGCAATTTCGTTCGCCAGCAGCACCTTCGGCACGTTCGGCAAGTATGGCAATTCCACCATCATCGTCTGCGCGGCGGGGGCGAGCAGCATTGCCCAGTGGGACACCAACCCCGCCAACATCGCCACCGCGCTGACCAACTCGCCGGCCAATACCGACATGATCCTGGTGACACCGGAAAGGCAGGTGCTCGCCTTCGCCTGCGTGCCGGTGGCCGGCGGCGCGGTCAACAAGCTGTGCATCCGCGGCTCGGACATCGAGGCGATCACGAGCTGGACGCCGACCGCGACCAACAACGCCTTCGAGGATATTCTCGATGGCGGCGGCTCGGTGATCCGGGCGGCCGAGATGATCGGGCCCTACGTCGCGGTGTGGACCGATACGAGCCTGTTCCTCGGCCAGTTCACCGGCAATTTCGAGCAGACCTACCGCTGGGACAAGGTGGCCGACGGCTGCGGCGCGTTCAGCCTGCTCTCGGTCGAGATCGCCAACGGCCGCGCCTTCTGGTTCACGCCCGAGCACGAGTTCATGACCTGGGCGCCGGGCGAGCTGCCGCAGGTGCTGCCCTGCCCGATCAGCCGCGATTTCCGCGCCAATTTCTATTCCGGCACCACCCATGTCGGGGCGTGGCACAACAACGCCTTCGACGAGATATGGTGGTTCTACCCCGATGCCCGCGACACTTCGACCGCGACCGACATGACCCGCTACGTCGCCTACTGCATCGCCTCGGGGCTGTGGTTTCGCGGGCAGATGCAGGTGAAGGCGCTGGGGCGCGGGCCGGTAAAGAACAGTAGCGGCATCGACAAGCCCTACACCATCGATTCGGCGGGCCGGATCGTCGC
>JBQTJR010000183.1:0-6746 GCA_052386895.1 Sphingosinicella sp.
TCCGGTCTTGCCCGTTCTGGCGGCTGCGCGAACGCTCGAATTGAGATTCTTGTAAAGACGGGCCCTGCTGGCGGTGCTGGCGGCGCTGGGGTTCAACGACCGGGTGGCGCAGGACACCGCTTTGGCCAATGCCCGCACTGTCGTGCTGAGCGCCCACGGGCGCTACGCGCTCGCCCGTTTCCAGTTCGAGATTGCCCGCCTGCGTGGCGACATAACCGGCACCAACGCCGCGGTCGATGCACTGGTCGCCAGCGGCCATGCGAGCGACGACGAGCTGGCGGGCCTGCTGGCGCACCAGGCGGCCCGCGCGTTCTTCGCCGGCAATCAGCCGGCGGCTGAGCGGCTGATGAGCCGGGCCGCCGATGCCGCGCCCAACGATCCGGTGCTGCTCGCCGAGGTGGCGCAGTTGAAATCGCGGATCGGCGGGGCTTTGCTCCAGGCCGGTCGGCGCTCGGAGGCGGGCGAAAATTTCCAGCAGGCGGCGCGGCTGCTGCAGCGGGCGATCGATATCCAGCGCACCGCCGGTCAGGTGCCGCCGGAAGGCTGGTACAAGCGGGCGACCGCGCTGGCGTTCGATTACGGGATGCGGCCGCAAAGCGTCGCGTTCGCCCGCGGCCTGGTCCATTATTATCCGACGCCGGGCAACTGGCGCGACGCCCTGTTCACCTATCGCCGTGCCATTGAGGCCGATGCCGCGCTCGAGCTCGACATCCGCCGGCTGCACCGCGCCACCCAGTCGCTGAGCGGCGAGCGCGACTATATCGAGTTCGCCGAGGCGCTCCGCGCCAACCATGCCGGCGAGATGAAGGCGGTGCTCGACGAGGGCGTCAACCGCGGCATGCTGTCGGCGAGCGAGCCGATCGTGCGGCAATTGGTTGCCGCCAATGCGCGGCGGGCGACCGCCGAGCAGGCCGGGCTGGCGCGCCAGCGCACCCAGGCGCAGGCGGCGGCCGGCGCCGCCGCGCGCGCTGCCGGCGACGCCTTTTTCGGCCACGGCCGCTATGCCGAGGCGGCCGAGCTCTATCTCGCCGCGCTGCAGAAGGGCGGCGAGGATGCCAATCTCGTCAACAGCCGGCTGGGCGCCGCATATGCCCTGGCCGGCCAACGTGCCGAAGCCGAGGCCGCGCTGCGCGCGGTTACCGGCCCACGCGCTGACCTCGCCGCTTTCTGGCTCATCTGGCTTTCGCGCCAGGGGAGCTGACACCCGGATTTACCAGGAGAGAGTCTCGATGAATCGCGCTCCCGCCGTCCTATCCGCTGCTTTGCTGGCCGGCCTTCCGGCCTGGCTGCTGGTGCCCTCGCCTGCCGCTGCGCAGTATCAACAGCAGCCGCAGCCGCAATCGCAGCAGCCGCAACCGTCGCCGCAGGAGCAGCCGCGCGAGGAAGCTCAGCAGACGCCCGCGCAGACCGGGCGCCGCGGCCAGTGGCAGCGGATCGGCACCTTGAACCGCCAGGAAAGCGAGGCGGTCGGCGCGATGTACCGCGCGGTGCAGGCGCAGGACTGGGCCGCCGCCCGTGCCGCCATGCCGGCCGCGCAGGCGGGCGTCAGCTCGACGGCCGGGCGATTCCTGGTTGGCCAGATGATGTTCCAGATGGCGCGCGCGACGCGCGACCGGGCGATCGAGATGGATGCGGTGACGCGCATGATTGACAGCGGCGGCGCCTCGCCCGAGCAGGTCGCCGCGCTGCGGCGGGTGCAAGGCGATTATGCCTACGAGGCGGCGATGGCCTCGGGTAACTTTGCCGCGGTGGAAGCGCAGCTGGTGCAGCGGCTCGAGGCCAATCCCAACGATGCCGCCCTGATCGGGCAGCTCGCCGAGGTGAAGATGCGGTTGAACAAGCGCGAGGAGGCGCTCGCTCTGTTCCGCCGCGCGATCCAGATCGGTGAGACCAGCGGCTCGCGCGCCTCGGAATCGCTTTATCGCCGCGCGGCCGCGGTCGCCTACGAAGCGCGCAACACCCAGCTTGCGATCGAGCTCGCCCGCAACCTGGTGACCGCCTATCCCAGCCCGCAGAGCTGGAACACGGCCTTGTTCATCTACCGCGATCTCAACAATCTTCGCGGCTCCGCTTTGCTCGACGTGTTCCGGTTGCAGCGGGCCACGCAGGCGCTGACCAGCGAGCGGGAATTCATCGAATATGCCGAGGCTGCGGAGGCCGGCTCTGCGTTCGGCGAGCAGAAATTCGCGCTCGAGACCGGGCTGCAGCGCAATGCCATCCGGGTCAACGCCACCGTCGCGCGCCAGATGATCGCCACCGCCGACCAGCGCATTGCTGCCGATCGGCCGACGCTCGCAGCCCAGCGCACCACGGTTCTCGCCGGCTCCGAGGCCCGCCCGGTCGTTCGTCTCGCCGACGCGCTTTTTGGTTATGGGGATTTTGCCGGCGCCGCAGCCTTGTTCCGAGCGGCGCTCGCCAAGAACGGCGCAGACGCTGGCGCGATCAACCTGCGCCTCGGCGCGGCGCTGGCGATGGCCGGCAACCGGGCCGAAGCCGAGGGAGCCTTGCGGGCGGTGACCGGTCCGCGCGCGGAACTGGCCAATTTCTGGCTGCTGTGGCTGTCGACCCGCAGCTGAACGTCTATCCCTGACGGGGGACGTTTTGCGGACCCCGCGTCCCGATTTGCAACGCGGGCCGAATACCCCCTTCCTCCGCTTCGGCCGTAGGGTTACGCGTTGATATGCGCTTCGATGACAGTCTTGCGACCGCGTTGGCAGCGCCGGTGGAGCGCGAGGACCAGCTGGCGCTGAAATGGCGGCAGCTGGTTGACCTGCTCGCCCAGGGGCGGCGCCAACCCGACCTGCTCTTATCGGAGCAGGCGTTCGCTTTCCTGCGCGAGCATCGCTGGCAAATCAGCCAGGCTCGGCGGCGCGACGCCGCGATCGCCTTGTCCGGGCATTCGGTCACTCCAGACCTCGTCGAGTTCTTTTCCGGCGATGTCGCGCCGGTAGCGGCGCCGTTGATCGCCAGCGCCCGGCTCGACACCAAAGAATGGCTGGCGCTGCTGCCAAGGCTCGGTCCGACCGCGCGGGCACTGCTTCGCCATCGCCGCGATCTTCCCGTTCCGGTCGAAGAGGCGCTGGCCGGTTTCGGAGCCAGCGATTTCGTGCTCGAAAGCGCAGTCTCGGCCGCAGCGAGGCCCGCTGCAGACGCGAGCGCCATGGCTGGTGAGCCGGAAGCGGCCGAGCCTGGCGAGCGGGTGACCCAGTCAGACCTAGAATCGCCCGCGGATACGGATGCGCCGGCCGAAGCGACGGTGCTGGCCGAAGCGGAGTTCCCGGCCGGGCCGCCGGCGGTCGGGGAAAGCGAAACTGCAGCCGCGGTTCCCGAACCCGCGGCCCCGGCCCCGGCCCCAGCCCCAGCCGAGGACGCATCGCCACCGTTGTTCGACTGGGCGGTGCCGCCCGCGCCGGACGAGCCTGCCCCGGACCTCGATCCGCGGTCCGCGCCTGCGGGCGAAGGACAATCGCAGATCCAGGAGTTGGTGGAACGGATCGAGGCCTTTCGCCAGCATCGCACGCCGCCACCAACCGCGCCGCAAGGCGACGACGGATTTCGCTGGGAGACCGGCGCCGACGGCACCCTGCGCTGGATCGAGGGAGCGCCGCGCGAGGCACTGGTGGGCCTGAGCATCGCCGCCATCGCCGGCCGCGGCGGTTATGGCGTCGACGGCCAGGCGGCCGGCGCGTTCGCGAAACGCGATCCGTTTCGCGATGCCCGCTTCACCGTCGCCGGCGAAGGGCCGGCCGCGGGAGCCTGGCGCATCTCCGGCGTGCCCTTCTTCGACACCCAGCGTGGCAGCTTTCTCGGTTACCGCGGCACCGCTCGCCGGCCGCGCCTCGATGAGAATGCCGGCGCTGGCGGCGAGCCGGGGCTGTTCGGCCCGGATTTCCCGGCCGATTCGCTGCGCCAGCTGGTCCACGAGCTGCGCACGCCGCTTAATGCGATCATCGGTTTTTCCGAGATGATCGAGGGCCAGTATCTTGGCCCGGCGGCGCGCGGTTATCGCGGCAGCGCCGCCGAAATTCGCGAACAGGCGCGACGGCTGCTGGCGGCGGTCGACGATCTCGACACTGCAGCGAGGATCGAGTCACGCGGCATGGTGCTCGGGGAGAGCGCGGTCGATGCGGCCGCCTTGGTCGCCCGCCTGGCCCATTCCTACGGCCGGGTGGCCGCGGAGCGCGGCACGCGCCTGACGCTCGAAATGTCTACAGGTTTGCCGCTGGCGCAGGTCGAGGCTGCCGCGACCGACCGGATGGTGTCGCGGCTGCTCGCCGCGGCCATCGGCGTGGCCAATCCGGGCGAAACGATCGCCACCCGCTTGTTCGTCGAGCACAGGGCCGGGCGCCCGATGCTGTGCCTGCAGGTAACCCGTCCGGGCGCAATCGCCGGGCTGACCGACGCCGACCTGCTCGATCCCGGCTACAGCCCGGAGGGCGATTGGCCCGATGCGCCGGTGCTCGGCCTTGGCTTCGCGCTGCGGCTGGTGCGCAACCTGGCGGAAGCGGCCGGCGGCTCGCTGCTGATCGGCCCGACCGAGATCCAGCTCTACTTGCCCGCCAGGGTGGATGCGGCGCCCGCTGTCGATGGTGGCGGGATCGGAGCTTGATGCCAGGAGCCTGATCGTCGCCGGTTGACGGTCGGCCAGGGGCCTGAGCCGGCGACGTGAATCAGGCTCTCGCAAAAAGGGCCTGATCGTCGCCGGTTGACGGTCGGCTAGGGGCCTGAGCCGGCGACGTGAATCGGGCTCTCGCAAAAAGAGCCTGATCGTCGCCGGTTGACGGTCGGCTAGGGGCCTGAGCCGGCGACGTGAATCAGGCTTGCGCGTAAAAAGGCAACCAGGATCGGCTTGATCCTGGCCCCACCGGCAACAACTTATGGTTATGCAAAGCCGTCCGTATTATGGCCGGCCGGGTTCGGGTTGGGGCCTGTAGCTCAACGGTAGAGCCGGCCGCTCATAACGGCTAGGTTGTAGGTTCGAATCCTGCCGGGCCCACCACCCTGCGAAGCCTTGGCGATGCAGGGTGTGCGACCTGAACGAATTGAATGGCGGGCTCGCCCGCCGCAGCCTTGGCGAAGGCGGGGAGTAGCGCAGCCTGGTAGCGCATCTGCTTTGGGAGCAGAGGGTCGCTGGTTCGAATCCAGTCTCCCCGACCATTTCATGGAACATGTAGAGTGCCTATCGATTCCGAAGCTGCATACCGGCAAATCGGCGAGTTGATCGCCACGATGCCGGACCTCCGCGCAGTTGATGAAAACGGCGGTCGACCACAGGAGACGCATCGTTGGCTTGGACGCCTCCACGCCCTGTTGAACGCAACTGCCCAAACCGTTGAAGCACATGAACTTCGGTTGGCGATCGGTGGTCTACAGACAATATTTGCCGATCGTCACATCGAGGACATTAGGAATATCGCTTACAGAACATTGGCCGCGGCTGAGGTTATGGCGCCGAGCGCTGTGCAGGGTTCCTTTATTCCTGCCGGTCATGGATTTGATGTGTTCTCAGCTCTTAGCAAAGTTCTCGGCAAGGCGAAGACTGACGTTCTGATTGTCGATCCGTATATGGATGCAGTGACTGTAACCGACTTTGTTCCGCTAGTCCCCGACGGTGTATCGGTGCGCCTCCTTTCTGACGAGGACAGCGTTTATTCCACGCTCAGACCTGCCATCACGCGATATGCATCTCAATTCGCTGCAACACGTCCAATTGAAGGACGAGTTGCAGCGCCCCGCACCTTGCACGATCGCTTGCTTTTGGTGGACCGGCGCGACGCGTGGATATTGACGCAGTCGCTGAAGGATTTTGCTGCGAGAGCGGCCGGCTCGATTGCAGCTGTGGATGCACAAACCGCCGGGCTGAAAGTCCAAGCATACGAATCGACCTGGCAAGCTAGCACTATGATCTGATCGAAGGCCCACCGTCCCCATCACTGGGCCTTGAACCTTCCCGCTTATGGCCCGATGTTCGGCGCACCACCCTTTGAGGACCCGCCTCCGCCATGGACCATCAGGATATCGCCAACGGCCTCGTTCCCATCGTCATCGAGCAGTCGAACCGCGGCGAGCGCAGCTTCGACATCTATTCGCGGCTGCTGCGCGAGCGCATCGTCTTCGTCACCGGCGGCGTCGAGGACCACATGGCGAGCCTGATCACCGCCCAGTTGCTTTATCTGGAATCGGAAAATCCGAAGAAGGATATCTACATGTACATCAACTCGCCGGGCGGGGTGGTGACCTCCGGCATGGCGGTGCACGACACCATGCAATATATCCGGCCCAAGGTAGGCACGGTGTGCATCGGCCAGGCGGCCTCGATGGGCGCCTTCCTTCTTTCCGCCGGCGAGCCGGGCATGCGGGTGGCGCTGACCAATGCCCGCATCATGATCCACCAGCCCTCCGGCGGCGCCCAGGGCATGGCCTCGGACATCGAGATCCAGGCCAAGGAGATCCTGCGCATCCGCCATCGCATGAACGAGCTGATGGCAAAATATACCGGCCAGCCGCTCGAGGAGATCGAGAAGAATGTCGAACGCGACAAGTTCTTCTCGGCCGACGAGGCGAAGACATTCGGGCTGGTCGACGAGGTGTTCGAGAAGCGCCCGATGCCGGTCGACGACGACGGCGCGGCGGCGACTCCCAAGGCCGCCTGAACGATCGCGAACGCGGCTTAAGCACCCGGCTTAACCTTTGCGCCATTGTGATTATGCTAGTTTGCAGTCAGGATACCCGCTTGGGAGCTTTTG
>JBQTJR010000184.1:0-8791 GCA_052386895.1 Sphingosinicella sp.
GCGGGCATCGCCCTCGTCGTCGTGCGCGCGGGTGAGGGTCAGCTTGCCGGTTTCGCGGCGTTGCTCGTCGGGGCCGCGCACCGGCGGCGCCGGCTCCGGCCGGCGGGCGGGGGCATGGCCCGGGCGCGCACCGCGGCGGGCGCGCTCGCCTTGCTCGTCCTCGTCGACGACCGGCTGCGTCGGCTCGGGCGGGGCCTGGAGGGCCTCCGCGGCCGCCCTGGTTTCCTCGTCGGCGCGCTGCTTCGCTTCCTCCTCGGCGCGGGCCAGCTCGGCCTTCTTTTCCTCGATGCGCCGGCGCTCGTCCTCGCTCGCTTCCTGCGCCTGCTTGTCCTCGCGGCGGCGCGTCTCCTCGAGCTGCGCGAGACGGTCTTTCTCCGCTTCGCGCTGCAGCTTCTCGGCCCGCTCGCGGCGGGCGGGGGCGTCGTCGGCCGGGCGCGCGGCCGGCTTCGGCTCGGGCGCCCTGGCGGCGGGCGCCGGCGGGGGGGCGACGGCGGGCGCGGCCGGCTCGGTGCGCGGCGCTTCGACCGGCTCGGCGGAACGGCCGAGGATGCGGCGCTTCTTGACCTCGACCACCACCGTGTTCGAACGGCCGTGGCTGAAGCTCTGCTTCACCTTGCCGGTCTCGATCGTGCGCTTGACGCCCAGCGGCGCGCGCATGCCGAGCTTCGGCTTTTCGGTCGTCTCGCTCATTCCAGTCCTTCGCTCACAACATCCATGCCCACGCCGGGCGCGTGCCCGGTGCGGACTCGCTCATTCCCAAGAAAGGAGCGCCAGCGGCCGACCCAGTGGGAGACACGCGCCGCCGCACCGCCGTCCACGAGCGCGGCGTGTACCACATTCTCGCGTCCAAGCGCCAATGACAATATGGCGCGGCCGCAGGGAATTTCCATCGCCGGCGGCGCCGATCCGTCCGAGCCGACCCGCAAAGCCTGCTCGAGCCGGCGGCTGCCGTCCCCGGCGGCATCGTCGGCGTGGAGCAGCAGGTGCACCTTGCCCGCGCGCGCGGCCTGCTCGATGCGGTCGCTGCCGGTGACGAGATGACCGGCGCGCGCTTCCAGCCCCAGCCGGTCGAGCGCGCCCTGCTGCAGCGCCGCCTCGATGCGGCCGGCAAGATCCTCTGGGATATCAAGCTCGCTCACCCGAAAGGCGCGCAGCAACGCAGTGCGCAATTTGCCCTTCGCCTGCGCCGCCTGCACCCTCTCCCGGTCGACGCCGATCCAGGCACCGCGGCCGGGCGCGCGGGCGCGCACGTCGGGCAGCACCTCGCCGCCGGGCGACAGCGCGAGCCGGATCAGCGCGTTGCGCGGCGCCGTGCGGCGGCTGAGGATGCAGGTTCGCTCCGGGACGTGGACCGTCCCGGCGTTGGCGTCGCTTTCGCTCAGCGCCTCATGGCCGGGATTCCGCAACCGCGTCCTCCCCTTCAGCCTTCGGCGCCTTCTCGTCCTCGTCCTCGAACCAGTGGGCGCGGGCGGCCATGATAATCTCGTTGCCCTGTTCTTCGCTGAGCGCATATTCGGCGAGCACGCCGCCGCGCTCCTCGGGCCGGAGGGTCTCGGGCCGGCGCCGCGGCTCGATCCGCCGCCGCGCGACCAGCTCGTCGGAGGCGAGGTCGGCAAGGTCGTCGAGGGTCTTGATGCCCGCCTTGCCCAGGGTCACCAGCATCTGCTCGGTCAAATAGGGCATCTCGGCGAGGCTGTCCTCGACCCCCATCGCCCGGCGCTCCTCGCGCGAGGCCGCCTCGCGCCGCTCCAGCGCCTCGGCGGCGCGGTTCTGCAGCTCGGCCGCCAGCTCCTCGTCGAAGCCTTCGATGCCGCTAATCTCCTCGGACTCGACGTAGGCGACTTCCTCGAGCGTGCCGAATCCCTCGGCGACCAGCAATTGCGCCAGCGTCTCGTCGACGTCGAGCTCGGCCATGAACAGCTCCGAGCGCTCGACGAACTCGCGCTGGCGCTTCTCGCTGGCGTCGGCCTCGGTCATGATGTCGATCGCCGAATCGGACAGCTGGCTGGCGAGCCGCACGTTCTGACCGCGGCGGCCGATCGCCAGGCTGAGCTGGTCGTCGGGCACCACCACCTCGATCCGGCTCTCTTCCTCGTCGATGACGACGCGGCTGACCGTTGCCGGCTGCAGCGCGTTGACGACGAAGGTGGCGAGATCGGGCGACCAGGGGATGATGTCGATCTTTTCGCCCTGCAGCTCCTGCACCACCGCCTGCACGCGGCTGCCCTTCATGCCGACGCTGGCGCCGACCGGGTCGATCGAGCTGTCGTGGGAGAGCACGCCGATCTTGGCGCGGCTGCCGGGATCGCGCGCCGCCGCCTTGATCTCGATGATGCCGTCGTAGATCTCGGGCACTTCCTGCGCGAACAGCTTCTTCATGAACTCGGGGTGCGCCCGGGAAAGGAAGATTTGCGGCCCGCGATTCTCGCGCGCCACCCTCAGGATCAGGCTGCGCACGCGGTCGCCGACCCGCAGTATCTCGCGCGGGATCTGCTGGTCGCGGCGGATAACGCCCTCGGCGCGGCCGAGATCGACGACGACATGGCCGAACTCGACCCGCTTGGTGACGCCGGTGATGATCTCGCCGCCGCGGTCCTTGAACTCCTCGTACTGGCGCTCGCGCTCGGCATCGCGCACCTTCTGGAAAATCACCTGCTTGGCGGCCTGGGCGGCGATGCGGCCGAACTCGACCGGCGGCAGCGGATCGACGATGAAATCGCCGAGCTTGGCGTCCTTCTGCAGCTTCGCCGCGTCCTCGAGATTGACCTGCTTGAAATAGTCGTCGACCTCCTCGACCACCTCGACGACGCGCCCCAGGCGAAGATCGCCGGAGACCGGGTCGAGCTTGGCGCGGATGTCGTTCTCGGCGCCGTAGCGGGCGCGGGCGGCGCGCTGGATGGCGTCCTCCATCGCCTCGATGACGATGCCCTTGTCGATCAGTTTCTCGCGCGCGACGGCGTCGGCGATGGCGAGCAGCTCGGCCTTGTTGGCGGAAACGGCGGTGGCGTTCATTCCTGTTGTTCCAGTTCCTGTTCAAAAGTGTCGGCGCCGCGCGGGTTGAGCGGCGCGGTGGCGGCGAGCAGCTTGTCGGTGAGCAAGAGCTTGGCCGAGCGGACGTTGGCGCGCGGCAGCCGCACTTCGCCGAGCCCATCGACGTCGAGGCGAATCTCGTCATCCTTCAGACCACGCAAAGTGCCGCGGAAATCGCCGCGGCCGCCGATTTTCTGCTCGAGCCGGACGCGCGCCTCGTGGCCTTTCCAAGTCTCGAAATCCCCTGGCCTGGTCAGCGGCCGGTCGATGCCGGGCGAAGAAACCTCGAGCCGGTAGTGGTGCTCGATCGGGTCGGCTGAATCGAGTGCGTTCGACAGCCGCCGCGACAAGCGCTCGCAGTCGGCGAGGTCGAGCTGGCCGGTGTCGGGCCGCTCGGCCATCACCTGCAGCACCGGATCGCCGCCGGCGCCGGTCATCATCACGCGCACCAGCGCGAAGCCCTCGGCCTCGACCTCCGGTTCGATCAGTTGCTGCAGTGCGGCCATGTCGGCCATCGACGATCCTTGCAGATAAATCCTGTGCGCCGCCGGCCCCGGTTCCCCCGGGACCAGCCTCAACGTCGTCACCGATGTCGAGAAAGGCGAGCGCGATATAGGCGCGGCGGCACGAGCGGGCAAGCGGAGACTGGAGCGGATTGACCCATGGATTGCGGGTCAGCTTCCCCAGGGCGGCGGCGGCGCCGGCACCGGCCGGGCAAGGTCGAACTCGACGCGGAAGAAGCGGCCCGGCCGGCGCAGCTCGTAGGCAAACATCCGCCCCGGCTCGATCTCCATCGCCCAGACATTGATCGCCGATTGGGGAATGTTGCGGCCGACGAACAGGTCGCGCGAAAATTCGTCGGCCGGGAATTCCTGCCTCGCCGCCGCGGCCTCGCCGAGGCTGTCGCCACCATATTGGCTGAGCGCGTCCTCGCTGCCGTCCTGGTGGCGATGATCGTGCTTAAGCCGGAGGCGGCCGCCGGGGCGGGTGATCACCCAGGTGCGCGAGCGGTCGTCGCCGACGTGGAACGGAATTCTTATTGCGCCCGCCGAGCATGAACGCACGTGCATCACCAGCCGGCGGCCGGCGAAGGCGGCGTCGGCCTCGACCGGCGGGCTGACGATCCGGCCCTCGAACGCCTGGCCGCAAAGGCGCTCGAGCCGGTCGAAAAAGCCGCTGTCGCCGCTGGCTCGCGCGGTCATTGCCGCGCAGCCGGCGAGAGCGAGCGTGGCAGCAAGGAGCAGGATTGGCCGAATCGTCATGCCGGTTGGTCGTGTGCAGGCTTGGACGCGCCTTCAAGCACGCTAGAAGGCGAGACGCAAAAGGAGTCACGAAGATGCGCGCCTTCCGCCTGCTGCTCCCTTCCCTGGCCCTGTTCGCCTGCACCGCCGACCGCAACGACGCCGCCGCGCAAGGCGGCGCGCCGCCGTTCCAGGTGATGGAGCTGGGGCGATTCGACGAACCCTGGGCGATGACCTTCCTGCCGAGCGGCGAGCTGCTCGTCACCGAGAAGCCGGGCCGGCTGCGGCTGGTCGCCCTCGCCAATGCGCCGGGCGCAGCGGCGGTCGCGGTCAGCGAAGTCACCGGCGTCCCGCCGGTCGATTATGGCGGCCAGGGCGGCCTCGGCGACGTCGTCCTCCACCCCGATTTTGCCGCCAACAACCTCGTCTATTTGAGCTGGGTCGAGGCCGGCGAAGGCGGCGTCCGCGGCGCCGCGGTCGGCCGCGCGCGGCTGGTCCGCGAGGGCGCCGCCGCCCGGCTCGAGGGGCTGCAGGTGATCTGGCGCCAGCAGCCGAAGGTGACCGGCCGCGGCCATTACGGCCATCGCCTCGCTTTCTCGCCCGACGGCCGATACCTGTTCATCAGCTCGGGCGACCGCCAGCAATTCACCCCGGCGCAGGACATGAACGCCAATCTCGGCAAGATCCTGCGCCTTAACCCGGACGGCAGCGTGCCGGCAGACAATCCGTTCACCGCCCAGGGCGGCGTCGCCGCGCAGGTGTGGACGCTCGGCCATCGCAACCCGCTCGGCATCGCGTTCGCACCCGACGGCCGCCTGTGGGAGGTGGAGATGGGCCCCGAGGGCGGCGACGAGATGAACCTCATCGTCCGCGGCCGCAACTACGGCTACCCGATCGTCTCCGACGGCGACCATTATGACGGCCGGCCGATCCCCGATCATCGCACGCGACCCGAGTTCGCGGCACCTCTGGTGACGTGGACGCCGGTGATCTCGCCGGGCGACATGATCATCTACAGCGGCTCGATGTTCCCGCGCTGGCGCGGCGACGCGCTGATCGCCGGCCTCTCCGGCGAGGCGCTGGTCCATGTCGACATCGACGGTGAACGCGCGCGCGAGGCCAGCCGCTGGGCGATGGGCGCGCGCATCCGCGAAGTCGAGCAGGCGCCGGACGGCTCGGTCTGGCTGCTCGAAGATAGGGCCGGGGCGAGGCTGCTGCGGCTGACGCCGGCGCGCTAGGCGCGGCGATAGCGGAAATACCAGATTTCGTGGCCTTGGGCCCGCGCCTTGGCCTCGTAGCGGGTCGCCGGCCAGTCCTCGGGCCGCTCGAGGAAATCGCGCGCCTGGCTGGCGGTCCATTCGAAGTCGCTTCGCGGCGTCATCACCATCATCGCCCAGCGGCAGAAGATCGGATCGTCGGTCGAAAGCCGGAACTCGCCGCCCGGCTTCAGCTTCGCGGCAATCAGCCCGACCGGCCCGGGATTGACCATCCGCCGCTTGGCGTGGCGCGCCTTCGGCCAGGGATCGGGGTGGAGCAGGTAGACGAAATCGAGGCTCGCCTCCGGCAGCCGCTCGAGCACGCCGAGCGCGTCGCCCATGTGCAGCCGCACGTAGGCCAGCCCGCGGTCGCGGACATGGCCCAGAGCGGCGGCGACGCCGTTGAGGAAGGGCTCGGCGCCGATGAAAGCGTGGCCTGGCAGCATGGCGGCGCGCGCCGCGAGGTGCTCGCCCGAACCGAAGCCGATCTCGAAATGGAGCGGGCGATCATGGTCCCTGACGTCACCGAACAAGGCGCGCGGGTCGATCGGCCCTTCCTCCGGAACGGCGATCCCGGGCAACAGCTCGTCGATCAGCGCCGCCTGCCGCGGCCGCAATTTGTGGCCGCGAACGCGGCCGTAGAGCCGGCGGATGGTGAGCGGATCGGCCACGGAGGCGCTATCTCCGGTTCAGGCGCGCGATGCTAGGCCGGGCCGATGCGCTACTTGCTTGCTGCCTTGCTGTTGATCGCCGGCTCGCCGGCGCTGGCGACCGGCGGCATCTCCTGCCGGACGACCGACGGCAGCGGCATCGTCCTCAACGGCGCTGTCGGCCACACCATCACCTTGCCGCTGGTCGGGGCACGGCTGACCGTCAATGGAGGCGCGATCGCTACCGAGGTCGGCCGCAGCTGGATCGACGCGCGCGAGATCCGGGTCGACCTCGTCGACCCGGGCGCGATGCGCTTCGAAGCGCAGCTCAGAGCGCGGATGCTGCCGCGCAATCGCGCGGCGGGGACGCTGCGCCGCGGCGGCCGGGTGCACCCGGTTCGCTGCGAGGTGGAATAGTCAAGCGAACTCGCTTTTGAGCGCGTCGACCAGGTCGGTCCGCTCCCAGCTAAAGCGCTCGCCCTCGGGCTTGCGGCCGAAATGGCCGTAGGCCGCGGTCGGGAGGTAGATCGGCGCGTTGAGGCCGAGATGGGTGCGAATGCCCTTCGGCGTCAGCCGCATCAGCCGCGGCAGCACGTCCTCGAGCTTCGCCGCCTCGATGCCGTCGCGGCCGGTGCCGTGCAGGTCGACGTAGAAGGACAGGGGCTCGGCGACGCCGATCGCGTAGGACAGCTGGATGGTGCAGCGCCGCGCCAGGCCGGCGGCGACGACGTTCTTGGCGAGGTAGCGGGAGGCGTAGGCGGCCGAGCGGTCGACCTTGGTCGGATCCTTGCCCGAGAACGCGCCGCCGCCGTGCGGCGCGGCGCCGCCATAGGTGTCGACGATGATCTTGCGGCCGGTGAGGCCGGCGTCGCCGTCGGGGCCGCCGATCTCGAACATGCCGGTCGGGTTGACGAAGATCGCCGCGTCGTCGGCCGGCATCCAGCCCGACGGCATGACGTCGTTCATCACACCTTTCACATAATCGCGCAGCCGCGCCTGGCCGGCCTCGTTGCTCAAAGATGCCGAATGCTGGGTCGAGACGACCAGCTTGTTGGCCCGCACCGGCCGGCCTTCGGCATATTCGAGCGTGACCTGGCTCTTGGCATCGGGCTCGAGGAAATCGGCGGCGCCGGAGCGGCGGTCGGCGGCGAGCCGCTCGAGGATGCGGTGCGAATAATGCAGCGTCGCCGGCATATATTCGTCGGTCTCGTCGCAGGCGAAGCCGAACATGATGCCCTGGTCGCCGGCGCCCTCGTCCTTGTTGCCCTTCGCGTCGACGCCCTGGGCGATGTGGGCGGACTGGCCGTGGAGGAGGTTATCGAAGTCGGCGTGCTCCCAGTGGAAGCCGTCCTGCTCGTACCCGATTTCGCGAACCGTCCTGCGGATCAGCTTCTCGATTTCATCGCGGACGCCCGGACGCCAGCCGTGAGTCTCGTGCCAGCGATCCTCGTCGTAGACCGGCTTGCAGCGGATCTCGCCGCCGATGACGATCCGCCTGGTGGTGACCAGGCATTCGCAGGCGACGCGCGCCTCCGAATCCTCGCCGATCATGAAGTCGACAACGGTATCGGAAATCTGGTCGGCGACCTTGTCGGGATGGCCTTCGGACACCGATTCCGAGGTGAAAAGGTAATGGCTGCGCATGCGTGAAAGTGGCCTCCGGGGAGCGGAAATACGAGAAGATTGGAGAAGGACCGAAATCCTTGCGGCGCGCGCCTAGCTTGCTTTTCGCCGGACCGCAATCGCCGCACCGGTAAGCAGCAGCGCGAAGCCGAGGCTGGCGATGTTGCCCAGCCTTGCGAACAGGGTCGGCGGCGCCGGCGGCGGCAGTCGCGTGTCGATCGCGCCCTCCTGCCCGAGCGGCAGCGCGTGCAGCAGCCGGCCATTGGCGTCGATCACCGCCGAGATGCCGGTCGGGGTGGCGCGGATCACCGGCAGCCCTTCTTCGAGCGCGCGCAGCCGCGCCTGGGCGAGGTGCTGCGGCGGCCCCCAGGCGCCGAACCAGGCGTCGTTGGACGGGTTGAACAGGAAGGCCGGGCGGCGGCCGCGTTCGGCCACCTCGCCCGAGAAGACGATCTCGTAGCAGAGCTGGAAGCCGACCGGGCCGACGCCCGGGATGGCAAGAGTGCGCGGGCCCGGGCCGGGGCGGAAATCGAGATCGCCCGGCGCCAGCCGCGACAGACCGAGGCCGGTGAGCAGTGCGCGCATAGGCAGATACTCGCCAAAAGGCACGAGGTGCGCCTTGTCGTAGCGGGCGCGGATGCGGCCGGTTCCGTCGATCGCGAAAATGCTGTTGGTGGCGCCGTCGGGGCGGCGGCGGTCGGCCGCCAGCACCGCCAGCCCGCCGGTCAGCAGCACGTCGTCCGGCCGCATCATGCGGCTGACCGCGCGGCGCACGATCCAGGTGTCGAGCCGATAGTCGGTTCGCTCGTCGAGCACCGGCTCGGTCACCGCCGCTTCCGGCCAGATCAGCAGCCGCGGTCCGCGCGCCTGCGCATCGCGCGACAGCGCGCCGAGCCGGCGGAGGTTGCGCAGCGCGAAATGCGGGCGCCATTTCTCGTGCTGGCCGATATTGGGCTGGACGATCCTGGCCGGCAGGTCCGGCCCGCCGGCC
>JBQTJR010000185.1:0-4793 GCA_052386895.1 Sphingosinicella sp.
CTCGATCCGGCGCATCTGCGCCTGCGTCAGCCAGATCAGATCACTCATGGCAGCGCCTCCTCGACACCACCATTGAATCAGATACAAGCTTCCCTGTGAATCCCTTTAATGGGTCCTGACCCTAGTCGAACGCGGCCTTCAGCTTCGTCAACGTGGTCAGGGAAGCGCAGACCTCATCGAACATTTGCCGCACCCGCTCGCGCGCCGGCCGGCTGCGAAACATGCTGCCCGGCTCGAACCGGTCCTTGCCCCACAAAGCGACGAGCACGTCGTCCGGCCCGACATAGGTCCACACCTTGTTTTGCTGGCGCAACTCCAGCAACAGGCGCCGGACGTCGCTCCCGACCAGCGACATCGCGGCGCTGGGCTGGTCGCTATAGACTTCGAACTTCTGCTCGAAGTCAGGGTCGGACTCGAACTTCAGCCGCTCCATTCCCTTTGGCGAGAAGAAGTTGAACAGCCCCTTGTCGGGCAACACCGCCATCTCGGCATGGCCGGGCGTGCGCCGCTGAAAGGCGAAGAACTGGCCGGTGAAAATGGTGATCGTGTGCTTGCCCTGGCGGCGGGTCAGGGTGCCCTCATAAACCGCATATCTCTTCCCCTCGCCATCGGTTGCCCAGAACAGGTCGCTGAAGGAATAGTTGCTGATACCGCCGAACAGGATACGGCTCGCCTCTGGAAAGACCGGCGGATCGAAGCCGGTTTCGAGATATTCGATGCCGCCTTTCTCGGCGAGCGTCGCGAGCACCGGCTGCTTCAGCGCCCGCTTGGTTGCGCCCAGCGGACCAAGGCCGAATCCCAGTCCCAACGCGACAATGGCGATGGCGGCGACGATCGCCGCCACCGGCCAGTCGATGCTCCACAACCCGACCAGCAGGATCGCGGCAAGGACGATCGACGCGGCGAAAATCAGCCAGAACCGCCGGACACCCTGGCGTCGCCGGTCCTCGAGCGAGTCCATCTCGATTTTCACCCGCCCGGCGCGGCACAGGTCCTCGAAATCGCCCTCGCCGAACCGGTGCATGATTCTCCCCTGTAGAATGCCGCGCCGGACAGTGGCGGTGGCCGCCTGGCTTGTCCAGAACCAGCGGCAAAACGCTTTCGGATGAGGAAATTGCTACTGGTTGTTCGCGGGCAATGTGAATACGAAACGCGCGCCCTGGCCGGGGGCGCTGTCGACGGAGACGTCACCGCCCATCGCCCGCGCCAGGCGACGGGCGATGTAGAGGCCGAGCCCGGAACCCGAGCTTTCGCCAGGCTCGATCCGCTCGAAGCGTTCGAAGATGCGATCCTGGTTTTCGGGCGCGATGCCCCGGCCCTGGTCGGCGACGATGATCGCCGCCATTCCCGGCGGGCCGTCGCTGCGCACCCACACCTGGCCACCGTCGGGCGAATGGTTGATCGCGTTGCCGATCAGATTGACCAGCACTTGCAAGGCGCGGGTGAAATCGCCGATTGCCGGCAGGCCCTCGCCGGCGGCGGGCGCATCGATCGCGATACCCCGCGCCGCAGCCCGCACCGACAGCAGGCCGGCGGCACGGCGCGCCAGGTCGGCGAGGTCGATTGGCTCGGCGTCCGGGTGGAAATCGGCGCGCTCGATCGCCTGCAGGTCGATGAGATCGTCGACCAGCGTCAGCAGGTGGCGAGCGGCCGCCGCAATGTCGGCGGCATAGCCGGTATAGTTGCGGCGCAATGGTCCGTCAGGCTGGGTTTGCAGCCGCTCGGCATTTTCGACGATGAAGGCGAGCGGCGTTCTCAGCGCCATGTCGAGCCGCTCGGAAAAGGGCGAGTTTCGCCGCGGCGGCGTCGGCCGCTCGGCCGGCTCCTCGGCGAGCAGCACCGCCGAGCCGCGAAAGCCGGCAAAGCGACCCATGCCGTCGATCAGCGGCACGCCGGACAGGATGTAGCGGGATTCGTCGCTCCCCTGCAGATTTGCCACCTGCCCCAGGAAGCGGCTGTGCTGAGCAAGCGCGGTGAGAATCGGCATTTGGCCCCCTGCGCCTTCGTGGAAGCGGAACAGGTCGGTGAGCGGCTTGCCGATCATCTCGCCATCGGAGCGCCCGGTGACGCTCGCTGCCCCGGCGAGCGCGGTAATCTTTAGCGTCTCGTCGGTTTCCCAGATCCAGTCGGCGGTCGAGCGCAGGAAGTCTTGTTCGCGCTCCACCCCCGGTGTCGGCGCCGGTTCTTGCGCCGGCCGCTCGTCCCAACCGGTAATCGACAGCGCAACCTCATCGCCCTCGGGCGCGGCGCGCACCCACAATTCTATGTCATGCGCGCCGTCGGCTGCGATTGCCGGCCGCGAAATGGGGACGCCGAGGCGACGCGCCAGCTGTGCCAGCGCGGCGATCTGCGGCACCGACAAGGTGCCGTCGGAGCCCCCCGACCGGGCATTGAGGTCGGCGAGCTCCGGATCGGCGGCGATCAACCGGCCGGCGGCGTCGACCCGGCCGGTGATCGGCCGTTCGGGGTCGGCGATGACGCTCACGCCGCTTCGCTCGCCACCCCGCGGGTACGGGTCGACATGCGCGCGACGCTGGCCCGGTAGGCGGGATGAAACTGCCAAAGCCGCAACACTTCGCGGGCGCCGTCGATGTCGATCGCGTCGAAAAGCTCGAGCTGTGCGGCGGCCGTTTCACCTTCGGCGCCGGAGAAAAGCGGGCCGCGGGCGTTGAGCGAAATCAGCAAGATCGCCGCTTCTTCTCGCGACAGCGCCGCGGCCCGCAGCAGCAGCGCGGGGCCGCGGCCGCGCGGATCGGCCAGGATTTCCCATGCCGCGGCCAAATCGAGCCGGTTGAGCAGGGAAAGCCCCGCGAGGAACATGGGCAGCAGCCCGTCCTCGAGCATCCGGTTCAGCTCGGCGCCGCTGAGCCGGCCACTCGCTTGCAGCCGACGGCTAAGCTTTAGCGCCAGCGCATCGAAGGTTTCGCCTTCGTCGTAGCTGGCAATCAGCGCCGACGCGACCTCGCCGATCACCGCGTCGACCGCGGCCAAGTCGTGCTGCTGGACGAGATACTGCCTGAGCGCGGCCGCGACGATCCACACCAGGCGGTGCTGCAACTCGGCCGGCAGTTCGGCACGGCCGACGCTCGGTTCTTCGAAGCGGTCGAAACGGCGGCTGCGCGCGATCACCAATGCCATTGCGTCGGCGGCAATCGCCTGGTCGGCATCGCTGACCAGTGACACCACATATTCGCGGCCATGTTCGACGCGGGATTTCCAGAAACGGTGCTCCTCGACCCGCCGCACCAGTACGCTGATCAAATCCGGATCGCGCAGCGCCTGCGTCCGCTCGAGGATCGGGGTCGCGATCGGCACCTGCGCTGAGGTCAATGCCGCGTGCAGCATGTCATTGTCGGAATACCGCGCCGCGAGGCCAGTGCGCAGATTCACCTCGACCGTGCGAACCAGGCGGGCGAGCAGCCGCGAGGCGGTGATCCGCTGCCATTCGGTCAGCCGGACCTGCTCCGACAGCAACAGGTCGGTGGCAGCCGTGGCAAATCGCTCGCGGCTCGCCGCCAATAGCTGGCGAGCGGCATCGCGCTGACCTTCGCGCTGCCCGGGTGGAGCTTTCGCCATGCAGCCGTCCTACCGACGGCATGGTTAATCTGTCGCTAATCTTTTTGCCGCTCGCCGCGGCTGTGGGCCCAGTGCTGCGCCCAGAAGAAGGAGCCGGCGGCATAAAGGAACAACGCCGCCAGGCCGATCGGCCAGGCCCCGAACAGCGCAAAGGGCAGCAGCGCCCAGATCATCGACCGCCGCTCGGCCAGCCAGACATCGCCCGGCGGCCTCTGGTCGCTTCGCTCGATCTCGAGCGCCGCCAGGAAAGCGAGCGTGGTGACCGCCAGGAACGGCAAGCCCCATCCCAGATCGGCGAGCATCGCATTGGCCAGCCCGATCAGGCCGGCGACGGCCAGCAGCGGCAGCAGCAGCGCCCACCAGCAGGACACCGTCTCCTCCATGCGGATGTGTGCCAGCCGCTGGGCGCCCCCTTCGACCGGCGTCGCCAGCAGCAGCAGCGCAAAGCCGGTGCTTGGCCAACCCAGGGCGAGCACGGCGGCGCCGGCGCCGGCCAGCAGGGCGGCCAGGCTGCCGAGCGTATGGGGGCCGATCCGGCTTCCCAGCACTGCCCGGGTGAGGCCGCGCTCGGCCGGCGCCAGCAGGTGCGAGGCCCAGCTTCCCTTGCTTTGCCAGGCATCGGTGATGAGCTGGCGCTCGAATGCAGCGGCGGCCGCTTGGTCCGCGACGATCGCGACGCGGCTCGCCGCCGCCAGGGAGATCGCGCCGGACTGCAGTATGCGCCGGAGCAGGGTCGAAACGAAATCCCAGTCGCGCAGCATCATCGCCGTGTCGATCACAATTTCGCCCGGGCAAACGGCAAGGCCGGCCCAGCGCGAGCTGGCGTCGATCCGCTCGTAGGTCTCGCCCAATCCGGCATCGGGAACGGAGAGCACCACGGCATCGTCGCTCTCCAGTAGCCGCTCCACCTGCGCCGCGTCGCTGACCGCGCCGTCGGCCAGAAGCAGCACGCGATCGTCCGCCCCGATCGTCGCGACCGCCTCGGCTGGCGTGCGCGCGATCCTGAGCGGCCAGCCCTCGCGCCGAAGGCGGTCGATCTCGACCGCAAGGTCGTCGGGCAGTCGCTCGACGAGGAGAATGATCGGCGCCGCTCCCGCCTGGTCGGCGAGCCGTATTTGACGTTCGAGCACGACGCGGCCGGCAAGCGACAGCATCGCCATCAGCGAGGCGGGCGCCCGGGCATCGCGCGAGGCGGCAATCAGGGCGACCAGCTTCAT
>JBQTJR010000186.1:0-23193 GCA_052386895.1 Sphingosinicella sp.
TCGAAGCGCTGGCGCGGGCGTCCCTACCAGCGCTCGGACGTCAAGAAAGCGATCGTGACGCTGGCCGACGGCCAGTCGATCGACGTCACCACCGGAATCTGAGGCGGCAGCGATGGCACTCAAGCAATATAATCCGACCACCTCGTCGCAGCGCGGCCTGATCCTGGTCGACAAGTCGGGCCTGTGGAAGGGCAAGCCGGTCAAGGCGCTGGTCGAAGGCAAGCGCAAGACCGGCGGGCGCAACAACAAGGGTCATGTCACTTCGCGCGGCATCGCCGGCGGGCCCAAGCAGAAGTACCGCTACATCGATTTCCGGCGCCGCAAGTGGGACGTGCCGGCAACCGTCGAGCGGCTCGAATATGATCCCAACCGCACCGCCTTCATCGCCCTCGTTCGCTACCAGGACGACGAGCTGGCCTACATCCTGGCGCCGCAGCGCATGGCCGTCGGCGACGTCATCGTCGCCGGCCGCCGGGTCGACGTGAAGCCGGGCAACGCGATGGAGCTGGGGCAGATGCCGGTCGGCACCATCGTCCACAATGTCGAGATGAAGCCGGGCAAGGGCGGCCAGATCGCCCGCGCCGCCGGCACCTACGTCCAGGTGGTCGGGCGGGATCGCGGCATGGTGATCGTGCGCCTGAACTCGGGCGAGCAGCGCTACATCCGCTCGGACTGCATGGGCACGGTCGGCGCCGTCTCCAACCCGGACAACCAGAACCAGAATTTCGCCAAGGCCGGCCGCAACCGCTGGCTCGGCAAGCGCCCGTTGACCCGCGGCGTGGCCAAGAATCCGGTCGACCACCCGCACGGCGGCGGCGAGGGCCGCACCTCGGGCGGCCGCCATCCGGTGACGCCGTGGGGCAAGCCGACCAAGGGCGCCCGCACCCGCAAGAACAAGGCGACGGACAAGCTGATCATCCGTTCCCGCCACGCCAAGAAGAAGAGGTAAGCCATGGCCCGCTCCGTCTGGAAAGGCCCGTTCGTCGAGCTGTCGCTGCTGAAAAAGGCAGAGGCCGCGCAGGAAGCGGGCGGCCGCGCGCCGATCAAGACCTGGTCGCGCCGTTCGACGATCCTGCCGCAGTTCGTCGGCCTGACCTTCAATGTCTACAACGGCCGCAAATTCATCCCCGTCTCGGTCAGCGAGGAAATGGTCGGCATGAAGCTGGGCGAGTTCGCGCCCACCCGCTTCTTCGCCGGCCACGCCGCCGACCGCAAGGGCAAGAGGGCCGAGTAATGGGCAAGCAGAAATCCTCCCGCCGCGTCGGCGAGCATGAGGCGCTGGCGGTCGGCTCGCAGATCCGCGGCTCGGCGCAGAAGCTCAATCTCGTCGCCGGCCAGATCCGCGGGCGCAAGGCCGAGGAGGCGATGAACATCCTCGCTTTCTCGCCCAAGGCGATGGCGCGCGACGTCCGCAAGGTGCTCGCCTCGGCGATCGCCAATGCCGAGAACAATCACAATCTCGACGTCGACAGCCTCGTCGTCGCCGAGGCCAGCGTCGGCAAGAGCCTGTCAATGAAGCGCTGGAACCCGCGCGCACGCGGCCGAGCCGCTCGCATCGTCAAGCCGTTCAGCCGCGTGCGCATCGTCGTGCGCGAGCAGCAGGAAGCCTAAACATGGGTCAGAAATCCTCTCCGATCGGGCTCAGGCTGCAGATCAACCGGACCTGGGACAGCCGCTGGTACGCCGAAGGCGACGATTACGGCCGGCTGCTGCTCGAGGACCTCAAGATCCGCAAGTTCATCATCGATTCGCTGCCGCAGGCGGCGGTTTCAAAGGTGGTGATCGAGCGGCCGGCGAAGCTGTGCCGGGTGTCGATCTACGCGGCCCGTCCCGGCGTGATCATCGGCAAGAAGGGCGCCGACATCGAGAAATTGCGCAAGCAATTGGGCGCGATGACCAATTCCGACGTCAGCCTCAACATCGTCGAGATCCGCAAGCCGGAGATCGATGCGCGGCTGGTCGCTCAGGGCGTTGCCGACCAGCTCGAGCGCCGCATCGCGTTCCGCCGGGCGATGAAGCGGGCGGTGCAGTCGGCGCTGCGGCTTGGCGCCGAGGGCATCCGCATCACCTGCTCGGGCCGCCTCGGCGGCGCCGAGATCGCCCGCACCGAATGGTATCGCGAGGGCCGGGTGCCGCTGCACACGCTGCGCGCCAACGTCGATTATGCCGAGGCCGAGGCGCACACCGCCTACGGCGTTTGCGGCGTCAAGGTTTGGATCTTCAAGGGCGAAATCCTGGGTCACGACCCGCTCTCGCAGGACCGGCTGATGATGGAGGCACAGACCTCCGGCGTCCGCCCGGCCCGCTAGGACAAAAATCATGCTGCAACCCAAGCGCACCCGCTTCCGCAAGGCCCACAAGGGCCGCATTCACGGCGACGCCAAGGGCGGGACGAGCCTCAATTTCGGCGCGTTCGGCCTCAAGGCGCTCGAGCCGGAGCGGATCACCGCCCGCCAGATCGAGGCGGCGCGCCGCGCCATCACCCGCCACATCAAGCGCCAGGGTAGGCTGTGGATCCGCATCTTCCCGGACGTGCCGGTGTCGTCGAAGCCGGCCGAGGTGCGGATGGGCTCGGGCAAGGGCAGCCCGGAATATTGGGTGTGCCGGGTGAAGCCGGGCCGCATCCTGTTCGAACTGGACGGCATTCCCGGCTCGATCGCCAAGACCGCGTTCGAGCGCGCGGCCGAGAAGTTGCCGATCAAGACCAAGGTGGTCGCCCGCCTCGGCGAATCGCTGCTCGAGGAAGCCGCACGATGAACAAGATTGAGAGTCTGCGGTCGCAGACCGACGACCAGCTGGTCGAGCAGCTCGCCGAGCTGAAGCGCGAGCAGTTCAACCTGCGCTTCCAGGCCGCCACCAACCAGATCGAGAAGCCGTCGCGGGTGCGCGAGGTGCGCCGCAGCATCGCCCGCATCCGCACGCTGCAGAATGAACGCACCCGCGCCGCGGCCGGTGCGCAGGGAGCGAAGTGACATGCCCAGGCGAGTGCTGACCGGGACGATCGTGTCCGACAAGGCCGACAAGACGGTGGTGGTGCGGGTCGAGCGGCGGGTGAAGCACCCGCTCTACGGCAAGATCGTGCGCCGCTCGAAGACGTATCACGCCCATGACGAGGCCAACGCGTTCCGCATCGGCCAGGTCGTGCGCATCGAGGAGACGAAGCCGATCTCGAAGCTGAAGACGTGGCAGGTGCTTGGCCGTGCCGAGCACGGCGCTGCGGACAGCGCGCCGGCGCTCGAGATCGCCTCGGCCGAGGACATTCTCGCCGAGACCCGCGGGCGTCCGGCGGAGCCGGCCAAAGCGGCCGACAAGCCCGCCGAGGCGCTCGCCGAGCTGCCGGCCGAGGAACCGGTAGCGAAGCCGGCGGAGGCGCCCGCGGCAAAGCCGGCCGACAGGCCGGCGGCGAAGGCGGACGAGAAAGCCGACGCGAAGCCGGGCAAGGACGCCGAGAAGCCGGCCAAAGCGAAGCCTCAGGCCGCGGCCAAGGCCGACAAGGCCGAGAAGGCGCCCGCCAAGGCCGACAAGGCGTCCGCCAAGGCCACGAAGGCTGAAAAGGCCCCTGCCAGGGGCGAGGCGAAAAAGGCCCCGGCCAAGGGCAAGGGCAAGAAGGCCTGAGCGCCAGGGTTTTGAGGAAGGAATGGATCGATGATCCAGATGCAGTCCAATCTCGACGTCGCCGACAATAGCGGCGCCAAGCGCGTCCAGTGCATCAAGGTGCTGGGCGGCTCGAAGCGCCGCTTCGCCGGCGTCGGCGACATCATCGTCGTCTCGGTCAAGGAGGCGGCGCCGCGCGGCCGCGTCAAGAAAGGCGACGTCCACCGCGCGGTGATCGTTCGCACCGCCAAGGACATTCACCGTCCCGACGGTTCGACCATCCGCTTCGATTCCAACGCGGCGGTCCTGGTCAACAACAACCAGGAGCCGATCGGCACCCGTATCTTCGGCCCGGTCGTGCGTGAGCTGAGGGCGAAGAAGCACATGAAGATCATCAGCCTCGCGCCGGAGGTGCTGTGATGGCGGTGAAGATCAAGAAGGGCGACAAGGTCGTGGTGCTGTCCGGCAAGGACAAGGGCCGCCATGGCGAGGTCGTCCGGTCGATGCCGAAGCAGAGCAAGGTGGTCGTCGCCGGCGTCAACGTCGCCGCGCGCCACCGCAAGCCGAGCCAGGCCAATCCGCAGGGCGGGATCGAGCGCCGCGAAGCGCCGATCCACGTCTCCAAGGTCGCGATCGAGGATCCGAAGACGGGCAAGCCGACCCGGGTCCGGTTCGAGCAGCGCGACGGCAAGAAGGTCCGCGTCGCGGCGCGGTCCGGGGAACTGATCCATGGCTGACAAGAAGAAGAAAAAGGACGCGCCGGTGAGCGCCGCCGAGCCGCAGGTCGACGACGCGTCGCCGCAAGGCGAGGTGTCGCAAGAGGGCGAAGGCCGGCCGCCCGCGGCCGAGCCGGGCGAAGAGCCGCAGCGCGGAGCGCCGCAGGACGCCGTCGCGTCGGCCGGCGAGCCGCCGGCGGGCGCGTCTGACGAGCCGCCGGCAGCCGAGACCGGGCAGACCGAGGCCGGGCAGACCGAGGCCAAGCAGACCGAGGCTGGTGCCGATGCGCCTGCCAGGCCGAGGAAAGCCGACAAGGCGGACAAGGCCGACAAGGTCGAGCAGGCGCCGCGCGCCGAAAAGGTCACCAAGCCGGCCGGTTACGTGCCGCGGCTGCGGCGCGACTATGACGAGCGCATCGTCGCGGCGATGATCGAGCGGTTCGGCTATGCTAACCGCCTCCAGGTGCCGCGCCTGACCAAGGTCGTGCTCAACATGGGCGTTGGCGAGGCGACCCAGGACAAGAAGAAGGTCGAGACCGCCGCCGCCGAGCTCGAGCTGATCGCCGGCCAGAAGCCGGTGATCACCAAGGCCAAGAAGTCGATCGCCCAGTTCAAGCTGCGCGAGGGCATGCCGATCGGCGTCAAGGTGACGCTGCGGCGCGAACAGATGTACGAGTTCGTCGACCGGCTGGTGACGGTGGCGCTGCCGCGGGTGCGCGACTTCCGCGGCTTGAATCCGCGCTCGTTCGATGGCCGCGGCAATTACGCGCTCGGCCTCAAGGAGCAGATCGTCTTCCCGGAGATCAATTACGATCGCATCGACAAGGTGCGGGGCCTCGACATCATCGTCACCACCAGCGCCGGCACGGCCGAGGAGGCGCGCGAGCTGCTGCGCCTGTTCAATTTCCCGTTCCCGGCCGAGCAGGACCAGCAGAAGGCGGCCTGAGGCCGGCCTTTCCAGAGAGGAAGAGAACTTAAGTCATGGCGAAACTGAGTTCGATCAACAAGAACGAGCGGCGCAAGCGGCTGGCGAAGAAATATGCCGGCCAGTATGCGAAGCTGAAGGCGATCGCGGACGACGAGTCCAAGGACGATAGCGAGCGCCTGATCGCGCGCCTCAAGATGGCCGAGCTGCCGCGCAATGCGAACCCGACCCGGGTGCGCAATCGCTGCGAGCTGACCGGCCGCGCGCGCGGTTTCTATCGCAAGTTCAAGCTGTCGCGCGTGATGCTGCGCGAACTGGGCAACAAGGGCCTGATTCCGGGCCTCACCAAGTCGAGCTGGTAAGGGTTTTGGTATGCCGATGACCGATCCACTGGGTGATATGCTCACCCGCATCCGCAACGGCCAGCAGGCGCGCATGGACAGCGTTGTCAGTCCGGCGTCGCGGCTGCGTGCCAACGTGCTCGATGTGCTGCAGCGCGAAGGCTATATCCGCGGCTATCGCGAGGAAGCGCTGGGGCCGCATCGCGGCCTGCGCATCGAGCTCAAATATTTTGAGGGCCAGCCGGCGATCCAGCATTTGTCGCGCATCTCGCGCCCGGGCCGGCGCGTCTATTCCGGCGCGCAGGAGCTGCCGCGGGTCCGCAATGGCCTTGGCATTACCATCGTCTCGACGCCCAGGGGCGTGCTCTCGGACGCCGAGGCGCGCGCCCAGAATGTCGGCGGCGAAGTTCTGGCGGAGGTGTTCTGATGTCGCGCATCGGCAAACGCACGGTGGCCTTGCCCGGCGGCGTCACCGCTTCGACCGAGGGCCAGCTCTTATCGGTGAAGGGCCCGAAGGGCTCGCTGACGCTGCAGATGGCCGACGAGATCGAATACCGGGTCGGCGAGGACGGCATCAGCGTCAAGCCGGCCAATGACAGCCAGCGCGCCCGCGCTTTCTGGGGCATGCAGCGCACCTTGGTGCAGAACCTGGTCACCGGCGTCACCGAGGGCTTCTCGAAGACGCTCGAGATCAGCGGCGTCGGCTATCGCGCCGCCGCCCAGGGCCGCACCCTCAAGCTGCAGCTCGGCTACAGCCACGACGTCAACATCGCGGTGCCCGAGGGCATCGAGGTCGTGACGCCCGATCCGGTGACGGTGGAGATCAGCGGCATCGACCGGCAACGCGTCGGCCAGTTCGCCGCCGAGGTGCGCCGCTGGCGCAAGCCCGAGCCCTACAAGGGCAAGGGCGTGAAGTATCGCGGCGAGTACATCTTCCGCAAAGAAGGCAAGAAGAAGTAACATGGCCAGATTCACTCCCTTCGCCAAACGGCGCCAGCGCGTCCGTAGCGCGGTGCGGCTGCGCGGCGCCGGTCGTCCGCGCCTGTCGGTGCACCGCTCGGGCCGGCACATCTATGCGCAGGTGATCGACGACCTCGAGGGCCGCACCGTCGCTGCCGCCTCGTCGCTCGACAAGGACGGCAAGGCCAGGGTCGGCGCCACCATTTCCTCGGCGCAGGACGTCGGCCGCCGCATCGCCGAGCGCGCCAAAGCGGCCGGCATTACCCGCGTCGTGTTCGATCGCGGCGGCTATTTGTTTCATGGCCGGGTGAAAGCGCTCGCCGACGCGGCACGCGAAGGCGGACTGGAGTTTTAAGAGATGGCTGACAAGAAGAAGAACGACGCCCCCGAGGCGGAGACGACCGCGCCGGGCGCGGCCGAGGCCGCGCCCGCCGAGGCGCAGCCGGTCGAGGCGGAAACCGCGGTGGAAACCGCGGTGGAAACAGAGGAAACTGCGCCGGCCGAAGCGGTCGAGGCGGAAACCGCAGCAGCTGCGCCGGCCGAACCGGTCGCGGCTGACCCTGTTCCGGCCGCAACGGTCGCAGCCGATCCGCAGCCGGCCGAAGCGCCCGCCGAGCCGGTTGTCGCCGAGCCGGTCGCTACCGAGGCCCAGCCCACCGAGCAGCCGTCCGCGCCGCAGGCCGCTGAACCTTCGCCGGCCGGGCAATCGGCCGCGCCGCAGGCCGCTGAGCCTTCGCCGGCCGGGCAACCGGCCGCGCCGCAGGCCGCCGAGCCTTCGCCCGCCGGGCAACCGGCCGAACCGCAGGCCGCCGAGCCTTCGCCTGCCGGGCAACCGGCCGGGCAGCCGGTCGAGGCGCCAGCGGTCGAACCGCGGCACGCCGATCACCCGCGCCGCGAGCGCGGCCGCGGCGGGCGCGGTCGTGACGGCGGCCGTGGCCGCGGCCGGGGCCGCGACGATCGCCGCGGCGGTCCGGGGCGCGATGGCGAGGGCGGCGAGGAGCTGATCGAGAAGCTCGTCCACATCAACCGCGGTTCGAAAACGGTGAAGGGCGGCAAGCGCTTCGGCTTTGCCGCTCTGGTGGTGGTTGGCGACGGCAAGGGTCGCGCCGGCTTCGGCCACGGCAAGGCCCGCGAGGTGCCCGAAGCGATTTCGAAGGCAACCGCCGCCGCCAAGAAGGCGATGGTGCGGGTGCCCTTGCGCGAGGGCCGCACCCTCCACCATGACGGCATCGGCCGCTTCGGCGCCGGCCGGGTCTATGTCCGCTCGGCGCCGCAGGGCACCGGCATCATCGCCGGCGGCCCGATGCGCGCCGTGTTCGAGAGCCTCGGCGTGGCCGATGTGGTGACCAAGTCGGTGGGGACGTCGAACCCCTACAACATGATCCGCGCCACCTTCGAGGCGCTGGGCGAGCAGGCCAGCCCGAAATCGGTGGCGCAGCGCCGCGGCCGCAAGATCGCCGACCTGATGGCGCGCCGCGAAGGCACTTCGGCCGTCGAGGCCGGCGCCGAGGCCGAGGCCTTGGCGGAGTGACGGACATGGCCAGGCTGAAAATCACCCAGACCGGTTCGCCGATCCGCCGCACGCCGGACCAGCGTGCCACCCTCGTCGGGCTCGGGCTCAACAAGCGTCACAAGACGGTCGAGCTCGACGACACGCCCGAGGTGCGCGGCATGATCCGCAAGGTGCAGCACATGCTGCGCGTCGAGGAATGAGACCATGAAACTGAATGACATTCGCGACAATCGCGGTGCCCGCAAGGGCCGCACCCGGGTCGGGCGCGGCATCGGCTCGGGCCTCGGCAAGACCGCCGGCCGCGGCCAGAAGGGCCAGAAGAGCCGCTCGGGCATCTCGATCTTCGGCTTCGAGGGCGGCCAGATGCCGCTGCACATGCGGTTGCCCAAGCGCGGCTTCAACAACATCTTCGCCCGCGAACATGCCGCGGTGAATGTCGGCGCCATCCAGCAGGCGATCGACGCCGGCCGGCTCGACGCCAAAGGCACGCTCGACCAGCCCGCGCTGCAGGCGGCGGGCCTCGCCCGCGGCGGCCGCGACGGCGTCCGCGTCCTCGGCAAGGGGACGCTCAAGGCCAGGCTCACGCTCAAGGTCGCCGGCGTCTCCGCCGGCGCCCGCAAGGCGATCGAGGGAGCCGGCGGCGCGATCGAGCTGATCGAGACGCTCCCGGCCGCGGACAAGGCGGCGGCGAAGAAGGGCAAGGGCGCGCGCCGGGCCGCCAGGGAAGCCGCGGCCGCGGCCGCCAAGGCGTAGAGCCGTCTTTGCGGCCCCGGCACCGGCCGGGGATCGCAATCTCGCAATGACGGCGCAGCCGCCTATATGACCACAGCAACCTAGGGGAATCGATCCAAGCCATGGCCACCGCCGCCGACCAGATGGTCGCCAGCCTCAGCCTCGCTAATTTCGCGAAGGCGGCCGACCTCAAGAAGCGGCTGTGGTTCACCCTCGGCGCCTTGGTCGTGTTCCGCATGCTCTCGTTCGTGCCGCTGCCCGGCATCGATCCCTACATATTGGGCACTTTGTTCGAGACGACGCGCGGCGGCGTGCTCGATTTCTTCAACATGTTCTCGGGCGGCAGCCTCGAGCGGATGAGCCTGATCGCCTTGGGCGTGATGCCCTACATCACCGCCTCGATCGTCATGCAGCTGGCGACCAGCATGTCGCCAAAGCTCGGCGCGCTGAAGAAGGAAGGCGAGGCCGGCCGCAAGAAGATCAATCAATATACCCGCTACGGCACCGTCTTCCTGTGCGCGATCCAGGGCTATTTCATGGCGGTCGCGCTCGAGAGCTGGGGCGCCGGCCAGGGCGGCTCGGCGGTGATCAATCCCGGCCTCTTCTTCCGCGCCACCACCGTCATCAGCCTGGTCGGCGGCACCATGTTCCTGATGTGGCTGGGCGAGCAGATCACCAGCCGCGGCGTCGGCAACGGCGTGTCGCTGATCATCATGGCCGGCATCGTCGCCCAGCTGCCGACCGCGCTCGCGCAATTGTTCGAGGGCGGCCGCACCGGCAGCCTCGATCCGGTGATCATCATGGTGATCGTCGCGCTGGCGATCGTGCTCATCCTGTTCATCTGCTTCATGGAGCGGGCGCAGCGGCGGGTGCTGATCCAGTATCCCAAGCGCCAAACCGCGCGCGGCCAGATCCAGCAGGAGCGCTCGCACCTGCCCCTGAAGGTCAACACCGCCAACGTCATCCCGCCGATTTTCGCCTCGTCGCTGCTGCTGATGCCGCTGACCATCGTCCAGTTCGCCGGCCAGAGCGTCACCGACGACAGCTGGTGGGGCTCGGCGATGCTCTACGTCACCACCGCGCTCCAGCACGGCGCGCCGCTCTACATGTTCCTTTACGGCGCCGGCATTGTCTTCTTCTGCTTCTTCTACACCGCGGTGGTGTTCAATCCCGAGGAGACGGCGGAGAATCTGAAGCGCTACGGCGGCTTCATTCCCGGCATCCGGCCGGGCAAGCGCACCGAGGAATATCTCGATTACGTGCTGACCCGGGTGACGGTGGTCGGCGCCGCCTATCTGACGCTGACCTGCCTCATCCCGGAATGGCTGATCGCCCGCGCCGGCATTCCCTTCTATCTTGGCGGCACCAGCCTGATCATCGTCGTCAACGTGACGATGGATACGGTGAGCCAGATCCAGAGCCACCTCATCGCTCATCAATATGGCGACCTCATCAAGAAGGCGAAGCTGAAGAGCGGCCTGAGGCGCTAGCAGGCTTGCGGGAGTGACACCGCTCAACATCATCCTGCTGGGCCCGCCGGGCGCGGGCAAGGGCACCCAGGCGGCGCGCCTGGTCCAGCAGCGGGGCCTGGTCCAGGTCTCGACCGGCGAAATGCTGCGCGAGTCGGTCAGGTCAGGCACCGAGATCGGCCGGCTGGCCGACGAGATCATGAAGGCCGGCAAGCTGTTTCCCGACGATCTGATGTCGCGCATTCTCGGCGCGCGGCTCGATCAGCCGGATACCGAAAGCGGTGTCATCTTCGACGGCTACCCCCGCACCCAGGCGCAGGCCGAGACGCTCGACTGGCTGCTGGCCGAGCGGGGACGCAAGCTCGACTGCGTGATCGAGCTCGAGGTCGACGAGCAGGCGCTGGTCGACCGCATTTCCGGCCGCTTCACCTGCGCCAGCTGCGGCGAGGGCTATCACGACCGCTACAAGCTGCCGCTTGTGCCGGGGCTGTGCGACGTCTGCGGCAGCGGGGAATTCAAGCGCCGCGCCGACGACAATGAAGCGGCGGTGCGCACCCGGCTCGCCGAGTATCGCGGCAAGACCGCGCCGATCCTGCCCTTTTACGAGGGGCGCGGCCTGGTCCGCCGCGTCGATGGCATGGCGCCGATCGGCGAGGTCGGCGCGGCAATCGACCGCCTCCTCGATTTTGCAGACAAGACCTCGAACGATTGACTCGCGCGCATTTCGCAGTGTACTTTGTTTTACAGAGTCACAGGAGACGAATCATGCGCCTGACTGCCCTCATTTGCGGCCTGCTGCTGCTCGCCGCGCCCGCCGCGCCCGCCGCCGCCCAGGTCTACGATCCCGCGTCGCGGATGGCGGCGCAGCGCGAGGCGATTGCCAGGCTGGCGATCATGGACGGCGTCTGGCGCGGCCCGGCCTGGTCGATCTCCCCGGCCGGCCGCCACGATATTGTCCAGACCGAGCGGATCGGCCCTTTCCTCGGCGGCACCGTCAAGGTGATCGAGGGGCGCGGCTATGCGGCCGACGGCAGCGTCGGCTTCAACGCGCTGGGGGTCATCTCCTACGAACCCAATGGCCAGACCTATTCGATGAACAGCTGGGCGCTAAGCTATGCCGGCAGCTTCCCGTTGCGGATGACCGGCGACGGCTATGTCTGGGAGCGGCCGGCCGGGCCCGGTGCGGTCGTTCGCTATACCGCCACCATCGCCGCTGGCCGCTGGCGCGAGGTCGGCGAGATGATCGCCGGCGATGCGCCGCCGCGCCAGATATTCGAGATGAACCTGGTGCGGGTCGGCGATTCGGCCTGGCCGGCGGCCGACCCGGTGCCGATGCGCTGAATCCGCTGAATCCGCTGAACTAACCGCAAAACAATGCTAGGCTTCCCGGCCCGCTTCCAAAGCGGAGCGGGCAGGGGAGGCGCGCGATGGGCAGGGGCAACGGCAACCGCGACGACGAGCACGTCGATCTCGGCGGTTTCATGGAGGGTGTGAAGCGGCGCAATCCGGGCCAGCCCGAATTCGTCCAGGCCGTCCAGGAAGTGGCCGAGGACATTTTCGAGTTCATGGCGGACCGCGAGATCTATCACCGCTGGCAGATCCTGCGCCGCATTACCGAGCCCGACCGGGTGGTCTCGTTCCGCGTCTGCTGGGAGGACGATAACCGCCAGATCCGGGTCCAGCGCGGCTACCGCGTGCAAAACAACAACGCGATCGGGCCCTACAAGGGCGGCATCCGCTTCCACCCCACGGTCAACGAGTCGATCCTCAAGTTCCTCGCCTTCGAGCAGACCTTCAAGAACGCGCTGACCGGCCTGCCGATGGGCGGCGGCAAGGGCGGCGCCAATTTCAATCCCAAGGGCAAGAGCGACGGCGAGATCATGCGCTTTTGCCAGAGCTTCATGACCGAGCTCTACCGCCACATCGGCGCCGACGTCGACGTGCCGGCAGGCGACCTCGGCGTCGGCGCGCGCGAGATCGGCTACATGTTCGGCCAGTACAAGCGCATCACCAACAGCTGGGAAGGGGTGCTGACCGGCAAGGGCCTCGAATATGGCGGCTCGCTGATCCGCACCGAGGCGACCGGCTACGGCGCGGTCTATTTCCTCGAGAACATGCTCAAGACGAGGGGAGACGATCTGCACGGCAAGCGCGCGGTCATTTCCGGCTCGGGCAACGTCGCCACCCACGCCGCCGAGAAGGTCAATCAGCTCGGCGGCAAGGTGCTGACGCTGTCAGACAGCGAGGGCTTCGTCCACGATCCCGACGGCATCGATCAGGCGAAAATCGACTGGGTGAAGGCGCACAAGACCAAGCGCCGCGGCCGCATTTCCGAATATGCCGAGGCGTTCAAGGCCGCGACCTTCCACCCGGGCCAGCGGCCCTGGGGCGTGCCGTGCGACGTCGCTCTGCCCTGCGCCACCCAGAACGAGCTCAACGGCGAGGAGGCGCGTACCCTGGTGGCGAACGGCTGCATCGCGGTCAGCGAGGGCGCCAACATGCCGACCGACCTGGAAGGCGTGCACCATTTCCGCGAGGCGAAATTGCTCTACGCCCCGGGCAAGGCCTCGAATGCCGGCGGCGTTGCCGTCTCCGGCCTCGAGATGAGCCAGAACAGCGCCCGCATCAGCTGGAAGGAAGAGCAGCTGCAGCAGCTCCTGCGCGAGATCATGAACGACATCCACGAGCGCTGCCTCGAATATGGCGACCGCGGCGGCGGTTATGTCGACTATGTGAAGGGGGCCAATATCGGCGGCTTCAAGAAGGTCGCCGACGCGATGCTGGCGTTCGGGGTGGTCTAAAATTGGGGACAGTATATATTTTTCGCTGTTTCCGCTGGCCCGGCCCTGTAACCTCGAGTGATGGCCCGGCTGGCGCGCCTCGTTGTTCCTGAGATTCCTCATCACGTCGTCCAGCGCGGCAACCGCCGCCAGCAAGTCTTCTTCGACGAGGCCGACTATCGCCTCTATTTGAAGCTGCTCAGCCATTGGTGCGACAAGGCGGGCACCCGCATCTGGGGTTGGTGCCTGATGCCCAACCACGTCCATCTGATCCTCGTGCCGGCAAATACGGACGGGTTGCGCGGCGCGGTGGCGGAAGCTCACCGCCGCTACAGTTGGCAGACCAACCAGCGCCAGGGCTGGCGCGGGCACCTCTGGCAGAGCCGCTTTTCCTCCTTCGCGATGGACGAGGATTGGCTGCTCGCCTGCCTGCGCTATGTCGAGCTCAACCCGGTTCGCGCCGGGCTGGTCGAGCGACCCGAAGACTGGCGATGGTCGAGCGCCTGCGCCCATCTCGGTCTTCGCGGTGACGGGATCACCGAGACGGCTCCGGCGCGCGACAGGGTCTCCGATTGGCGAGCGCTGCTCGACTCCGGCCTCGGCCCGGACCGGCTCGCTGACATCCGGGCGCGCGAGCGCAGCGGCACGCCGCTTGGCAGCGAGGCCTTCCTCGGCAGGCTGGCAAGCGAGACCGGCCGTTCGCTGGTACCGCGGCCGCGCGGCCGACCCTCGCGCCAGCCGGGACTTGGCCTCTGAGGTTCGCGCAGGAAAATATATACTGTCCCCAATTTCCCGCTGTCCCCAATTTCCCGGCGTTGACAGGCCCCGCCCGCAATCCTACATCGCTGCCATCCCGATTCACCGGTTTTCCGGCGGCGCATTCGTGCGCGCGTCGGCTTTGCCCATTTTCGGGATACCGACGAAGCGCTGAGATAGGGCGGTCGCCAGCCGCCCTGTGGAGCAGGAGACCAGAACAAGATGGCACGTATCGCGGGCGTCAATATCCCGGCCAACAAGCGCGTCGAGATCGCGCTCACCTACATTCACGGCATCGGCCGCACCGCCGCCAGGCAGATCACCTCGAAGCTGGGCATTCCGCCCGAGCGGCGGGTGCAGGACCTGACCGACCAGGAGGTGCTGCAGATCCGCGAGACGATCGACGCCAATCACAGCGTCGAGGGCGATCTCAGGCGCGAAACGGCGATGAACATCAAGCGGTTGATGGACCTCGCCTGCTATCGCGGCCTCAGGCACCGCAAGGGCCTGCCGGTCCGCGGCCAGCGCACCCACACCAACGCCCGCACCCGCAAGGGCAAGGCGAAGCCGATCGCTGGCAAGAAAAAGTGATCGTGTCCGCTGCGGCGGCACGATTTGAGGTTTCCAGGTTTAGGTAAGGCAGACAGTCATGGCACGCGAACCCCAGCGCATCCGGCGCCGCGAGCGCAAGAACATCACCGCCGGCGTCGCGCACGTCAACGCCAGCTTCAACAATACCATGATCACCATCACCGACGCCCAGGGCAATGCGATCGCCTGGTCGAGCGCGGGCATGATGGGCTTCAAGGGCTCGCGCAAGTCGACGCCTTATGCCGCCCAGGTCGCCGCCGAGGATGCCGGCCGCAAGGCGGCCGAGCATGGCGTGCGCACCCTCGAGGTCGAGGTGAAGGGCCCGGGGTCGGGCCGCGAAAGCGCATTGAGGGCACTGCAGGCGGTGGGCTTCACCATCACATCGATCCGCGACGTCACGCCGATTCCGCACAACGGCGTGCGCCCGTCGAAGCGCCGCCGCGTCTAGCGGCAGGCCCGCCCGCGGGCGGGGAAGGAACGAATCAGTTGCGACACTCGGGAGACCCCGGTCTCCCCAACAGCCAGAGGAACAAAATGGCCGTCAACGCGAAAAACTGGCAGGAAATGAAAAAGCCCAGCGTGCTCGAGAAGAAGCCGACCGGCGATAGCCGCCGCACGGGCACCTTCGTCGCCGAGCCGCTCGAGCGAGGCTTCGGCCTCACGCTCGGCAACTCGCTGCGCCGGGTGTTGCTGTCGTCGCTGCAGGGCGCGGCGGTCACCTCGATCAAGATCGAGGGCGTGCTCCACGAATTCTCCAGCCTCGCCGGCGTGCGCGAGGACGTCACCGACATCGTCCTCAACATCAAGCAGGTCGCCCTGAAGATGGAAGGCGAGGGGCCGAAGCGCCTGACGCTCAACGCCACCGGGCCGGGCGAGATCACCGCCGGCCAGATCTCGGCGCCGGGCGACCTCGAGGTGATGAACCCCGATCTCGTCATCTGCCACCTCGACGAGGGGGCGACGCTCAACATGGAGCTCACCGCCGAGACCGGCAAAGGCTATGTCGCCGCCGCCGCCAACCGGCCGGCCGACGCGCCGATCGGCCTGATCCCGGTCGATGCGCTTTATTCGCCGGTCCGGCAGGTCAGCTACAAGGTCGAGAACACCCGCGTCGGGCAGGAGCTCGACTATGACAAGCTGACGCTTGCGGTCGAAACCGACGGCACCGTCACCCCGGACGACGCGCTCGCTTATGCCGCGCGCATCCTCCAAGACCAGCTGCAGCTGTTCGTCCACTTCGACGAGGGGCTGGCGATGATGACCGCGGTTCCGACCGGCATGCCGATGACCGCGATCGACACCGAGGCCGACGCCAACCAGCTCAATCGCTATCTGTTGAAAAAGGTCGACGAGCTCGAACTTTCGGTGCGCAGCGCCAACTGCCTCAAGAACGACAACATCATCTATATCGGCGATCTCGTGCAGAAGACCGAGGCGGAGATGCTGCGGACGCCGAATTTCGGCCGCAAGTCCTTGAACGAAATCAAGGAAGTGCTCGCCTCGATGGGTCTGCGGCTGGGCATGGACATCCCCGGCTGGCCGCCCGAGAACATTGAGGAAATGGCCAAGAAGCTCGAGCAGGAATTGCTCGGCTGATCTTGTCCTCCCCGAGATTTCTCGGGGAGGGGGACCACCCGAAGGGTGGTGGAGGGGCAATGGGCGGACCCCGAAATCGAGTCCGCCTGGCCGGAGCTACCTTGCACGGGCTCCGGACGAACGAAAGGAAGACCGAATGCGTCATCGTGTCGGCGGCCGCAAATTGGGCCGCACCTCAAGCCATCGCACCGCCATGTTCCGCAACATGGCCGCCGCTCTCATCAAGCACGAGCAGATCGAAACGACCCTGCCGAAGGCGAAGGAGCTGCGTCCCTACGTCGAGAAGCTGATCACCCTCGCCAAGAAGGGCGGGCTTTCGAACCGCCGGCTGGCGCACGCGCGGCTGCTCGACGATGCCCAGCTCGTCAAATTGTTCGATGTGCTCGGGCCGCGCTACGCCAACCGCGAGGGCGGTTATACCCGCGTCCTCAAGGCGGGCCTGCGCGCCAGCGATGCCGCGCCGATGGCGTTCATCGAGCTGGTCGACCGCGACGAGGAGGCCAGGGGGCAGGATTCGGGCCCGGTGACGGCCGAGGAGGAAGTCGCGGCCTGATGGCCGAGCGCTTCGAGCGGCACCGCCAGCCCTGGACCAGCGATGAGATCCGGAAGCTCCATCTGCTGGCGAAGAAGGGCATGTCGCTGAAGGCGATCGCGCGGGCGATGACCCGCAGCGAGGAATCGATCCGCGATCGCGCCCGCGCCGACGGGCTCAGGATCGCCCGGCTGCGCTGACCTAAGCGTTCGAAATGTAGGGCGGGACCGGAGCTCCGGCCCCGCCCCGTACGGGTGCGCTCGTTGCCCGGGCCGTCGCACCCCTACACTCGCCCGTTGAAACGCACGAAACTGGTCTCGGTTCAGGCTTTTTGTCGCGTCTGGGGAACGGCTTAGGCGTCTGCCGGCGCCTTCAGAGGAAAATATCGCGCCAGCTCGGCCAGCGTCCTTTTGGCATCGTGGTGATGGATGAAGACGCCGCCCACTTCCTCCCACAGGTGGCGGTGCCGTTCCTGGTCGTCGACCAGCACGTCGCCCTCCTTGGCATGGTTCCTCTTGTCGCGCGCCATCGTCGTGATGATCCGCGTTCCCGGGAAATGCTTGGCCGCCCACCTGACCTTCTGGTCGGCGGCCCAGTTGCCGCGCGGCAGGCCGGTGAGGATCACCGGCTCGAGATGCTTCACCGCCTCGAACAGCGCCATCGCATCGTCCATCAGCGGCAGTCCGAAATAGAAATCGGACGCCTTGGCCAGCCGCGCCCAGAACCGTCCGAGGCCGTGGCGCTGCTCATATTCGCGCGGGCGGAGGCCGAGCACCGCAATTGCCCCCTTGTCGAAATCGGCCAGCACGCCGTCGGCGTCGAGATAGAGTTGCCTCATCGAACGCGTCCTGGGGGCCAGCGCGCCGGTTCGAGCCGGATCGGGATCGGCTCGGCAAAAGTCTCCCACCGCCTCGCGGCGAGCATTTCGTTGCTCTCCTTCGCCTTGCGGCCGCCGGCAAGCGACCAGGTGATGTGATAGACGCTGCCGTCGGGCCTCTCGCTGGTGCCGCCGATCGTCACCACCATCGCCTCGACGCCGCGCCCGTCGTCGCCGCGGCCGACGATCTCGCCCTCGCTCTCGCCGGGCAGCGGCGCGCCCGGCGCCGCTTTCGCCTGCAACGTCACGTGGTCGGCCACCGCATTGGCGTAGCGCGGCCGGAAGCGTTCGAGCAGCTGCGCGCGCTGGTCGCGATCGAGCTTCCAGCCGATCACCCCATTTCCTGTGCCGGCAGCGGCTGCGGCTTCAGCCGCGGAGAAGGCCATGGATCGTCAACCCGTCGGGCCGCGCCGCCGTTCCCAAAGGCGCTAACCGCCGAGATAGTGCCGCAGGCTGTCCTGCTCGGCCGGTGACGTCTCGAGCCCGAGCTTCGAGCGCCGCCACAATATGTCGTCGGCGGTTTGCGCGAACTCGGTGGCCACCAGGTAGTCCACCTCCGCCTGGTACAGGTCCGCCCCGAAATGGCGGCCAAGCCGGTTGACCGAGTTCGCTTCGCCCAGCCAGCTTTTCAGTCTCGTGCCGTAGGCGCGCGAGACCCTTGCCAGCATCGGCGGCGGCATCCACCGCCCCACCTCGGCCAGCCACGCGTTGAATCGGGCGTCGATGTCGCCTCCCGGCAAGGGCGTCGTCGCGGTGAACTTGAAGCCGCCGACCTTCAGTTTCTCGAGCGCCTCGGCGGCGAGTCCGCGCGCATTGGTCAGCTTGCCGCCGAACACGCTCAGCAATTTGCCGCCCGCTCCGGGGCCTGCCCCGGACCCCGATCCGGGGTCGAGGTCGAGCCGATACTCGCGGCTGAGGTTCTGCGCGCTGGCCGCGCCGTCGTCGTAGAGGGTTCGCACGCCGCTATACGACCAGGCGACGTCCTTCGGCCCGATCGCGCGCGTGAAATAGAGGTTGGCGGCGCTGCAGAGATAGTCGACCTCCTCGTCGCTCACGCTCGCTTCGTCCGGCGAGGCGACGGCGATGTCGGTGGTGCCGATCAGGCTGCGTTCGCCGAACGGCAGCGCGAACACCATCCGCCGGTCCGGCTGCTGCAATATGTAGGCCTGGGGGCCCTCCCACAGCCGCGGCACCAGGATATGGCTTCCCTTGACCAGCCGCACGTTCACGTGCCGCTCGACGCCGAGCCGCTGGCGCAGCACCTCGGCGGCCCAGGCGCCGGCCGCGTTGACGATCGTCTTCACCAGCACCGTCCGGCCGCCCGACAGGGTCGCGGTCCAACCCCCGCCGTCGCGGCGCGCGCTCACCAGCTCGGTGCGGGTGGCGATCTCGGCGCCGCGCTCGGCCGCGTCGAGCGCGTTCAGCACCACCAGCCGCGCATCGTCGACCTGCGCGTCCCAGTAGGTGGCAAGGGTGAAGCCGGGCTTGAGCGGCGCCGCCAGGAACGCCGCTCCCTTGTCGGCCTTGCGCGAGCGCGGCAGGCTGCTGCCGCGGCCTGCGAGCAGGTCGTAGGCGACGAGTCCGGCCCTGAGCAGCCAGAACGGCCGCCCGCCCGGCGGATCGGGCAGCACGAACGGCAACGGCCGCACGATGTGCGGCGCGTTGGTCAGCAGCAGCTCGCGCTCGCGCAGCGATTCGCGCACCAGCCTGAATTGGCGCTGCTCGAGATAGCGCAGGCCGCCGTGAACCAGCTTCGACGAGGCCGAGCTGGTATGGCTCGCCAGATCGTCTCTCTCGACCAGCAGCACCTTGAGGCCGCGGCCGGCGGCGTCGCGCGCGATCGCCGCGCCGTTGATGCCGCCGCCGATCACCAGCAGGTCGAAGGAATCCATTACCCCTTATCGTCATTGCGAGCGGAGCGAAGCAATCCAGAACGACACCGAAAACTGGATTGCTTCGTCGCTTTGCTCCTCGCAATGACGAATCATGGGCGACAGGCTGCTCGTCATCGACGAAGGCACGACCAGCACCCGCGCGATGCTGTTCGCGGCCGATGGCAGCTGCCTCGGCTTCGAGCAGAAGAACCTCGTCCAGTCCTACCCGCAATCGGGCTGGGTCGAGCACGACGCCGCCGAGATCTGGCAGTCCAGCCTCGCCTGCGCGCGCTCGCTGCTCGGGCGGTTCGGCGGCGCCGGTTCGGTTGCCGCGCTCGGCATTACCACCCAGCGCGAGACGATCTGCTTCTGGAGCCGCCGCAGCGGCGAGCCGCTGGCGCCGGCCATCGTCTGGCAGGATCGCCGCACCGCCGAATATTGCGCCGGCCTCAGGGAAAAGGGCGCGGAATCGCTGGTGCAGGCGAAAACCGGCCTGTTGCTCGACCCCTATTTCAGCGCCAGCAAGATCGCCTGGGCGCTCGCCAACTGGCCGCAGCTGCGCGCGGCCGGCGGCGATCTCGCGGTCGGCACCGTCGAGTCCTGGCTCATTTGGCAGCTGACCGGCGGCCTGCACATCTCGGACGCGACCAACGCCTCGCGCACCGCCCTGATGGACATCGCGGCCGGCCGCTGGGACGAGGAATTGTGCGATCTGTTCGGCGTGCCCATCTCCATCCTGCCCGAGATCGTCGATTGCGCCGGCGCGTTCGGCGCCACCGGCCAGGGCCTGCTCGGCGCGCCGGTCCCGGTCTGCGGCCTCGCCGGCGACCAGCAGGCGGCGGCGGTCGGCCAGGCCTGCCTCGCGCCTGGCGACACCAAGGCGACCTACGGCACCGGCGCGTTCGTCCTCGCTCATGCCGGCGAATCCGTGCCGCACTCGCAGAACAGGCTGCTCGCCACCGTCGCTTTCCAGCTCGCCGGCCGCCGGTCCTACGCGCTCGAGGGCTCGGTGTTCGTCGCCGGCAGCCTGGTCAAATGGCTGCGCGACGAACTGCGCCTGGTGGGCAGCGCCGCCGAGACGGCCTCGATTGCTGCGTCGCTCGCCGACAGCGGCGGCGTCTATCTCGTCCCCGGCCATTGCGGCCTCGGCGCGCCGCACTGGCGCCCCGACGCCCGCGGCGCCGTCTTCGGCCTCAGCTTCGGCTCCGGCGCCGCCCACATCGTCCGCGCCGCGCTCGAATCGATCGCTTACCAGACCCACGATTTGATGGCCGCCTTTGCCGCCGACGGCGTGCCGTGGAGCCGGCTGCGGATCGACGGCGGCATGGCCAACAACGACTGGATCGCCCAGGATCTCGCCGACATGCTCGGCCTGCCGGTCGAGCGGCCGGCGTTCGTCGAAACCACCGCGCTCGGCGCGGCGATGCTCGCCGGCATCGGCTGCGGCCTGTTCGATTCGCTGGGTCAGGCGGCGGCGATGCGCGGCGCCGTCGCCACCTTCGAGCCGAACCTCGACCAGGGAACGCGCGCGAGACGCCTGGCCGGCTGGCAAGGCGCGCTGGCGGCCGTGCTCGGCCCCTGATCGCCGCTTGTGACGCGCACTCTTTTGTGCGAAGTCAAGCAGATAGTGGTGGGGACCAGGTAATGAATCGGATTCTTCTCGCGCTGCTGGCGGGCGGCGCGGCCGGCGTCTCGCTGGCGCAGCCAACATCGACATCGACCTCGAGCATCCAGGCGCCGACCAGGGCCGGCGAGCTCACCTTGTTCGATACGATGAACTACACCGGCGACTATGTCATCATCGACGATACCCGCACCCACATCCGCGTGCCGTGGAATATCCGCAGCCTTGGCATTCATCCTGGCGACCGCTGGCAGCTGTGCGCCCAGACCCGCTTCCGCGAGCCCTGCATCATCCTCGATCGCAGCGTTCACGATGCCCGGTTGATCGGGGTCGAGGGCCAGATCGGCTCGGCCCGTTTGGCCTCCGCCATCCCGCCGCAGCGGCCGGATTAGCCCCTAATCTTCGAGCGTCGTCACCGGCGGCGCCGGTATCTCCGTCCCCGCCCGGGGCTGCCAGCTGTCGTCGATCATCTTGATGATGCCGGAGAAATCCTTGCCGGCGCCGCCCAGCGCGTTGAACCGGGCGTAGAGCTCCTCGGCGCGCGCGCCCATCGGCGTATAGGCGTTGACGCTCTGCGCCGCCTCCATCGCCAGCCGCAAGTCCTTGAGCATCAGCGCGGCGGCGAACCCGCCTTCATAGTCGCGGTCGGCCGGCGTCTCCGGCCCCACGCCCGGTACCGGGCAATAGCTGGTAATCGACCAGTTCTGGCCCGACGCCTTCGAGGCGATGTCGAAGAAGGTCTGCGGGTCGAGCCCGAGCTTTTCCGCCAGCACGAACGCCTCGCAGGTGGCGATCATCGAGGCGCCGAGCAGCAAATTGTTACAGATCTTCGCGGCCTGGCCGGCGCCGGGGCCGCCGGCGTGGATCACCGCCTTGCCCATCGCCGCCAGCACCGGCTCGGCCCGCTGGAACGCTTCCTCGGTGCCGCCGACCATGAAGGTCAGGGTGCCCGCCTCGGCGGCGGCGATCCCGCCCGAGACCGGCGCGTCGGCCATCAGGTAATTGGCCGCCTGCGCCTTGGCGATTTCCTCGCGGGCGGTGGCGACGTCGATCGTCGAGCAGTCGATCAGGATCGCGCTGGCGGGCGCCTTGCCGATCACCGAGCTCTCGAACACCTCGCGCACGTGCGCGCCGGCCGGCAGCATCGTGATCACCGCCTCGGCCTCCTCGACCGCTTTTTCAGCCGACTTGACCGGCAGGCAGCCGCGTTCCTTCGCTCTGTCGAGCGCCTCGCTGGAGAGGTCGAACGCGCGTACGTCGTGGCCGGCCTTGGCGAGGTTCGCCGCCATGCCCCCGCCCATGTTGCCGAGCCCGATAAACGCTATCCTCGACACGTCAGCGGCCCTTCCACTCGGCTTCGCGCTTGGCGACGAACGCGGCCATCCCTTCCTTCTGGTCCTCGGTGCCGAACAGAGCGTGGAACAGCCGTCGCTCGAACAGGATTCCCTGGCTCAGCGTCGTCTCGAACGCGGCGTTGACCATTTCCTTGACCGCGATCGCCGCCAGCGGCGGCATGGTGGCGATCGCCTCGGCCGCCTTCAGCGCCTCGTCGACCAGGTTGGCCGCCGGCACCACCTTCGCCACCAGCCCCAGCCTCTCGGCCTCAGCGGCGTCCATCATCCGCCCGGTCAGGCACATCTCCATCGTCTTCGCCTTGCCGATCGCGCGGGCCATCCGCTGCGATCCGCCCATGCCGGGGGTGACGCCGAGCTTGATCTCGGGCTGGCCGAACTTGGCGTTGTCGGCGGCGATGATGAAATCGGCCATCATCGCCACTTCGCAGCCGCCGCCGAGCGCGTAACCGGCCACCGCCGCGATCCAGGGCTTGCGCGTCGTCGTCACCTTGTCCCAGCCGGCGAAGAAATTGCCCTTGTACATGTCGGCAAAGCCCTGGTCGGACATTTCCTTGAGGTCGGCGCCGGCGGCGAACGCCGTCTCGCTGCCGGTCAGCACCGCCGCATGCTGCGTGTCGTCGGCGTCGAACGCCGCGAACGCGGCGATCAGCTCCTTCAGCACGTCGCTGTTGAGCGCGTTCAGCGCCTGCGGCCGGTGGAGGATGATCAGGGTCACCGGCCCGTGCGCTTCGACCAGGATCGTCTCGTATTTTTTCATCGCTTCGTCCTCTAAAGCAATGCGCGAAAAAGTGGGTACCGGTTTTTCGCAAAAGCATTGCGGCAACAAAAGGTTACTAGGCTCAGGACTCATTGCGGCAACCAGAATATGAATGTTGCGGCGATGGCGATGGCCGAGAGGAAGGTGTGGGCGCATCGATCGTAGCGGGTGTGGACCCTGCGCCAGTCCTTGAGCCGGCCG
>JBQTJR010000187.1:0-16943 GCA_052386895.1 Sphingosinicella sp.
GTCCGGGTGCCCTTCGGGGAAACTCGAACGCCTAGACCTCTTTGAGACGTATCCCAGAAGGTCGTCGTGCCGGTTTCCGGGGGCTTGAGCGCCCGGATGCCGGCATCACTGAGGGTAAGATTTGGCATCGTTTTGGCACTCCCATAGCATGAGATGGAATGAGCAAACATCCGTAGCTATGGTAGCACCGGCCCCGCTTCACAGAGGGAAAAGCGGTGCTCGATGGTCAGCATGAGCAACCCTGAAAAGGGAGGCTCAACAACTTTTAATCAGTAGGTCGCTGGTTCGAATCCAGCTGGGCTCACCAGTCGCTGACAAGGATACGGTGCGAGCGCGACAGACTGCGACATTCGAGGGCTGGCGGCGGACGGGGCTTGCGAATTAAATCCCGGCATGGCCGGCGAACCCCACATCCTGATCGTCGAGGACGAGCGTGACATTCGCGATCCGCTCGCCGCCTATCTCACGCGCAACGGCCTGCGCGTCTCCAAGGCCGAGAATGCCGCCGCCGCCCGCCAGGTGCTGCTCGGCTCGGCGATCGACCTGGCGCTGGTCGACATCATGATGCCGGGCGAGGAGGACGGTCTGTCGCTGACCCGCTTCGTGCGCGCCACCAGCCACATCCCGGTGATCCTGCTTACCGCCCGCGCCGAAGAGATCGACCGAGTGATCGGTCTCGAGATCGGCGCCGACGATTATGTCGCCAAGCCGTTCAGTCCGCGCGAGCTGCTGGCGCGAATCCGGGCGGTGCTGCGCAGAGCGCGCGATCCTAGCGGCCAGCGCATCGCCGCCGACAGCGAGAGCTATGTGTTCGGCCCGTGGGTGCTGCGCGCCGGCGAGCGCGAGCTGATCGGCGAGGACAATATCGCGGTGCCGCTCTCCACCGGCGAGTATAACCTCTTGCACGCGCTGGTGACGCGGCCGCGGCGGGTGCTCAGCCGCGACCAGCTGCTCGACCTGACCCAGGGGCGCGAGCTCGCCGCGTTCGAGCGCAGCATCGACAATCACATCAGCCGGCTGCGCAAGAAGATCGAGACGGATGCCGGCAGCCCGAAGCTGATCAAGACGGTATGGGGCGGCGGCTACATGCTGGCCGCGGACGTCCGCAAGCTGTGAGACGGCTGCTGCCGAAAAGCCTGATCGGCCAGATCGCGCTGACCATGGCGCTCGCTCTGCTGATCGCCCAGGCGCTCAATTTCACCTTGATCTTCACCGAGCGGCAGCGGACGGTGCGAGCGCAAGTCGAGAGCGCGGCGCTGACCCGATTCGTGCTGTTCGCGCAACGGGTGGAATCGTTCGAGCCCGACGAGCGCGAACTGTTCCTGCCGCCGGAAACACGTAGAATCCGCATCTGGCTTTCCGGGCAGAGCCCGATCGCCGCCGCGGCCAGCGACCCGCAATTGACCGAGCGGCTGCTCGACAATGCCGGAGTGAACGGCCTTGAACTGCGCGATGCGCGCGGGACGGTCAGCGAGCTGAACGCGCCGGCGGCGGTGGGCGGGCGCTCGCCGGTGCCGCCGCCCGACGCGCGCGCGGTCGATCCGCGCCGGCTGCGGGCGCTGACGCTGGCGGCGCAGTTGCAGGACGGCAGCTGGGTCAATGCTCGCCTGGTCGTCCCCGGCCCGAACCGCTGGCTGGCGCTGCGCCCGGCGCTTTCGACCCTGCTCATCTACCTGATCGTGCTCGGCGCTCTGGTGCTGATCGCGCGGCGGCTGGCGCAGCCGCTGCGCGAGCTGACCGGGGCCGCCGAAGCCTATCGCGGCCGCGGCGAGCCGCCGCACGTCGAGCCGCGCGGCCCGGCCGACGTGCAGCGGGCGATCCACGCCTTCAACGCGATGGGCGAGCGGGTGCGCGCGATGCTCGACGAAAAGGACCGGATGCTGGGCGCGATCGGCCACGATCTGCGCACGCCGCTCGCCTCGTTGCGCATCCGCGCCGAATCGATCGAGCCGGAAAGCGAGCAAGCGCGGATGATCGCGACCATCGAGGAAATGACCGCGATGCTCGACGACACGCTGATGCTGGCGCGCAGCGGCCGCGCGGGCGAGCCCGAGCGGGTCATCGACTTGCGCGCGCTGGCCGACACGGTGGTCGAGGATTTTCGCGCCTTGGGCCGCGAGGTGGAGCTGGAGGCCAGCGAGAATGTCAGCGCCACCGTCCGCAGCGGGCTGCTGCGGCGGGCGATCCGCAACCTTGTCGAGAATGGCCTCAATTACGCAGGCGCCACGCAGGTGTCGGTCAAGCGCAGCGATGGCGAAGCCATGATCGAAGTGAGCGACCGCGGCCCGGGGATCCCTCCGGCAGAGCTGGCGCGGATGCCCGAGGCTTTCTACCGGGGCGAGCCGTCGCGCAGCCGCGAGACCGGCGGTTACGGCCTGGGGCTAGCCCTCGCCCGCGCGGCAGCGCAGGCGCATGGCGGACGGTTGGAGCTGGAAAATCGCCAGGGCGGCGGGCTGGTGGCGCGGCTGGTGGTGCCTTTGGGATCGGCAGACGGCCAAAAATGAAAGGGCGGCCGGAGCCGCCCTTTCCCACTGCCGAGCCCCTCCACCAGCTTCGTCCTGGGGGCTCGGCGGCGGACTCGCTTACTGTTGCGCTTGCGGCTGAGGCGGCTGCGCCTGCTGGCGCTGCTGCATCCGCTGCTGGATCCGCTGCTGGATCCGCACCCGCATCTGCTCGCGCGCCTGCTGGCGCTCGGCGGCGGTGACGGTGCCGTCGCGATTGCCGTCGAGCCGGTCGAAATGGGCCAGCGCCCGCTCGCGCATCTGTTCGCGGGTGATGAAGCCCTGCTCGCCGAACAGGCCGCGGCGCTGCATGCCGGGACCGTCCGGGCCGCCGGGGCCGCCGGGGCCATGCGGGCCGCGATGCATACGGCGCATCATCATGCGCCGCGGCCCGCTTCGTTCGCCGCGCTGGGCGCGCAGCTGGGTGCGGGCCTGCTCGAACTCGGCGCGGCTGACGCTGCCGTCACGATTGGCGTCCATGCGGTCAAATGCCTGGCCGGCGCGCTCGGCGCGGCGGCGCTCGCCGGCCTGGCGCGCTTCCTCGGGCGTGAAGCGCCCGTCATTGTTGAGATCGAGCCGCGCGAAACGGGCGTCGACCCGCTCGATCACCTGCTGGCGGCTGGTGTCGGCGTTGCGGTCCGGCCGCGGGCCGGGCCCAGGCTGGGCCAAGGCCGCCGAGGCGCTGGCGAGAAGGCCGGCGGTGGCCAGCCAGTGCAAGGTCTTCATGACAAGCAAATCCTCTTCACGTGAAAGTGTCGGCCGTGTCCCGATGACAGCGCGGTGTCGCAAGGGTTTGTCGTGGACGAGCGAAATTGTCGCGCATTGTCGCGGAACCGATCGTTGCCGTTCATGTTTGATATAACATCACGGCCGCTATAGGGCCGCCCTCTTCATCCTCGTTGGAGAACATCATGCTTCGGTCCCTGCTGTTCGGAAGTGCGGCTTTTTTGCGTCCACTCCCGGCTTTCGCCCAGGACGTGTCGCCCGACTCCAGTCCCTCGGCGCCCGCGGCCGACGCCGAGGAGGATGTCCACGCCGACCCGCATTCGCCCGAGCAGCAGCAGATCATCGTCACCGGCTTCACCCGCAACCGTGCCGACCTGCTTTCCGGCGTGTCGGTGGTCAGCGGCGAGGAATTGAATCGCGAAGTGCGCACCACGATCGGCGAAACGCTGGCGCGCCAGCCCGGCGTTTCCTCGACCGCGTTCGGCCCCAACGCGTCGCGGCCGGTCCTGCGCGGCTTCCAGGGCGACCGCATTCGCATTCTCACCGACGGCATCGGCAGCCTCGACGCCTCGAGCAGCAGCGTCGATCATTCGGTGGCGATCAACCCGCTCACCGCCGACCGCATCGAGGTGCTGCGCGGCCCCTCCGCGCTCTTGTTTGGATCGGCGGCGATCGGCGGAGTCGTCAACGTCATCGACGCGCGCATCCCGCGCCGTATGCCCGGCGAGGCGGTGCACGCCGAAGGCCTGCTCACATACGGCTCGGCGGCCGAGGAAATCTCCGGCAACGCGGCGATCGACGTACCGGTCGGCGGCGGCTTCGTGTTCCACCTCGACGGTAATTACACCCACACCGACGACCTGCGGATCGGCGGGTTCGTGCTCGCCCCGGGCGTGCGCGCGCAGGCCGCGGCGAGCCCCGATCCCGACATCCGGGCGCTGGCCGGGCTGGAGGGACGTATCGCCAATACCGCGGCCGAGACCTCCGATGTTGCTGCCGGTCTCGCCTGGATCGGCGGCGGCAGCCATGCCGGCTTCTCGGTCAACCGCTACGACAGCCTATACGGCGTGCCGGTGCGGCACTCGCTCGACCCGGCGATCGAGGCGGAGGCGCCGACCATCGACGTCCGCCAGACCCGCGTCGACGGCCGCGCCGAGATCGACGCCGGTGAGGGCTTTCTCGACATGGTGCGGCTGCGCGGCGCCTTTGCCGATTACCGCCACTTCGAGATCGAGGAGAATGGCGACATCGCCTCGACCTTCCTCAGCGAAGGCTGGGAAGGCCGGATCGAGGCGCGCCAGACCGAGCGCAACGGCTGGGGCGGCGGCTTTGGCGCGCAATATTTCCAGCGCGATTTCGAGATCCTCGGTGACGAGAAGTTCCTGCCGCCGAACCACACCCGCCAATACGGCCTTTTCGTGCTGCAGACTCTCGACCTCGGCTCGATCCGGGTCGAGGCCGGCGGGCGCTACGAGCATAGTGATCTCAGCGCCGACGCCGATCCCGATCTCGGCAATCCCGCCCTCACGCGCGATTTCGACGCCTTCACCGCCTCGGCCGGTGCCAGCATCGGCCGCCCGGAATTACGATTTGGCGCCAACCTGTCGCACACCCAGCGCGCACCCTCGGCAGAGGAACTGTTCGCGCAGGGCCCGCACGCCGGTACCCAGTCGTTCGAGATCGGGGATCCCGATTTGTCGGTCGAAAAGAGCTGGGGTGTCGAAGGAACGTTCAACGCCAGCGGCGACGGCTACAGCTTCACCGCCTCGATCTTCCACAGCTGGTTTGATGGCTACATCTACCAGCAGCCGACCGGCGCGATCCAGGACGACCTGCCGGTGTTCGAATATCGCCAGGACGATGCCCGCTATTTCGGGTTCGAGCTGGAGGGCTCGGTGCGGCTGGCGCGGATCGGCGGTTTCACCCTCAACGCCGACGCGGTCGCGGACTATGTCCGTGCGTCGATCGACAATGTCGGGCCGGCGCCGCGCATCCCGCCGTTGCGGCTGCTCGGCGGGCTTGAAGCGCAATCGGAGCGGGTCGACGGGCGCGTCGAGATCGAATGGGTGAGCGGGCAGGACCGCATCGCCGCGTTCGAGACGCCGACCGACGATTTTGTTATGGTCAACCTGTCGGTCGCGATCCATCCCTTTGGCGACGCCAATCGCAGCAGCCTGATGGTGTCGGTGAATAATCTGTTCGATGTCGAGGCGCGGCGCCACGCCAGCCTCCTGAAGGATTTCGCGCCGCTGGCCGGGCGGGACGTGCGGGTGACGGCGAGATTGACGTTCTAGCGATTGAGCCGACGCCCAGGCCAAGCTCTTTAACCCCTGGTCGCCTTTGGTTCCCATCCCGGGATTCGTCCCGCCGCAGCGTGCAAACGTCTTGCCGCCAATGCTAACCTGATTAAGCTGACGGAAACGACGTGCACGCTATATGCGCGCGTCGGGCCTAGGTTTCAGCGAGGGCGGGTATGCGGGGCGTTTTCGGTACGAATCACAGGCGATTGCGGGCGTTGGCGCTCGCCTCCTTCCTGTTCGCCGGCCTGGTGCCGCAGGCCAATTCCGCGCAGATCGTCACCGCCGACGAGATCGATGCGTTCGCGGCGAGCTATGCCGAGCCGGTCGCGCAGCGCATCCTCGAACAGCGGGTGCGCGAGATCGGCCGCAGCTTCGCGGGCGAGGTCGGCATCGCGGTGCGCGACGTCGGGACCGACTGGACCACCAGTTGGAACGGCACCCGCCATTTCCCGCAGCAGAGCGTCAGCAAGTTCTGGGTCGCGCTGACTGCGTTCGACCGGGTCGATTCCGGCACGCTCGACCTGTCGCAATCGGTGACCCTGCACCGCCAGGATCTGACCCTGTTCCACCAGCCGATCGCACAGCGGATCGGCGCCGCCGGCTACACGACGACGCTCGGACAGTTGCTGTTCCTGGCGCTGACCGAGAGCGACAATACCGCCAACGACGCGGTGCTGCGCCGCGCCGGCGGACCCGAGGCGGTGCGCTCGGTGATCGCCCGCCACGGCATCACCGGCATTCGTTTTGGCCCGGGCGAGCGGTTGCTGCAGAGCCACATTGCCGGCCTCAACTGGCAATCGTCTTTCTCGTTCGGCCGCGCTTTTGCCGCGGCGCGCGGCGCCGTGCCGGCCGAGCGGCGGCGCGAGCGGTTCGAGACCTATGTGCAGGATCCGATCGACGGCGCGACACCGCTCGGGCTGGTCGACGGCCTCACCCGGCTGCGGCGCGGCGAACTCCTTTCACCGGCCTCGACCAGCCGGATGATCTCTATCATGTCGCAGACCCGTACCGGCCGCTACCGGTTGACCGGCGGCCTCGCGCCGGGCTGGCGAATCGCCCACAAGACCGGCACCGGGCAGGTGCTCGGCGCGACCCAGGCGGGCTATAACGATATCGGCATCCTGACCTCGCCGGCCGGGCGACACTATGCGGTGGCGGTTATGATCGGCCGCACCAGTGCGCCGATCGCGCGGCGGATGGAGATGATGCAGGAAGTGACGCGGGCGGTGATCGCGTTCGACATGAACCGCCGCAGCGACAGCGTGACGATACCGCCACTGCCACCGATCGCCAGCGTGCCCGAGCCGGAGTTTTCGGGCAACTAGACGGCGCCTTTGCGCTCGCCCAAGGTCGGACGATGGCCCGGCCGCAATCTCCCGATTACGATCGCCGCCGCGACGCGATGCTGCGCGCGGCCGCTCGCCTGTTCGCCCGGCGCGGTTTCGCCGGTGCCTCGATCGCCGACCTGGCGCAGGCGTGCCGCACCTCCAAGTCGCTGATCTATCATTATTTCCCGTCGAAGGAGATCATCCTTCACCAGGTCATGGCGGCGCATCTCGACGATCTCGTCGCGGCCGCCGAGGCGGCAACGCGCAGCGGCACGCCCGAGCAGAAACTGCGCGCGCTCGCCCGCGCGTTCATGCGGCTCTATGTCGGCGCCGGCGACAGCCACAAGGTGCTGTTGAACGAGCTCGACAACCTCGCGGCGCAGCCGAGAGGCGAAGTGATCGGCAAGCAGCGCGCGATCATCGCCGAGGTCGAGGCGCTGGTCCGCCAGTGCCGCCCCGAGACCGGACCGCTGGCGCTGCCGCTGGCGATGCTGTTCTTCGGCATGATCAACTGGACCCACACCTGGTTCCGGCCGGAGGGACGGGTGTCGGACGAACAGCTTGCCGACATGGCGGTCGACGCGATGCTGGGCGGGCTTTCGGCGGTGAAGGTGGATCAGGCGTCGTAATCGATTGCGAGGCCCTTGCTTTTGGGCACCGACTGGCACGTCAGCACGTAGCCGGCTGCCACTTCCTCGTCGGTAAGGCCGTAGCGCGCCGCCATCTCGACCTCGCCGTCCAGCACCTTGGCACGGCAGGTGGCGCACACGCCCGCCTTGCAGGCGAACGGCGCCGGCAGGCCGGCGGAGCGGGCGGAATCCAGAATATTGCCGGCCGCGGCGTCGAACGCGACTCTTCGCGTGCGGCCATCGAGCGTGACCTGCATCGTCAGCCCCTGGGCTTCCTGTGACAACGCCTGGATCTGCGCTGCGACAGCCGGCGGCGGCCGGCCGGCGGTGAACCGTTCGAGATGGATACGCTCGCGCGGCACGTCGCGCGCATTGAGCGCCATTTCGGCCGCGTCCATCATCGGCTCGGGCCCGCAGATGAAAAAAGCGGCCAGCGCTTGCGCATCGACGATATGGTCGAGGACGTCGTCGCATTTGGCGCGATCGAGCATGCCGTTCAGGAAGTCGATCTCGCCCGCTTCCTGGTCGAGAAAGTGGAACACTTCGAGCCGATCGATGAAGCGGTTCTTCAGCCGCGCCAGCTCTTCGAGGAAGATGACCGACTGGCTGTCGCGATTGCCGTAGAACAAAGTGAAGCGGCTGTCCGGCTCGGTCAGCAAGGCGGTCTTCAGCAGCGACATCACCGGCGTGATGCCCGAGCCGCCGGCGAAGCCGACATAATGGTTGGCCGCGCCGGAATCGAAATCCCAGGTGAAGCTGCCGTGCGGCGGCATGACGTCGATCGCGTCGCCAGGCGCAAGATTGTCGTTGGCCCAGTTGGAAAAGACGCCGCCGGCGATGCGCTTGATGGTGATCCTGACCTCGTCGTCCTGCGGCGCGACGCACAGCGAGTAATTGCGCCTGATTTCCTCGCCGCCGATCTCGGCCTTCAGCGTCAGATGCTGGCCAGGCGTGAACGCGAATGCGGAACGAAGCTCGGCCGGCACGTCGAAGCGGAAGGAACGCGCCTCGCCGGTTTCCTCGATCACCTGAGCGATCGCCAGGCGATGAAATTCGGCTAGTGACATTTGAACAGGTCGAACGGTTCGGCGCAGGCGCGACAGCGCCACAGGGCCTTGCACGGCGTCGAGCCGAAGCGGCTGATTTCCTGCGTTTCGGCCGATCCGCATTGCGGGCAGTGCACCGCGCGTTCGCCGCGCGGCAGCGGCGGCGCGATGCCGTATGCGAGGAGCTTGCGCCGGCCCTCCGCGCTGATCCAGTCGGTCGTCCAGGGCGGCGCCAGCACGGTTTCCAGCGCCACATGGCCGAAGCCGGCCGCATCGAACGCATCGCGGATGTCGCGCTCGATCACCTGCGTCGCCGGGCAGGCGGTGTAGGTCGGGGTGATGCGCACCCGTTCGCGCGTCACCTCGCGGACGATGCCCAGGTCCACCACCGACACGACCGGTATTTCGGGATCGGGCACTTCGGCGAGCAAAGCCCACAGCCGGCTCAAATCATCGCTGGCGGCGGCCGCTACCATTTTGCGTCCGGGTAGGTGCGCGGCAGGAACTGCATCACCGCCAGGAGATGACCGAGATGCTCGCTGTGATGGCCGCGGCGGCCGCCGAGGATCGGCCTTTGGTCGGGCGGCGGCTCGAGCCCGGCTTCGGCCAGCGTTGCGGCAATGCGCTGGTCGAAATGCTCGCGAAACTCGTTCGGATCGGGCGCGTAACCGCAGCCGATCGCCGAGCGTGCATGATCGTCGACTTCGAACAGCTCGGGGACGAAGCGCCAGTTCCAGTCGAGCCCGTCGCTCATCCGCTGGTGGCTCTCCTCGGTGCCGCCGCCGAGGCGCACCACCCATTCCACGGCGAGCTCGCGGTGATAGTGCACTTCCTTGACCGCCTTGGCGGCGATCTCGGCGATACGCGCGTCGGCCGAGGCGGCCAGCCGTTCGAACAGCATTTCCTGCCAGGTCGAGAACAGGAACTGGCGGGCGATCGTCTGGGCGAAATCGCCGTTCGGCTGCTCGACCAGCAGGCAATTGCAAAAATCGAGCACGTCGCGGTGGAAGGCGAGATCGTCGCCGGACCGGCCCTCGCCTTCGACTTGGCCGGCATGATCGAGGAACAGGGTCGCCTGGCCAACGAGGTCGAGCGCGATGTTGGCGAGGCTCAGATCGACCTCGACCGAGGCGGCGTGGCCGCAATATTCCGACAGGCGCTGGCCGAGCACGAGACTGTCGTCGCCGAGCCGCAGCAGCAGGTCGAAGCGAGCGCGGGCATGCGCGCCTTCGGCCGGGGCGTCGAACGCGCCGGACTCGCCGCTGCCCTCGGGCACATCGATGGGCGGCAAAGACGCCATCAGATATGCTTCACCTCGTCGGGGATGTCGTAGAAGGTCGGATGGCGATAGATCTTGTCCTCGGCCGGATCGAACATCGCCGCGTCCTCGCCCGGGTCGGACGCCTTGATCTCGGCTGACGGCACCACCCACAGGCTGACCCCTTCCATGCGGCGGGTGTAGGTGTCGCGGGCGTGCCTAAGCGCTATCTCGGAGTCGGGCGCGTGCACCGAGCCGACATGGCGGTGCGACAGCCCGCCGCGGGTGCGCACGAACACTTCCCAGAGCGGCCAGTCGTTGGACATCGTCGATCCTTTCACGTCATTGCGAGCGGAGCGAAGTAATCCGGACTGTGGCAATGCCGGATTGCCACGCCCGGCTGATCCGGGCTCGCAATGACGACTAGGCCGCCTGCTTCGCCTGCGCCTGCTTCTCCGCCCAGGCGGCGGCGGCGGCGCGCACCCAGGCGCCATTCTCCCACGCCTCGCGCCGCGCCTTCATCCTCTCTTTCGCCACCGGGCCTTCGCCGCGCACCACCGCGTGGAACTCGTCCCAGTCGACCTCGCCGAAATCGTAATGGCCGCGTTCCTCGTTCCATTTCAGCGCCGGATCGGGGACCTTGAGCCCCAAGAAATCGGCCTGCGGCACGGTGATGTCGACGAACTTCTGCCGCAGCTCGTCATTGGTTTCGCGCTTGATCCGCCAGCGCATCGACTGGGCGGTGTTGGGGCTCATCTCGTCGGGCGGGCCGAACATCATCAGCGACGGCCACCACCAGCGATTGAGCGCGTCATGTGCCATGCGCTTCTGGTCGGCAGTGCCGTTCGCCATCGCCAGCATGATCTCGTAGCCCTGGCGCTGATGGAAGCTCTCTTCCTTGCAGACGCGCACCATCGCCCGCGCATAGGGACCAAAAGAGGTGCGCTGCAGCGGCACCTGGTTCATAATGGCGGCGCCATCGACCAGCCAGCCGATCGCGCCAATATCCGCCCAGGTCAGAGTGGGGTAGTTGAAGATGGTGCTGTACTTGGCTTTGCCCGAGTGCAGCGCCTCGATCATCTCGTTGCGGGAGGTGCCGAGGGTCTCTGCCGCGGAATAGAGATAGAGGCCGTGGCCGGCCTCGTCCTGCACCTTGGCGAGCAGGATCGCTTTGCGCCGCAGCGACGGCGCGCGGCTGATCCAGTTGCCCTCGGGGAGCATGCCCACGATCTCGCTATGGGCGTGCTGCGAGATCTGCCGGGTGAGCGTGCGCCGATAGGCCTCGGGCATCCAGTCCTTGGGCTCGATGAAATCGTCGGCCGCGACCCGCGCCTCGAAAGCAGCGAGCTTCTCGGGGTCCTCGATCGACTGGACGGTCTTCGATTTCTGCAGTTCGGTCGTGTACATGGTCGCGCCTTACAATTCGCTGACCGAACGGTCAATTAATTCAGATGATCAGCACGATGACGATCACGGTGGCGACGCCGGCGGCGAAATAGACGATCATCTGCTTTTGCTGGGGTGTCATCCTGCCTCCTCCTCGTGACCAAACGCGTGCGATGGTCAAGGCGTTGCGCCTGTGGCAAGTCGTTTCGTAGCGCCAACAAAAGGGGGATGAGATGCTGCAGAAGGTCGCGTTCACGATGTACGCGGTGAAGGACATGGCCCGGGCCCGCGCCTTCTATGAGGATGCGCTCGGCCTGCCGAAAAGCAGCTATGGCGAGCAAAGCCCCTGGGTCGAGTTCGACCTGCCGGGCGGCGGCTGCCTAGCGATCACCACTGTGGTGCCGGACCACCAGCCAAGCGCCAAGGCCGGCGGGACGATCGCGTTCGAGGTCGACAATCTGCCGGCGACGCTCGCCGATCTGAAGGCGAAGGGCGTCACCATCACCGCCGAGGACATCGAGAGCCCGGTCTGCCGGATGGCGGTCTGCCTCGATCCCGACGGCAACGCGATCATCCTGCACAAGCTGAAGACGGCGGAGGAAAAGTCGGCGGGCGCGTGAAGACTAGAGGCTGACCCGCTCCCGCGAGTCACGGCGAATTCCGCCATGCTAATTCGGAAATCGATTCGTACGCTTGGGTGATCGAGTGAGCCTACCTCGCAAGGCCCACGAACGTGTGAACAAGAGTCAAACTCTTTTGACGATCAAATTTTACCCCGCCAAAGAAGGAAAAATGCGCGTTTGGACCTACGTCAATCTCCGCAGACTTAGGCAGCGCGCCAAATTTTGAACCACCTACGGCCACGCTTGCCATTTGCAAGCCGCGGCTACGTCGATCGGCAATAGAGGGCGATGCGATCATTAGTTTCAATGGCGCCCATCTGTCCTCGGAGCCCCATTCGATCAGATGGGCGGGCGTGGTCAGCGAGGTCTTGACCTTTGAGCAGTACTGGGATGACGGCAGATTTGAAGCGAAAAAACCAAGCCATTCTTCCGTTCCGGACAATATCTACCAACCAGTCGACGGCATTCTCAAACAAGTGGCGAATTCCATACATGGCCCCGACAATATCATTACCGATCTCGACGGTCGAAACGTCCTGATATTTGATCGCGCGTGGTACTTCGGTGAACTCGAGCCGGGTCTTCCTGAGCATTTCGGACTCTGGATGGTGGGAAACCGGCGCACAGAGCCTTGCCACTTAATGACGGATTCTGAATGGGATGAGATTCGTCGATGGCTTGATCGCCAAGACCAAATGCAGCCTTCGCAATTTGGCGGATCATGCAAGCCTCGTGACTGCACACAGAACAGCGAGGCCGAGCCACTACAACTTACAGGTGGTGGTCGAAAACGGCGCGTCTGCTGACCAGAAGTCGGCCTAGTGAACTGGACCGGAACCGTGAATCGCCCAACCCTGCATCGGTTGGCGACAGCCTAATCGGTATTGCATTGGCGCACCGCCGGATCTCGCCGTAGCGCGGCCCGTCCCGATGTAGACAACATTATTACGGATCTGCCCTGTGCGACTGGAGTGAGTACGGAAATCGGCCCGCTCGACCCGGGACACCTCCATTCGTACGAGACCCGCTTCCTGAAATGCCACTCGAAAGCACTGGCGTACAATCGCTCCACGCGGGTCGAGCCTCAGAATCGCGTCTGCATTAGATGTGAAACTTAATCCCTGCGTTTGTTCTCGGAATCGATCTTCGATCACGCCTTGCTCCGCTCTGGCTCGCTGTAGCCAAGGCTGCAATTGAGTCCGGAAAAATGTCGCGTAATGCGCTCGTCCCGGGCAAGCGCTGACAAATCGCTCAGCGGCAGCAATGTCGGCTTCGGTCCATAGTCCTACTGACTTGCCAAACAAAGTGACGTCAACGGTTTGGGAAACCGACCTCCGAACATCCTCGTATGATCTCACGAGCTCGAGCTGCCATTCTAGACCCTCGCAGTCGAGACGGAGGCCCTGCGCCTCAGCTGCCTGCGGAGTCTAATCCCAAACCGATCAAAAGAACCCAAAACCAAGGTCTAAATATCATTTCCGGTGCCTCCTCCATCTTAGGTTCCTCACGGTCAAGTCTTCGCAAAAAGCTAAGTATGAAATTGGGAGCAGCAAGTGCAGGCAGCAGTAAAGTTGGTCCTGGCTGTCACACCCGTTCGATCACCGTCGCGATGCCCTGCCCCACCCCGATGCACATCGTGCACAGCGCATAGCGGCCGCCGCGGCGGTGCAGCTCCTCGGTCGCGGTCAGCAGCAAACGCGCGCCCGACATGCCGAGCGGGTGGCCGAGCGCGATCGCGCCGCCGTTCGGGTTCACATGGTCGGCGTCGTCCGGCAGGCCGAGCTGGCGCAGGACGGGGAGCGCCTGCGCCGCGAACGCCTCGTTCAGCTCGACCACGTCCATCTCGGAAATCTTCAGCCCCAACCGGTCGAGCAGTTTCTGCGAGGCCGGCGCCGGGCCGATGCCCATGATCCGCGGCGGCACGCCCGCGACCGCGCCGCCGATGAAGCGCGCCCGCGGCGCGAGGCCGTTGCGCTTGGCCGCGTCCTCGGTCGCGACGATCATCGCCGCCGCGCCGTCGTTGACGCCCGAGGCATTGCCGGCGGTGACGGTGCCGTCGGGCCGCATGATCGGCTTCAGCCTGGCCAGCGCCTCGATGCTGGTTGCGCGCGGATGCTCGTCCTGGTCGACGACGAGGGCATCCCCCTTGCGCTGCGGAATCTCGACCGCGACGATCTCGGCGGCGAACCGCCCGTTCGCCTGCGCCGCCGCCGCCTTCGCCTGGCTGCGCACCGCGAACGCGTCCTGGTCCTCGCGGCTGATCTGGAATTCCTGGGCGACGTTCTCAGCCGTGCTCGGCATCGTGTCGTCGCCATAAGCCTGCTTCAGTTTCGGGTTGACGAAGCGCCAGCCGATCGTGGTGTCGTACATCTCGGCGTTACGATCGAACGCGCTGGTTGCCTTGGCCATCACGAACGGCGCGCGGCTCATGCTCTCCGAGCCGCCGGCGATCATCAGGTCCGCCTCGCTGCCGCGGATCGCCCGCGCCGCCATCGCCACCGCGTCCATGCCCGAGCCGCACAGCCGGTTGAGGGTCACGCCGCCCGAGCGGTCGGGCAAGCCGGCGAGCAGCCCGGCCATTCGCGCCAGGTTGCGATTGTCCTCGCCGGCCTGGTTGGCGCAGCCCATGACGACGTCGTCGACTTCGTCCCAATTCACGTTCGGGTTGCGCTCGATCAGCGCCCGAATGGGTATGGCGGCGAGATCGTCGGCGCGGACCGAAGCAAGGCTGCCGCCATAGCGGCCGATCGGCGTGCGCACGGCGTCGCAGATATAGGCCTCGGTCATGATTCCTCCTCGATCACCGGCCCGCCAAGCGTGCGCGAAAAGCCCTGGAACTCGGCGATCGCGCGGCCGTCGGCGGTATTCACGCTGACCTGGTAAACGCCCGAGCGGCCGGCGAGCGCCGCCTCCTTCGCCTCGGCGACCAGCTCCTCGCCCTCCTGCGCCGAATCCAAAAAGACGATCGACGCCTGCGCTGCGACGGTGCGGACGTTGCGGCTGTTGCAGGCATAGGCAAAGGCGGTGTCGGCGAGCGCGAACACCATGCCGCCATGGGCGATACGATGGCCGTTGAGCATGTCGGCGCGCAAAGTCATGCGGATGCGGGCATAGCCGGTGCGCGCTTCGTCGATCGCGATGCCCCAGGCCGGCCCGGTACCCTCGGCGGCGAGCATCGCCGCGGCGACCTTGCCAGCCGTATCGTTTGCGCTCACCAGCCCGGCCATGGCTTACGAGACCATCGCGTTCAAGCTGGAGGGCGGCATCGCCCGGCTGACGCTGAACCGTCCCGACCGGCTGAATTCGTTCACCGTCCGGATGCACGAGGAAGTGGCCGATGCGCTCGGGCGGCTCGACGGTGCGCGAACGCTCGTTCTCACCGGCGAAGGGCGCGGCTTTTGCGCTGGCCAGGATCTGAACGACCGCGCGGTCGCCCCCGGCGAAGCCGTCGATCTCGGCGACTCGGTCGAGCGGTTTTACAATCCGCTGATCCGCACCCTCACCAGCCTGCCGATGCCGGTGATTGCGCGCGTCAACGGCGTCGCCGCCGGCGCCGGCGCCAATATCGCGCTCGCCTGCGATATCGTCATCGCCGCGAAATCGGCGAAGTTCATCCAGTCGTTCGCGGCCATCGGCCTCATTCCCGACAGCGGCGGCACCTGGGTGCTGCCGCGGCTGGTCGGCCAGGCGCGGGCGCTTGGGCACGCGCTGACCGGCGAGCCGCTCGGCGCCGAACGGGCGGCGCAGTGGGGCCTGATCTGGAAGGCGGTCGACGACGACCAGCTCGACGTCGAGGTCGACGCGCTCGCGGCAAGGTTTGCAAGCGGGCCGCCGAGCGGTCTGGCCGCGATCAAGCGCATGATCCGCGAGAGCTGGGGACAGAGCCTGGACGCCGAGCTCGACCGCCAGCGCGACGCGATGCGTGAGCTCGGCTTTTCCCACGATTACCGCGAAGGCGTCGCCGCGTTCATGGAAAAAAGGAAACCGACCTTCACCGGCAAATGACTGCCGGTCCCTTCAAGCTGTCACCAGCGATGCGAACTTCGCCAGGTCGATATTGCCGCCCGAGATCACGCAGACGATCGGACCCTCGCCGGTCTCTCCGGTCAGCGCCGCCGCCGGTGACAGCGCCCCCGCCCCCTCGGCGATCACCCGCGCTTTTTCCGCCAGCAGGCGCATCGCGTCGCGGGTCTGGTCCAGCGACACGACGATCGCGCCGTCGACGATGGGAAGCATGCGCTGCCACATCCGTTCGGTGACCGACTGGCCGCCGGCGCCGTCGACGAAGCTCGCCTGCCAGTCGGGAAAGCGGCTGGCCCGAGCCGCGCGGCGCGAGAAGGCGTAAGGCGCCGCCGTCTCCGGCTCGACGCCGATCACCTTTATGTCCGGCCGCTTCGCCTTGAGCGCGCTGCCGACGCCGGTAATCAGCCCGCCGCCGCCGATCGCGGCGATGACGACTTGCGCATCGGGCGCATCCTCGAAAATCTCGAGGCCCATCGTCGCGTGGCCGGTGATGAAATCCTGGTTGTCGAACGGGTGGATGAACCGCCCTTCCATGCCTTCGAATCGGTGATCGGTGACCGCCTGCCAGGCCGCTTCGTAGGAAACCGGGACGAGGGTCGCGCCCAATGCCGCCATCCGCTCGAGCTTGGTCTGGGGCGCGGTTTCGATTGCCACCACCGTGCAGGGGATGCCGGCCGCCCGGGCGGCAAGGGCGACGCCCTGGCCGGCATTGCCTGCGCTCACCGTCCAGACGCCCCGCGCGCGCTCTGCCTCGCCGAGGCGCGCGACCGCGTTGGCGGCGCCGCGAATCTTGTAGGAATTGGTCGGCTGCAAATTCTCGAGCTTCAGCCGGATGTCCGGGCCGGAGGGCCCCAGGTCCAGCTTCACCAGCGGCGTGCGCAGCACCGTGCCAGCGATCCGCGCGCGCGCTTCCTCGGTGTCTTCGAGCGTGATCGGCCTGACTGGTTCTAGCATGGATGGCTCCAATGGATGACGGGTGCCGCAAGCGTGCGAGTTCTTCTAGGGGAGGGCCATGAAAACCCTCAAGCTGCTCAATTACGCCTGCGACGAGTGGGTGTCGGGCGAATCCCTCGCCGAGATCCGCAGCGCCGTTTCCGGCGAGGTGATCGCCGAGACCGGCAGC
>JBQTJR010000188.1:0-1780 GCA_052386895.1 Sphingosinicella sp.
TGCTTTTCGAGCCGTAATTGCAGTCCCTGGATGGCCAGCGGCTCGTCGTCGACCACGATCGTGCGAATCGTCATTTCGGCTCCTCGGCTTCCTCGATCTGATAGGGGATTTCGATGAAAACGCGGAAACCCCCTGTTGTCTCCGATTGCGTCTCGAACCGGTGGTGCTCGCCATAGGCCTGGGCCAGCCGGTCGCGGATATTGGCAAGGCCGACCCCGGTCGATTCGTCGGCTCGCCTGCTATATTCGCTGTCGGCGCCAGGGCCCGTGTCGCTGACCTGGATCATCACCCGGTCGACCTGCCTTTTCACCTCGATCGAGATATCCGCCCCCTCCTCCTGCGGCGTCACCCCGTACTTGATCCCGTTCTCGATCAGCGGCTGCAGCAGCAGCGAAGGCAGCAGCACCCGGTGGCAGGTCGGATCGATATGGAAATGCGGCCGCAGCCTTTCCTCGAAGCGCATCTTCTCGATCTCGAGATAGAGCTTCAGCGTCTCGATTTCCTGGGCGAGCGTGACCAGGCCGGTCGGCTCGTTGACCAGCGTGTAGCGCAGGAACGACGATAGCCGCGACAGCATCGCGTTGGCGCGGTCGGTCTGCTGCAGCAGCACCAGGGTCGAGATCGAGTTGAGGGTGTTGAACAGGAAATGCGGGTTCAGCTGGTAGCGCAGCATCGCCAGCTGCGCGTTCGAGGCCTGGCTCTCGAGCCGCAGCAGCCGGTCGCTCTGCTCCTCGAGCATCAGGAAGAAATTGATGCTGTAGTAGAGCGCCGACCAGGCGACGAGCAGCGACACGGTGAGCAGGATCGCGCCGAAGAAGCGGATTCCCTCGGGGCGGATGCCGGGCTGGATGAAGGTGGCGACGCTCCACGTTTCGATCGCCGAGAACACCGCCGCCGCAATCATCACGACCAGCGCCGTCCCCACCCAGGTGTAGAGCGGCCGCATCCGGATCAGCCGGCGGTAGGCGGCCGCCATCAGCAGGGTGATCGAGTAGCCGGCAGCGGTCAGCAACAGGGTGTGGAGGACGTAGATCCACCCCATCTCGTTGGCGACGCCGGAGAGGGTCCGCAGCACGAAATAGCCGCCCCAGCCGACCGACTGCAGCGTCCAGAAGGCGCGGTTCTTGTCCTCGAAGAACGGGCGTGCGTCCGGCCGGAACGGGATCAGGCTGCCGCGCGGCACAGCCGGCGCAGGCAGCGGCGGCGCGGTGCTGATCGGGACGGCGCCCGGGGCGGCGCTTTGGGTGGCGCTATGGGCCATCGCTGGCGGCGGCTCTAGCGGGAAGCACCAGCATCGACCAGTCACCAGCCTCGGCGACCGAGGCGGCGACGGCCTGGCGCACCTGCTCGGGCGTCAACGCCGCGTAATCGGCGCGATAGGAACGCACGTTGGCGATCGCCTGGGCGTCGGTCACCCACTGCTCGAGCGCCTCGGCCCAGTAGGCGTTGGTGGCCAGGCGGCGGTCGATGCCGCTCAGCACCGGGTTGATCGCCCGCTCGAACTCGTCGGCGGCGACCGGCCGCGCGGTGAGGTCGGCGACGATCTCGCGCGCCGCCCGGAAGAAGGCCGGGGCGCGTTCCGGGCGAATCTCGGCAGCGGCATAGAAGACGCCCCAGTCGGCGAAGGTGTCGGAGCTGAGATGCGAGGCGTCGGGCGCATAGGTGGTGCCTTCCGCCTCGCGCAGCCGGTCGAACAGCCGCACCTCGAAAATGTTGGCGGCCAGCGCCAGCGCCCGCCGCTCGCGGATGCTTGTCCGCCCCCCCAGCGTCGACCAGCCGA
>JBQTJR010000189.1:0-2391 GCA_052386895.1 Sphingosinicella sp.
GCGCCGAGCGCGAGCTGGATCGATCTCGGCAGCGGCGCCGGCTTTCCCGGGCTGGTCGTCGCCCTGCTCCACCGCGGCCCGGTCACCTTGGTCGAGGAACGGCGGCTGCGCGCCGATTTCCTGCTCCGGGCGGTGGCTGAGCTCGGCCTCCAGACCGAGGTGGTTGCGCTGCGCGCCGAGCGGATAGAGCCGCGCCCGTTCGACGTGATCAGCGCCCGCGCCTTTGCTCCGCTGCCGCGGCTGCTGGCGATCGCCAAGCGTTTTTCCACAGCTAAAACCGTGTTGATCGCGCCGAAAGGGCGAAACGCGCAGTCGGAACTGGAAGCGCTGCCGCCTTCATGGCAGGGTGATTTCCGGCTGGTGCCGAGCCTGACCGAGCCCGAGGCGGCGATCATCGTCGCCACCGGCGTCCGGCAGGCGAAGAGGAAAGAGGCATGATCCGCATCGCGGTCGCGAACCAGAAAGGCGGGGTCGGCAAGACCACCAGCGCGATCAACGTCGCGACCGCCCTCGCCGCGATCGGCTGGCGGGTGCTGCTGATCGACCTCGACCCGCAGGGCAATGCCTCGACCGGCCTTGGCATCACCCAGGCGATGCGGACCCGCTCAAGCTATCAGCTGCTGACCGGCGAGTGCGGCGTCGAGGAAGCGGTGGTGGCGACCCGGGTGCCGCGCCTCGACATCGTCCCGGCCACCGTCGACCTCTCCGGCGCTGAGGTGGAACTGATTGAAATTGAACGAAGAACTCACAGGTTGGACGCGGTGCTCGACGGCGCGCCGGATGCCCGCTGGGACGTCTGCCTGATCGATTGCCCGCCCTCGCTCGGCTTGCTGACGGTCAACGCCCTGGTCGCCGCCAACGCCATCTTCGTGCCGCTGCAGGCCGAGTTCTTCGCGCTCGAGGGGCTGAGCCAGCTGCTGCAGACGGTCGAGCGGATCCGATTGCGCTTCAACCCCGAACTTCGCATTCTCGGCGTTGCGCTCACCATGTACGACCGGCGCAACAATCTTTCCCAGCAAGTCGCCGACGACGTTCGCGCCTGTTTGGGCGAGGTCGTGTTCCGCACCGTCATCCCGCGCAACGTGCGCCTCTCGGAAGCGCCCAGCCACGGCGTGCCGGCCTTGATCTACGATCACCGCTGCTCGGGCTCGGAGGCCTATATGGAGCTGGCGCGCGAGCTGATCGCGCGGCTGCCGCGTAGGGCGGAGGCGGCATGAGCACCAAGCCGCCGACAAGACGTCCGTCCGGCCTCGGCCGCGGCCTTTCCTCGCTGCTCGGCGAAGTGGCGCAGGAAACCCCGGTCAGCGGCGAGGCCGCGCGCGGCGACGTTCGCATGATCCCGGTGGCGAGCATCGAGCCGCACCCGCAGCAGCCGCGGCGCAACTTCGACGAGGAATCGATCGCCGAGCTGGCCCGCTCGATCGAGGCGCGCGGCCTCATCCAGCCGATCGTGGTGCGGCCGCACGGCCATCGCTTCCAGATCGTCGCCGGCGAACGGCGCTGGCGGGCGGCGCAGAAAGCGAGGCTGCACGAGCTGCCGGCGCTGGTCCGCGAGGTCGACGACGAAGACACGCTGGCGATCGCCCTGATCGAGAACATCCAGCGCCAGGATTTGAACGCGATCGAGGAAGCGTTGGGTTTCCGGCGGCTGATGGACCAGTACGGCCACAGCCAGGACGAGCTCGCCAAGATCGTTTACAAGTCGCGCAGCCATATCGCTAACATATTGAGATTGCTGGAACTCCCGAGCGCCGTTCAGCAACTGGTGAGTAGCGGCAGCTTGACCATGGGCCACGCCCGGGCGCTGGTGACCGCTTCCGACCCGGAGGCGCTGGCGCTGGAGGTGGTCAAACGCGGCTTGTCGGTGCGCGAGACCGAGGAACTGGCGCGCGCGGCCGGAAAGCCGGCGGCCCGCAGGAAGCGCGAAGCGGCGGTAGCGAGCGCGGCCCGCGCCGACATCGCCGCGCTCGAGCGCCAGCTGAGCGAGTTGCTCGGGCTCAAGGTCCGGATCCGCCACAAGACCCGCGGCGGCACGATCAGCCTGGCTTATTCGAGCCTCGACCAGCTCGACATGATCTGCCAGCGATTGAGCGGCGAGAAGTTCTAGCTAACCTAGTGTTGAAGCCAGCGACTTCTTGGGCTCTCGCACTTTCCTTGATGGCATGCGCTACAAACACAGTTCGAGACGGAAAACTCGTTGGGCGTGTAGTGGAGACTCGGCTCATCATCATTATGTCGGGCGACACGGCCGGAGAAGCATATGCATACCGGATCGAACCCACCGATTCTCCGGGCACGCATGTGATGGTGGTTGCATGGTCGGAGGATTGCCGTGCTCTCCGCGATGATGGGACCCGATATCGAATGACCATCAGAGAAGGACGGGGTGTT
>JBQTJR010000190.1:0-7669 GCA_052386895.1 Sphingosinicella sp.
CACCACAACCGGATGCAGCGCCGGCTGGTCGAGAGAATCGGGCGCGGCAATGGCTGAAGCGGTTGCGCCCGTCCTGCCGAGCCTGCCTGCGCGGCGGCCACGGCCGCGGCCGGGGCTGATCGATCGCTACATCATCCGCGGTGTCGCCGGGCCGTTCCTGGCGATTACCGCCGCGGTGGTGACGGCGATGATGCTCGAACGCTCGCTGCGGCTGATCCATGAGCTGGCCGCGCGCGGCGCCGACATAGCCTATTTGCTGCCGCTGCTCGGCCAGCTCGCGCCTTATTATCTCAACCTGGCGCTGCCGGCCGCGTTCATGATCGCCCTGGTATTGCTGGTCGCCCGCCTGGATGACCGGCTCGAGCTCGAGGCGATGCTGGCCAGCGGCTTGTCGCTGTCGCGCATCGCCGCGCCGCTGGTGGCGTTCGGCGTGGCGGTCGGGCTGGCCTCTTTGCTCGCTGGCGGCTGGCTCGAGCCGCTCGGCCGGCACGGTTTCCGCTCGCTGCGCATCGAGGCAGTCAATGCCGGGCGGATCGGGAGGCTGGCACCGCGCGCTTTCTATCATCCCGCCGACAGCCTGGCGGTGACGTTCGACGGCCGCGAGGAGGACGGTCGCGTTCGCGGGATTTTCGTCTGGCAGCGCCTCGCCGACGGCCGCGAGCTGGTGCTGACCGGCCAGGCCGGGCGGATCGGCTTTGCGCCCCGGGGCAGCCTGTTCGGCATCGACCTCGAGGCCGGCCGCCATGTCATCGGCGATCGCGGATCGCCGGCGATCCCCAGCCAGGTCGGCTTCGACCAGCTGCAATTCCGCGAATCGCTGCGGCTCGAGGAAAGCGACTGGCCGCGCGGCTGGGATCAGAAGGAGTTGACCCTGCCCGAGCTTGCCGCGGCGATGCGCGAGGGATCGCACATTCCCCGCCACCGGCTGGCGGCGGAATATTACAGCCGGCTGGCGCTGGCGGCGATCATGCCGCTGCTGCCGCTGCTGGTGCTGCCGCTCGCCTTCGCCACCAAGAAAGGCCGGCGCGCGCTCGGCCTGGTGCTGTGCGGCATCTTCCTTGCCGCCGTCTATCACGGCATCGACTTCGCCAAGAAAATCGGTCTCGCCGAAACCGCCGACCCGCTGGCCGCGGTCGTCGCCATCACCGCCGCGGCGATCCTGGTCATCGTGGCGGCGTTCGTGTCCGGCCGTCATTTGCCGAGCCACAGCCCGATCGACACGGCGCTGCAGCCGCTCGCCGAACGGCTGGCCCGGCTGACCCCGGAAGAACGGGCGGCGCCGCCCGCCGCCGGCCGCACCATCGCCGCCTATCTCGGCTGGCAGCTCGGCAAGTGGACCCTGATCGCGCTGGTCGGGGTGGCGGCGCTGCTGCAGATGGTCGACCTGTTCGACCGCAGCGAGAAGTTCGTCGAACGCGGCATGGGGCTCGGCGACGTCGGCTATTATTTGCTGCTGCGGCTGCCGATGATTCTGCAGCAGGCGATGCCGCTGGCGGCGTTGGCAGGGGCGATGGCGGCGTTCATGGGCATGAACCGCAGCCAGGAAATCACCGCCCTGCGCGCCGCCGGCATCTCGCAATGGCGCATCCTGGCGATGGCGTTGCCGGTGCCTTTATTGCTGTCGCTCGGCGCCTGGCTGCTCGCCGAGACGATCGTGCCGCAGAGCCAGCTTCGCTTCAGCCAGTGGTGGACCGCGACCGAGCCGGAGGCACCGGCGCCGCGCGCCCGCTGGTTCCGGATCGGGAGCGAGCTGGTCCGTGCCGGCGGCGCCTCGAGCGACGGCTCGCTATTGCATGAGATCGACATCTTCCGCCGCGACGACAATGGCTTGCTGGCCGAGCGGATCTCGGCCGCCACCGCGACCGGCGGGGCGGATGGCTGGACCTTGTCCGAGGTGCGAACCACCCGTTTCGGCGGCCCGGTCGCACAGTCGCAAACCGCGACCGGCCGCTGGCCGGCAGCGTTGCGCCCGGCCGACGTCGCCGCCTTGTTTTCCGCCTCGCGCACCTTCTCCGCGCGCGCGGCGCAACGCAGGCTGGAGGAGCAGGCCCCGATCAGCCAGGACCCGGCGCTCTACGCGACGCGTCTGCACCGCTCCGCGGCCGAGCCGCTGGCGCCGATCCTGATGCTGCTGCTGGCGCTGCCGCTGGCGTTCGTCAGTCCACGCACCGGCATTGCCTGGCCGGCTTTGCTCTACGCCGGCGGCGGCGGGCTTCTCTATCTCGCGGCCGACGGCGTGCTCACTGTCGCCGCCCAGGTCGGTTACTTGCCGGCGCTGGTCGGCGCCTGGGCGGCACCGGCGATCGCCGCGCTCACCGGGCTGACCGTTTTGCTGTACAGCGAACGCTGAACCCGGCCATGAGCCTGATCGTCTTCGGTTGATGCGCCCGAAGGCGCGACAACCGGCGACGTGAATCAGGCTCTCAAATTTATTCGAGAGACCAAGATTCACGCCTCAGCTGACCCCACCTGAGGCGATCTTGGTCTTGGCGGGCGATCGATTGTTCGGCAGCGACGAGGCGCTCTTCCAGGAAGGCCGAAATCCGTTCGGCGCGCGCATCCCAGGAAAGGCCGGACGCAAGACGGCGGGCGTTGGCGCCCAGCCGCCGGGCCAGGGCCGGCTGTTGCAGCAGCCGGTCGAGCGCAGCGGCGGCGGCTCCGGGCTGGTCCGGCGGCACCAGCCAGGCGGTTTCCTTGTGGCGCAACAGCTCGACCGTGTCGGGCAGGGCCGGGGCCAGAATCGGCCGGCCGGCCGCAAGATAGGAAAAGGTCTTCATCGGCAGCACGCAGGTACGGAATTTTTCGAGCGGCGCGCGCGCTGGCGGGATCAACAATATGTCGGCCGCCTGCAGCCAGGCCGGCAGCGCGTCCGGCGCGGCCCAGCCGACGACCTGGACATTGCCGCGGCTGGCCGCCTCGCGCTCGAACATCCCCTCGCCTTCCGAGCCCACCAGCACGAACAGCACGTCCGGCCGCAGGTCGGCCAGCGCCAGCACCTGGTCCAGGCCCTTCTGCGGGCCGATCCGGCCGGCATAGAGCGCGATGCTGCGGTCCCGTGGCAGGCCCAGGCGCCCCCGTGCCCGCGCCGCGCCAAGCGCCCTCGCAGCGTCGGCGCCGTTATGGGCAACAAGCAGCCGCGCCGGATCGAGGCCGGCTCGGCGGTAGGAGGCGGCGGCGAAGGCCGAGTGGAGGATGAGGCCGAGGCAATGCGGCGCGCGCGCCGTGCGCCGCAGCAGCGGACCGACCGAAGGCAATTCGTCCAGCCACAGCCGGTAGCTTTCGGTGACGAATGGCAGCGGCGAAAGATGGCCGGCGCCGAGCATCGCCGGCATCCGCGAATAGACGATGTCGGCCTGCTCGAGCAGCGGATCGCGGCGCAGCTGCTCGAGCCACGCCAGGCCGGTGAACAGGCTCTCCCCGACCCAGCGGCTTGGCCGCTGGGCGACCCGGAAATCGCCGGTGACGTGGAAATGGTCCCGCAGCCTGTCGGCATCGAGCTCGGCGTCGCCGGGGCGCCTCGGCATCAGCAGGGTGAGCTCGTGGCCGCGGCGGGCCAGCGCGGCGGCGGTGCGCACCGTCTGCTCGCGGCAGGCCTGGCGGCCGAGCGTCGACCAGTTGACCGGGTAGACTATGCGCAAATTCACCCCTTTTACGCCAAGCCGCATCCGCATCGGGCAAAACACCCGGCTCGGTCAACACGCTGGTGCATGCTAGGCGAGTCCGATGGCCGAGGCGGTGGCGAGACCCGAAAGCGACGGCGCGCGCTACGGCAGCGGCCAGTTCGCCCTCGCCTTCCGCCTCGCGCTGGGCGGCTGGATCGGCTGCCTGACTCTGCAGCTGCTGCTCTACCTCCGCCCGGGTCCCTATGGCGGCGCCTTCCTGGTCGAGTGGCCGCGTTATTTCTGGCTCGCGCTCTATTACGACCTGCTCGGGGTGTGGGCATTGAGCCTGCCTTTCTTCCTCGCCGGGCTGGTCCTTTATCGCCGTCCGCTGCATGCCGCTGCCTGGCGCTGGGTTGCCGCGTTGCAGCTCGGCCTGCTGACGCTCAATCTCGCGCTTGGCCAGGTCGACCACGAAGTGCTGCGCTATCTCGGGCTCCGCCTCAACGGCTCGTTCCTGGCCGCCTACGCCCAGCCGCAGATGCTCGGCGACAGCCTGTTTCTCGACCTGCTCGGCGCCGATCGCGGCGGCGCTTTCCTGCCGCTGCTGCTGCTCGTGCTGGTGCCGGGAGCCTATCTCTGGTGGGGGCTGCGCCAGTTGCGCGCCGCACCTGGCCGGCAATGGCCGTTGTGGCTGGCGCTGGTGGCGGCGATCGTGCCGCTGGCGGCGCCGGCCAATGCCTGGCGGATGGCGACCAGCGAGTTCAGGCTGCGCAAGGTCGAGCCGCTGCTACTGGCGCTGATCGTCGACGCCCGCACCGGTTTTGCGGACAGGCGCGCGCCGGCCGATCTTGCCCGGCTGATTGCAGAGTATCGGGCAAACTGGCTGGTGCGCAGCACCGACCGGGGCTGGCGCTTTCCCGACCCGACCCTGCCCTATCTGCGGGTGCCCGAACGCGTTTCGACGCCGGCACCGGCGGAGCGCTGGAATATCATCCATCTCCAGCTCGAGAGCCTGCGCGGCGCCGACATGGGGGCGCTCAACCCCGATTTGACGCGCTCGCCCACCCCCTATCTCGACCGGCTGGCGCAGGGCCCTCACGCGGCGCTGTGGATGCGCGCGACGAGCTTCGGCATGCCGAGCATCAACGGCCTGTTCGCGACCCATTGCGCGATTGCGCCGCCGTCGCAGCGCTACATCACCACCTACCGCCACATCGAGCTTTACTGCCTGCCGGAGCGGCTGCGGCGGCTGGGCTATCGCACCGAGATGTTCAACGGCGGCGACACCGACTGGGACAATAGCAGCCCGTGGCTCCATCTCTGGTACGACCGGCTGTGGCGCTTTCCCGAGGCGGACGGGCGCGACCGCGAGATTTTCCGCGGCGCCGCTTCTGGCCTCCGCCGGCTCGGCCGTTCGGGACAACCGTTCTTCGCCAGCATCGTGTCGGTCAGCAACCACACGCCATTCCGCAACCCCGAGCCGGCGCTCGACATTGCCGGTCAGGACAGTCTCGCGGGCCGCATCCGCAACACCACCCATTATACCGACGACGTGGTGCGCGAATTGCTGGAAGGGTTGCGCCGCGAGCCCTGGTTCGCGCGCACCCTGGTGGTGATCGTCGGCGACCATGGCTTCAACACCGGCGAGCACGGCCCGGTGCCGGGTCAGCACGATCTCTATCGCGAATCGGTCTGGGTGCCGTTGATGCTGTTCGGCGCGCACCCGCGCCTGCCCGCCGGCCGCCACGACGGGCCCGCCAGCCTGCTCGACGTCGCGCCGACGCTCGCCGACCTGCTGGGCCTGCGCGAAGCCAATCCCTGGCAGGGCCACAGCCTGTTGGCGGTGAATAAGCGGGGCGCCCTGGGGTTCGGCTTTCGCGATTCCTTGCTCAGCGACGACGCGTCCTGGTCGGCGGTCCGCGACCCGCGCACCGGCGCCGGCCGGCTCTACGACAATCGCAGCGACTGGCGGCAGCGAAGCGATCTTGCCGGCCGTCATCCGGCGCTGACCCGGCGCCTGCTCGACCGCGCCGAACAAAGCAGGCGGCTGAACGATTATTTGCTGCGTCAGGGCCGGGTCTGGCGCAGCAGCCCATCGTAGCGCTGCTCGAGCAGGCGCGCCTGGGCGGCGGCGTCGAACAATTGCTCGGCCAGGCCGCGCGCGGCTTTGCCCATCCGCCGCCGCAAATCGTCCGAGGCCAGCAGGGCGCCGAGCCCGGCGACGAGCGCCGCCGTATCGCGCTCCGGCACCACCAGCCCGGTTTCGCCGTCGATGATTGCCTCGGTTATGCCGCCATGGTCGGTGCCGACCGCCGGCAGCGCCGACGCCGCCGCTTCGACGAGGACGGTCGGCAGGCCCTCGGCATCGCCATCGCCGGCGGTGAGGCTGGGAATGGCGAGCAGGGAAGCGCGGCGCATCCAGGTCGCCACCTCGGCGTGCGGCAAGGCGCCGAGGAAGGTTACCGTGTCGCCGAGGCCGAGCGCGCGGCGCATGCGCTCGAGCCGGCCGCGCTCCGGCCCATCGCCGATCACCGCCAGCCGCGGCCTGGCCATCTTCCCGCGAAGCTCGGCGATGGCGCGCAGCAGCAGCGCCGTCCCCTTCTTCTCGACCAGCCGGCCGACATGGAGAATGAGGCCGGGCTCGCGCTCGGTCATCGTGCCGTCGAAGCGATCGAGGTCGACGCCGAGATAATGGGTGAACGTGCGGTCGGCGGGATAGCCCTGGCTTACCGCCTGCTGGCGAAGCCTTTCGGACACCGCCAGGAACAGGTCGCCGGCTTGCATCAGCCGGCGCTGGAACAGGGCATAGCGTATCCAGGACAGCCGGCCGGAGCGCAGCATCGCCGCCCGGGTGCGGCCGATCTCGAAGCCGTGCAGGGTGGTCACCAGCGGCACGCCGAGGGCACGGGCCAGCGGCAGCGCCAGCAGGCCGTCCGGGCCGAACTGGGCGTGGACCAGGACCGGCGCGAAGCGCTCGACGCGGCGCGCGAGCGAATCGGAATAGCCGAGCCAGCGCACTGCCAGTCGCTCCCCCGCCGATGCGAGCAGCCGTCTTTGCTCCAGCTCGGGCAAGACGTGGCCCTTGTCTTCGAGCCCGACGACCAGCGGCTGGTAGCGCGCCAGGCCCCTCGCCTGCGCCTGCACGAACGTCTCGGAGGCATTGAACACCGGCGAACGAAAGCAGGCAACCACCGGCCGGTCGGGATCGAGAACGACATCGTCGCGCATCGCCCCTTGGTTGTCCGGCAAGGCTGTGGATACAAGCGAAAGGTGAGAGGCCGGACGTACTTTGGCGACTGACGCCCACCGGCTGGTGATGCGCGGCGGCTGGTCGGCCGCCGGCGGCTATGCGATCCGCTTCGGCGCGCGCCTCCTGTTCATGTTCGTCGCGGCGCGGCTGTTCGGCGTCACTTTGTTCGGCGCTTACGTGCTGGCGATCGCGGCGATCGAGCTGGCGGTGGCCGTCGGCGGGCTGGGCATGAAGCGCTATTTGTTCCGGCTGCTCGAGGAGCGGACGCCCGAGCGCTCGCCGCTGCACGTCGTGATCGACGCGGCGATCCTGGTGACGGTCGCGAGCCTGCTGCTGGCGGCGGCGATGATCGCGGTCGTCATGATGCTGCCGCCGAGCCTGATCGCCGCCAATACCGCGCTCGCCATCCTTGTCGTCGCGCCGATGATCGCCGGCCAGGCCCTGCTCGATTTGCTGCTCGCCGCCACGCGCTGGAAGCACCGGATACGCTACGAGGTAACCGCGCGCAGCCTTATCGAACCCTATGTCGCGATTCTCGCCGCCGCCGGCGCGGCGGCGGCGGGCTGGACGCAGAGCGGCCTGCTGGTCAGCTACTGGGCGGGAACGCTGGCCGCCCTGCTCTATGCCATCGCCGGGCTGCGCGCCTGCTACGGCGCGGCCCCGGAACGGTTTCGGTTCTCCGCTGGACGGCTGGGCGGTGTGTTGCGGTCGAGCGCGATGCCGACCCTGACCGACCTCGCCGGCGGCCTGTTCGCAAGGCTCGATCTCTACCTCGTCGGCATGCTGATGGGCGAGGCGCCGGCTGGGATCTACGGCA
>JBQTJR010000191.1:0-1570 GCA_052386895.1 Sphingosinicella sp.
CAGCACGAACGCGTTGCGGACCATGTCGACCGGGTTGGAGGTGGTGGCGAGGAACGGGATGCCGGCGAACCACCAGAACAGGTTCTTCGAAACATAAGCCGGGTGCTTGGTCCAGGCGTAGGGGCCGTGGGTCAAAATGCCGCGATGGGTGAGGTTGGAGAAGCGTATCCCGAACGCGACCGTCGCCCAGGCATAGACGGCGGTCAAAAAGACCAGCCAGGCGCCGTTGAGCGCGAGCAGCCAGCTATGCGATTCGAGCCAGTACGACCAGTCGCCGGCGCCGATCGAATGGTCGAGCGGTCCGCCCGGATTCATCAGCAGGAACGGCGGATAGCAGATCAGGGCCGCGGTCCAGCCGGCAGCATAGGGATTGGCCGAGCGGATATGGGCGTCCAGGGGCTTGAAGGTGAGCGCGTAACCGACGGTAGCGAACACGACGTCGATCATGAACATCGCCGAGATCAGCCAGCGGCTGAGATTGACCGGATTGTCGAGGATCCAGGCCCATTCGTGGCGGATCGTCTCCGCCCAGTTGCCGGGCACGATCGAGATCATGAAGGCCAGGAAGAAGCCCTTCACCGCCCAGGCGCGGAAGAAATCGTGGAGGATATCGCGATCGACCAGCTCGGGCCGGCCGACCAGCCACTGGCCGAAATGCCAGGCGCCGTCGCGCGGCTCGGCGAGGCGGCGATCGAGCCACAGCACGTAGGGAACCGAGAGGATCACCATCGGGATTGCCGCCAGCCCGAGCAGCTGCATCGCGAACAGATAGGCGCCGTCCCAGTACCAGCGGGCGAGGCAGTAGAGCGCGGCGATCACCCCCCAGATGCCCCACAGGCCGGCCAGCTTGGCGATGCTGATGTCGAGCGTCTCGGCGAGCGGCCGCGGCGGCCGTGCCCAGTCGATGCCGGTGGTCGGATTGCGATGAACGCGGTCGACGAAGAGCGACCAGGCAACCATCGGAATGGCGCAGGACAGCATTGCCACGACGGCGGCGTTCGGCCCCTGCATGCCGTAGTGACGGGCGATCGCAGTCCAGCAGAACAGGCCGGCGAGTCCGGCGAGGCCGACGCCGGTGCTGACGGCCGAAACCGGGCGCGGGTCGGCGCGCCGGCTGAACGCCTGCTGGGTCGGCATCTCCATGCGCCGGTTTTCTAGGGGAAAAGTGGTTAGAGAGGCGTGAAGAGGGGCTAGGTCGAGCGCCGCGTGGCTGTCTCGATCACCGGCGATTCCCCGGGCTCTGTCTGGTTCACGCGAAGACGCGAAGACGCGAAGGTGCAAGAGCCTTATCGCTAAGTCTGAACCCCCTCACCCCAACCCTCTCCCCGCCGGGGAGAGGGGGAATCCCTTCGCGAAACACCATGTTCTGGAAATGGATGGCGATCGGCTTTTGCCGATATTCCGTCATGCCAGCGAAAGCTGGCATCCAAACTGACTCACCGTCCGGACTCGGCTTGGACCCCAGCTTACGCTGGGGTGACGATAGAAGAACTTCCATGGCGCGATCGCCGCGGATGTGAACTCGTAGCTACGCCACGCTTTCGCCGAGCGCCTCGGCGAGCTGGCGGCG
>JBQTJR010000192.1:0-8238 GCA_052386895.1 Sphingosinicella sp.
GCGGAAGCGCCGAAGCGCATGGCCCCCTCCACCATCCTCCGCCTGTGGCTCCGGATGGTCCCCCTCCCCGTTCCGGGGAGGAGTTTGAGGACGTCACCCTCGCCGCCACCGTCTCCAAGGGCACCTACATCCGCAGCCTCGCCCGCGACATCGCCCGCGCGCTTGGAACCGTCGGCCACGTTTCCTATCTTAGGCGGGTCAAGGCCGGCCCGTTCGGGCTCGATTCCGCGATTTCACTGGACAAAGCGGAGGAACTCGCTAGGGCGCGCCGACTTGAACAGGCACTCTTGCCGCTGACGGCAGGGCTGGACGACATCCCGGCCCTTCCCGTCACCCCCGACCAGGCAGGGGCGCTCCGCCAGGGGCGCGAATTGGCCGGGATCGCCGCAAAGCCGGGCCTCCATCTCGCGACCGACCGGGCTGTTCCGGTTGCTCTCGTGGAGGCGGACGGATCCACCGTGAAGGTGGTGCGCGGCTTCAACCTCTAAGAGAAGAAGGAAGTTTGACGATGTCGGTGACCACCGAACGCAAGCAGAAGATCATCAAGCAGAATGCCCGCACGTCGGGCGACACCGGTTCGCCCGAGGTCCAGGTCGCGATCCTGACCGAGCGGATCAACAATCTGACCGAGCACTTCAAGAGCCACGCCAAGGACAATCATAGCCGGCGCGGCCTGCTGATGCTCGTCAACAAGCGCCGCTCGCTGCTCGATTATCTGCGGCGAAGCGACGCCCCGCGCTACAATGCGCTGATCGCGAAGCTCGGGCTTCGTAAATGACAAAGGGGCGCCGTCGAGGCGCCCTTTTGCGTATCGGGCTTCCGGCAATCCGGCCGGGATCCCGCAGGGACTGGAAAGTTCCGATCCGCGCGGGCCGGAAAGCCCGCACCGAAAGGCCCCGGCCGCGATTTGCGCGGCCGGTGACAAGGAAACAAAATGTTCGACACCAAAACCGTTGAAATCGAATGGGGCGGCAAGACGCTGACCCTCGAAACCGGCCGCGTCGCCCGCCAGGCGGACGGCGCCGTCATTGCCCGGCTCGGCGACACCGTCGTGCTCGCCGCGGTCACCGCCGCCAAGTCGGTCAAGGAAGGGCAGGACTTCTTCCCGCTGACCGTCCACTACCAGGAAAAATTCTCGGCCTCCGGGCGCATCCCCGGCGGTTTCTTCAAGCGCGAGCGCGGCGCCACCGAGAAGGAGACGCTGACCAGCCGCCTCATCGACCGGCCGATCCGGCCGCTCTTCCCCGAGGGCTTCTACAACGAGATCCTCGTCATCGCCCACGTGCTTTCCTATGACGGCGAGAACGAGCCCGACATCCTGGCGTTGATCGCCGCCTCGGCCGCTCTTACCCTGTCGGGCGTGCCGTTCATGGGCCCGGTCGGCGGCGCCCGCGTCGGCTATGTCGACGGCGAATATGTCCTCAACCCGACGCTCGAGCAGGTCGAGAGCGGCGCGCTCGACCTCGTCGTCGCCGGCACCCGCGACGCGGTGCTGATGGTCGAATCGGAGGCCAGGGAGCTGTCCGAGGACATCATGCTCGGCGCCGTCATGTTCGGCCACCGCGCTGCCCAGCAGGCAGTCGCGGCGATCATCCGCCTCGCCGAGCAGGCGGCGAAGGAGCCGTGGGAGCTCGCACACGACGAGGACAAGGAAGGCATAATCGCCAAGCTGCGCGAGCTGGCCGGCGCCAGCTTCCACGAGGCCTACAAGCTAGTCTCGAAGGCCGAGCGGGTCGCCGCCTTGGCGGCCGCGCGCACGCCGCTCGCCGCCGCCTACGAGGCCGCCGACCCGGCGACCAAGCTGAAGGCGACCAAGTACGGCAAGAAGCTCGAGGCCGAGATCGTTCGTACGGCGATCCTCAAGGACGGCCGGCGCATCGACGGCCGCGACACCAAGACCGTGCGCCCGATCGAGGCGATGGTCGGCTTCCTGCCGCGCACCCACGGCTCGGCCCTGTTCACCCGCGGCGAGACCCAGGCGATCGTCACCACCACGCTCGGCACCAAGGATAGCGAGCAGATGATCGACGGCCTCACCGGCCTCTCCTTCGAACGCTTCATGCTGCACTATAATTTCCCGCCTTACTCGGTGGGCGAGGTGGGACGGTTCGGCGCCCCGGGGCGGCGCGAGGTCGGCCACGGCAAGCTGGCGTGGCGGGCGATCCGTCCGATGCTGCCCAGCCACGAGGAATTCCCCTACACCATCCGCGTCCTCTCCGACATCACCGAGTCCAACGGCTCGTCGTCGATGGCGACGGTGTGCGGCGCCAGCCTCGCGCTGATGGACGCCGGCGTGCCGCTGGCTCGGCCGGTGGCGGGCATCGCCATGGGGCTGATCAAGGAAGGCGAAGGTTACGCCGTCATCTCCGACATCCTCGGCGACGAGGACCATCTCGGCGACATGGACTTCAAGGTCGCCGGCACGTCTGAAGGCATCACCAGCCTGCAGATGGACATCAAGATCGCCGGCATCACCGAGGGCATCATGAAGGACGCGCTCGCCCAGGCGAAGGAGGGCCGCGCCCACATCCTGCGCGAGATGGCCAGGGCGCTCGACCACACCCGCGAGGAACTTTCGGTGCACGCGCCGCGGATCGAGACGATGACCATCCCCAAGGACAAAATCCGCGACGTCATCGGCACCGGCGGCAAGGTGATCCGCGAGATCGTCGCCACCACCGGCGCCAAGGTCGACATCGACGACGAGGGCGTGATCAAGATCGCCTCGGCCGACTTGAAGCAGATCGAGGCGGCAAGGGCGTGGATCGCCGGCATCGTCGAGGAGCCCGAGGTCGGCCGGATCTATTCCGGCAAGGTAGTCAACATTGTCGATTTCGGCGCGTTCGTGAACTTCATGGGCGGTCGCGACGGGCTGGTCCACGTCTCCGAAATCCGCCCCGAGCGGGTCGAGAGCGTGCGCGACGTGCTGAGCGAAGGCCAGGACGTGAAGGTCAAGGTGCTCGAGATCGATCCGCGCGGCAAGGTGCGGCTGTCGATGCGGGTGGTCGACCAGGAAAGTGGCGCCGAGCTCGAGGACACCAGGCCGCCGCGCGGCGAGCGCCCACCCCGCGAGGGCGGCGATCGCGGTCCGCGCGGTGACCGGGGCGACCGCGGTCCGCGCGGTGACCGGGGCGACCGCGGCCCGCGCCGCGACCGCGACGATCGCGGCCCACGCGGCGATGGCGATCGCGACCGCGCCCCGCGCGATGATCGCGAACCCGGATCGAGGTCCGAGGAAGGCGGCGGCCCGCGCGACGATCGTGGCGAAGAAGGCCGGCGCGACCGGCGGCGCGGCCGCGGCGGCGGCGGCGGCGGTAGCGAGCGCGGCGACCGCGACCGCAACCGCGATCGCGGTCCGCGGCCGGAGCGCGAGGACCAGGAGCCGGAATTCGCGCCGGCTTGTCTCACCCGCGACGAATAGTCTCAGAGACAAGGGGACAAAGGGGAAGGGCTCCGCAGCGATGCGGGGCCCTTTTCCTTTGGCGGCGGGGCAGTCGAACTTCACCCGCGAAACGCCGAGAGCTACAGCCGGGCGCGAAAGGGGAATGAAGATGCTTGCGAGACGATCACTCCTGTTGCTGGCGGCGCTGGCGGGCGGTTGTGCCGTCACCGTAGAGAATGACGGGCCGTCGAACGCGGCCCCGCGGCCTTATGTCGAGCATTACCCGACGCCGGCGATCCCCGGCGGCGCGCCCGCGCCGTTCTCCAGCGCGGTGCGTGTCGGCGACGTGCTGTGGCTGTCGGGCGCGATCGGCGTCGATGCCAATCGCCAGCTGCCGGCGGGGATGGAGGCGCAGGCTCGCCAGACGATGGACAATGTCGGCGCGGCCTTGCGCGCGGCCGGCCTCGCTTTCGACGACGTCTTTCACTGCACGGTGATGCTCGACGACATGCGCCAGTGGGGCGATTTCAACCGTGTCTACGTGACCTACTTCACGCCGGGGCGGCTGCCGGCGCGCAGCGCGCTCGGCGCCGACGGTCTGGCGCTCGGCGCTTTGGTCGAGGTCGAGTGCCAGGCTTATGCGGGAAACCGGCGATGACCATCAAGGTCGGCAGCGTGCTGCTGGCCGGCCTTGCCGCCGGTTGCATGCAAGGCGAACCGGTAGCGCAGTCGTCGGCAACGCCCGCGGCCGCCGCCACCAGCGAGATCGTGCGGGCCGCGGCCACTATCACCGGCCAGCCGCTGGCGCCGCTGCCGCAGCCCTACGAGGTGGTGGTGACGCGCGTCGTGCTGCCGGCCGGCGGCGTGCTGCCGCTGCACCGCCATCCGTGGCCGCGCTACGCGCTTGTCGAGCAGGGCCGCATCCGCGTCAGCTACGAGGGCGGAGCGACGATCGAGGCCGGCGCCGGCGAGGCGATAGTGGAAGCGGTGGACACCTGGCACGAAGGTGTCGCGCTCGAGCCGCTGCGCTTGACCGTGATCGACCACGTGCCGCCGGGACGGGTCAACGTCGAGCGGCGCTAGCGCTCCACACCGAATCCGCGCGCGGAGCGTGCCCGCGGCCGAGCTCGCCGCTGGCGATGTCCTCGCACAGAGCGGCGATCAGGCGGCAGTGCCGGGTAACCGTGTCCGAGCGCCTAGCGCCCGCGAGATCATCCTTTGGGGATGCTCTGCAAGCCATTGCTCCCACTCCGGCGTATCGAGCGTCGGCCGCGCCCCGCGGTAGAGCCGGTTCAGCCGCCGCACCCGCCGGCCGGCATGGAGACGGCGCGTCTCCTGGAAGCGGTAAAGCGCGACGCGCGTCGGCGGCGGCTGCTGCATCAGCGACGCCAGCAGGACGGCCGCTTCCGGCTGCTCGGTCCAGCAGGGCAAGGGTGCGAATCCTCATCGGGGAAGAATCCGTTTATACAAGATACTTGTAGAAAAGTCAAGCTCTATTGCGGGCGCGGTTCTCCGAACAGGGTCAACCGCCCAACCACCCGGCCTTCCTCGTCGTGGACGAACAAGGTGCGGTCTCCGACCGGACCGGCCTGCGCGCGGCCCTTGCCGAGCGCGTCGGCGATCGTGCCTGAGTCGAACGCGGCCCGGACGTAACGGAACCAGGGCCGCAGCGACTTCGGTCCGCGCGCGCGGGTCGCATTCTCGATCTCCGAGAGCTGCTGCTGGTAGATGGTCACCGCGTCGCCTTGGCGGTTGGCAATCAGGGTGGCGAAACGCGCGACCAAAGCGGTCGACGCGCCGAGCGCCTCGCGCTGGCTTCGCAGCCAGCGGCCGGCCTCGATGACGTCGCGGCGATCCCGTGCCATGCGGCGGCCTTAGCAGCCGTGCCGCTCTGGCGCCACAAGAAAGTTGTTGATATTTTCACAAGAATACTGTAGCCGGGATTTCATGCCCGATGTTTGCGCCTGCCGGCGCCGCGCCCGGCCGCGGCGGACCTCCCTTTTTGGCTAAAGGACGAAGGCGCCGGAAAGGCGAGCGTTACGCCAATGGCCGGCTGAAGCCGGCGCGCGATCCCGGCAATGTGCGGGTGCGCGCGCACCGCGCCTTCTGGCAAGCTCATGGCGCAGTAACGCCGGGCGACGATCTCGATTGCGCGCTCGGGCTGGCCCACGCCGCCGGCCTGCTCGAGGGTATGCGAGTGGAAGGGCGGGTGCTGCTCGCCCACGGCCGCGAATGGCACCGGCTCTATCGCGGCGTGTTCGGCGGCGCCGTCAAAACGCGCGCGCTCGAGCCGCTCGACCGGTCGCCGCCGAGCCTCGAGACCACTCCGCTCGACCGGCGCTTTTGCGCCTGGGCCAGGATCGTCGCCGGCCTGTCCCTCCCCGAACGGCGGGTGCTGCAGCTGGTCGCGATCGACCATGGCGACGGCTGGGCGCTGCCGCCGTTTCTGGCGCGGCTCGTGGAGGACTACAAGAAGCGGCGCGGCCTCGCGCACGCCGGGCGCCCGCCGACGGCGGCCGACCGCCGCAAGCTCGCGGCGTTGAAGGCGGCGCTGCTGGCGCTGGCCGAGGGTGGGCGGAGGGGCGGAACCGGGCGGGCCGCCTGAGCCGGCCAATGGCGCGCATTTCGCCATCATCCCCAGGCGGGCTACTATCCCCGCGCGATCCGATTCGGACCGCGGCAAGCAGGGAGAGATACATGCTGCCATGGAAGCTCACCATCGGCCTTGCGGCCGCCGCTCTCGGCCTCGCCGGGTTCGCCGGTCCCGCCGCGCTGGCGGCGGCCGGCGAGGACAAGCCGGAGATCGTCGTCACCCGTTTCCTCGATCCCCCGGCCGACCGGCCGTTCGCCTATGTTTTCTACGACGATCTCAACCTCACCCGCATGGCCGGCGTCGAAGCGCTTGGACGCCGCATCGAGGGTACCGCCCGGCAGGTGTGCGCCAATCACCGCACCGGCGCGGTGCACTGGGCGAATGCGAGCTATCGCCGCTGCGTCAATTTCGCGCTCGCCGGCGCCTGGCCGCAAGCGGAGCAGGCGGTGGCGTATGCCAACCGCTTCCGCCACCCCGCGCGCTGGACTCTGAAGACCGGCCGCTGACTGCGCCGGCGCGAGGCTAGCGCGCCGCCACCACGTGCGCCGACAGCGGGTTGGCGAACTCACCGTTGCCGAAAAAGGCGGCGAGGGCGTCGGCGCAGGCGTGGGTGACGCTCTCGAGGTCGCCGCGCGCCTCGATCTCGGCGCGCAGCGGCGTGCCCTGGCAGAGGCCGATCGCGGCGCCGAGCGCCGAGTCGCCGCGGCCCTCCTTGTCCAGCGTCACCGCCTCCGCGTCGGTGTAGCCGGCCGCGACGAGGTCCGCCTTGATCCGCCTTTTGTCGTGATAGCCGAACGGCACCCGCTGCAGAAAGCCGGGCGGGTCTTCGGGAAACAGGCCCGCGACCGTCTCGTGGACGATGCGGGTCGCGGCATTGTGTTCGAGGCTGTTCCAGCAATTGAACAGGAAGGTGCCGCCTTCGCGCAGCACGCGCTTCGCCTCGCGATAGGCGCCGGCCCGGTCGGGGAAGAACATGACCCCGAACTGACAGGCGACGAGATCGAATTCGCTTTTCCCGAACGGCAACGCCTGGGCGTCGGCATCCTGGAAGGCGACCTTGCCCGAATCGACCTTTTCCCGCGCCGGCGCCAGCATTGCGCCGTTCAAATCGGTAGCAGTGATCGCGGCGTCCGGCAGCGCCTTGGCCAGCGCCGCGGTGACGACGCCGGTGCCGGCGGCGGTCTCGAGGATCCGCTTCGGCGCCAGCGCGGCGGCGCGCGCCGCCAGGTCGTCGGCGAACGGCTCGAACAGCAGGGGCAGCAAATAGCGGTCGTAGATCGCCGGAATCGAGCCGGTGAAGGATGCGTCGGTGGTGGCCATTCTAGCTCTCCGCTGGACTCTGCCGGTGCCGCGGGAGTAGCGCAGCGCCATCCGAACAAGAAAGAGGGTGGATGCCATGAGGACGTTCGTTCTGGCCGCCGGCGCGGCCGCTTTGTCGCTGTCGCTCGCCGCCTGCCAGCCGGTCGCGGATTCCAACAACCAAGTCGATGCCAATGACGCCGCCGCGGAGAACACGCCGGAAGGCCAGCTGCGCGCGCACGAGGCGCAGTGGAACCGCGACTGGGCGTCGAAGGATGTCGGCGCGATCCTTGCTCACTGGGCCGCCGACGCCACCGTGATGGTGACCGACGCGCCGCCGATGTCCGGCCACGCCGCGATCCGGCCGCTGGTCGAACAGATGGTCGGCGACGCCAATTTCGCGCTGAGCTTCGCCCCGGACCGCGTCCACATCGCGCCGTCGGGCGATTTCGGCGTCACCCGCGGCGCCTACTCGCTGCGGCTGACCGAGAATGGCCGCGCCGTCACCTCGACCGGCGCCTATGTCACCGTCTACCGGCGCACCGCCGACGGCGGCTGGGAAGCGATCGAGGACATCATCTCCGAAGGCCCGCTCGCCAGTGCGGCGGCCGCGCCCGCCGAGGCGCCCGCCGCAAACGCGGCCGAGCCGGAAGCGCCGGCAGCCGGCAACGACACCGACGCCAACGCCGCCAACACGGTGGGGATGTGACTCAGCGGAGTGTTCCCGGCGCAAGCCGGGAACTCGGGAAGTAGCCTCGCAACGGGCGATCGCTATCGTGCCGTTGCGCGAGCGAAGCGAGTCCAGGCAAGAGACGCGCTGCCGCAGGTTCGCGCGCCGGCTCGCCTGGCCGAAACCGGCGAAGGCGTGAGCATGAATCGCGCGATAGCCCTCCTTCTCGCGCTGCTCGGCACCCTGCTGACCGGCGCTCCGGCGCTCGCCCATCCGTCCTACGGCATCGTCGCC
>JBQTJR010000193.1:0-10823 GCA_052386895.1 Sphingosinicella sp.
GGACAGGCGCCGCCGTTCAACCCGCAGCCGCAGCAAGAAGGAAAGCAAGGATGGAAGCCGGAAATGACAATAATATGCGGCGCGGCGGCCGGGCCGCCGAGGCGCTGCAGGCCGAGCCGCCGACCAGGCTCGAGAAAGCGCGGGCGAGGGCGGCCGGCCTGACCCGCGAGGCAGCGGACCAGATCAGCGTCTACCCGGCGAGCGCGGTGATCGGCGGGCTGATCATCGGCGCGCTCGCCGGCTGGCTGCTGCCGGCCTTGAAGCAGGAAAAGACGCTGCTCAGCCCTGCCGGCAAGAAGCTGAATGCGGCGGCGCGCCGGGCGGCGCAGCGTGGCGCCGCCATCGGCAGGGAACGGGTGGAAGATTTGCGTAAACGCACCGCCCGCCAGGTCGGCGAGGCGGTCATCGACGCCATCAGCGGCGGGCGCAAATGACCGGCAAGGCCAACCGGCTGCACCTGGTGTTCGGCGGCCGGGTCAAGGACCCGCGCGGACTCGATTTCGATCTTGGAACGATCGACCTGGTCGGGATCTACCCCGATTATGCCAGCGCCCATGACGCCTGGCGCGGCCGCGCCCAGGACACCGTCGACGATGCCGAGATGAAATATGTCGTCGTCCACCTCCACCGCCTGTTCGAGCCCGAGCTCGAGCCCAAGCGGAGCTAGACAAGGCGCAGGCGGCGCCCGCGCAGCGGATAGGCCAGCAGCACGCCGGCGAGGAAGCCGCCGATATGGGCGGCGATGGCGATACGCAGGCCGCCGGTGGAAAAGGTCAGACCGACCAGCAGCTGCAGACCGATCCACGCCGCCATCAGCCACAGCGCGTTGAGCCACAAGGCGAGCAGAGGATTGGCGAGCTTGACCCGGTTACGCCCGAACAGGATGGCATAGGCGCCGAGCACCGCCGAGATCGCGCCCGAAGCGCCGATCATCGGCGCCATGTCGGCGGGATCGGCGAGCCAGTGCGCCGCTGCCGCGGCAAAGGCGCCGACGAGGTAGAGAATGAGCAGCCGCAGCGGGCCCATCACGCTCTCTACTGGCCGGCCGCAGAAGACCAGGATCAGCAGGTTGAAGCCGATATGGAAGATATTGGCATGGAGCATCGTCGCGGTCAGCGGCGTCAGCCAGTAGGGCGCGAGGCCCTGGCCGCCGCCGGAGGTCATCCGCGCCGGGATGAAGCCGCCCCATACCATCGCCCAGTCGGCGAAGCCGGCGGTGGCGATGAACAGCCACGCCAGCAAGGTGACGAGGGTGATGGCCAGGGTAAGCCGCGCCCGGCTCCAGGCCGGAGCCACTAGATGAACTCGATCTTGCGGATCTCGAAATATTTGTCGCCCGACGGCGCCGAGAATTCGACCTCGTCGCCGACCGAGCGCCCGATCAGGGCGCGGCCGAGCGGCGAGGAATAGCTGATCCGCCCGACGCGGGCGTCGGCCTCGGTCTCGCCGACGATCTGATATTTGATCTTCTTGCTGTTCTCGTCCTTGAGATGGACCGTGGCGCCGAACACGACGCGGTCGCCCGACAGGCTCGTCGGGTCGATCACCATCGCCCGGCTCAGCCGGTCATCGAGATCGGCGATCTGCGCCTCGATCTGGCCCTGGCGCTCCTTGGCGGCATGATATTCGGCATTCTCGGCGAGATCGCCATGGCCGCGCGCTTCCTCGATCGCGTCGATCATCGCCGGCCGCTCCACCAGCTTGAGGCGGCGCACCTCGTCCTGCAGCATCCGGTAGCCTTCGGCCAGCATCGGCAGCTTGTCGACCGTCGCCATTCTCAAATCACCTTTCGTCAAAACATCCACTGCAGCGGCTCGAATCGAGTCCGCCGCGAATTGTTCGAGTTGTTCAGGATTTCGTTTCGGAAGCCAGATACTCGTCTTGCAGCGCGCGCACTTCAAGATTGCGCTCGCGCCGCGCCGCGATCGCCTCCGCCACCGCGAGGCTCGACGCCGCGGTGGTGAAAGAGGGCACGCGCCGCACCACTGCCGAGGCCCTGATCGACGCCGAATCGCGGTGACTCTGCCAGCCCTCGGTGGTGTTGAAGATGAGGTCGATCTGGCCGTCCTTGATCCGGTCGACGATGTGCGGCCGGCCCTGCGCGACCTTGTTGACCCGCTCGACCGGCAGGCCGTACACGCCAAGAAAATCCGCGGTGCCGCCGGTGGCGACGACGCTGAACCCGAGCGCGATCATCCTTTCGACCGCGGCGAGGATGACCGGCTTGTCGCTGTCCTTGACCGACACGAACAGGCTGCCCGAATCGGGCAGCTCGACCCCGCCTCCCTGTTGCGACTTCAAGAAAGCCGTCGGGAAAGCGTCAGCTATTCCCATCACTTCCCCGGTCGACTTCATTTCCGGTGTCAGCACCGGGTCGATCCCGGGAAAGCGCGCGAACGGAAACACCGCCTCCTTGACGGCAACATGGCCGAGCCGGCCGGGCATCGCCGGCATCGCGCTCAGGGGCTCGCCCGCCATCAGCCGCGCGGCATATTTCGCGACCGGGCGCCCGGTCGCCTTGGCGACGAACGGGACGGTGCGGCTGGCGCGCGGATTGACCTCGATCAGGTAGACAGTGCCATTGCGCACCGCGAACTGGACGTTCATCAGCCCCTTGACGCCGAGCGCTCCGGCCAGCGAGCGCGTCTGGCGCTCGATCTCCTCGATAGTCTCGGCCGGCAGGCTGTAGGGCGGCAGCGAGCAGGCGCTGTCGCCGGAATGAACGCCGGCTTCCTCGATATGCTGCATGACGCCGGCGATCCTCACCGTCTCGCCGTCGCTCAGCGCGTCGACGTCGACCTCGATCGCGTCCCTGAGATACTGGTCGATCAGCACCGGGCTCTCGCCCGACACCTGCACCGCCGTCTCGATATAATCTGCCAGCTGCTCGGGCGAATCGACGATCTCCATCGCCCGCCCGCCGAGAACGTAACTGGGCCGGGTCAGCACGGGATAACCGATGCGCTCGGCAACCGCGATCGCTTCCTCGCGACTGCGGGCGATGCCGTTGGCCGGCTGCTTCAATCCGAGCCGGTCGACCAGGCCGGCGAAGCGCTCGCGATCCTCGGCGAGATCGATCGCCTCGGGCGAGGTGCCGAGAATCGGGATCCCTTCCCTGGCGAGCGCGGCGGCGAGTTTGAGCGGGGTCTGGCCGCCGAACTGGACGATGACGCCAACCAGCTCCCCGTTCGCCGCCTCGGCATGGAGGATCTCGAGCACGTCCTCGGCGGTCAGCGGCTCGAAATAGAGCCGGTCGGACGTGTCATAGTCGGTGCTCACCGTCTCCGGGTTGCAATTGACCATGATCGTCTCGAAGCCGGCCTCCCTGAGCGCGAAGCAGGCGTGGCAGCAGCAATAATCGAACTCGATGCCCTGGCCGATGCGGTTGGGGCCGCCCCCCAGAATGACGATCTTGCGCGCGCCCGAGGGCCGGCTCTCGTCCTGCGGCTCACCGAACGCCGGCGCCTCGTAGGTCGAGTACATGTAGGAGGTCTGGGCTTCGAACTCGGCGGCGCAGGTGTCGATGCGCTTGAACACCGGACGAACGCCGAGGCGATGCCGCAATGCCCTCACCTCCTCCTCGCTGGTCGCGCCGAGCAGCGCCTTGACCGCATCGTGCAGCAAGCCGGGGGCGCGGGTGCGGTCCTTCACCGCGGCGCCGCGGACATTGGCCGCCTTCAAGGCCAGCTCGGCGAGGCGGCGGTCGGAAAAGCCCATCGCCTTCAATCGCCGCAGGCCCGCTGCGTCGGGCGGCAGGCCATCGCGGCAGACCTGCTCCTCGGCGGCGACGATCTCGGCCAGCCGCTCGAGAAACCAGCGGTCGTAGCGGGTGACCGCGTGAATCTCCTCGACGCTGAGCCCCTCGCGCAAGGCCTGGGCGGCGACCAGCAGCCGGTCGGGGGAGGTGCGCGCCAGCGCCTCCTCGATCTCCCCCCGGGATGCGCCGTAGAGGCGCTTGACCCCGTCGAGGCCCGAGAGGTCGGTCTCGAGGCTACGCAGCGCCTTTTGCAGGCTTTCGTGGAAATTGCGGCCGATCGCCATCGCCTCGCCGACCGACTTCATCGAGGTGGTGAGCAAGGCCTGCGCCTCGCGGAACTTCTCGAACGCGAAGCGCGGCACCTTGGTGACGACATAGTCGATGGTCGGCTCGAAGCTGGCCGGAGTCACCCCGGTGATGTCGTTGGCGATCTCGTCGAGGGTGTAGCCGACCGCGAGCCTGGCCGCGACCTTGGCGATCGGGAAACCGGTCGCTTTCGAGGCCAGCGCCGAGGACCGGCTGACCCGCGGATTCATCTCGATCACCACGAGCCGGCCGTTGCTCGGATTCACTGCGAACTGAACGTTGGAGCCACCTGTTTCAACGCCGATTTCTCTCAAGCAGGCGATGCTAGCATTGCGCATCACCTGATATTCCTTGTCGGTCAGGGTCAGCGCCGGCGCGACGGTAATCGAATCGCCGGTATGGATCCCCATCGGGTCGACATTCTCGATCGCGCAGATGATGATGGCGTTGTCGGCGCGGTCGCGCACCACCTCCATCTCATACTCCTTCCAGCCGAGCACCGATTCCTCGACCAGCACCTCGCCGGCCGGCGAGGCTTCCAGCCCGGCCTCGACGATGGCGATGAATTCCTCGCGATTGTAGGCAATGCCGCCGCCGGTGCCGCCAAGGGTGAAGCTGGGGCGGATGATCGCCGGCAGGCCGACGCCCTCGAGCGCCGCCATGGCGTCATCGAGGCTATGGGCGATCGCCGAGCGCGGGCATTCGAGCCCGATCCGCTCCATCGCCTCGCGGAACTTGAGCCTGTCCTCGGCTTTCTCGATCGCCGCGGCATCGGCGCCGATCAGCTGGACGCCGAAGCGCTGGAGCGTTCCGTCCTTGTGCAGCGCCAGCGCGGTATTGAGCGCTGTCTGGCCGCCCATCGTCGGCAGCAGGGCGTCGGGCCGCTCCTTTTCGATGATCCGCGCGACATAGTCCGGGGTGATCGGCTCGACATAGGTGGCGTCGGCCATCTCCGGGTCGGTCATGATCGTCGCTGGGTTCGAATTGACCAGGACGATGCGATAGCCCTCGGCCTTCAGCGCCTTGGCCGCCTGGGTGCCGGAATAATCGAACTCGGCCGCCTGGCCGATGACGATCGGGCCGGCGCAGATGATCAGGATCGAGGAAATGTCAGTGCGGCGGGGCATCAGTTGTCGCCGACAACGATCAAAAAAATCGTGATTATGATAGGCAAGGCAAGCAGGAGTGAGATTTGCAACAGCGCTCGCCGTCGCCGCCGGGTTAAGAATTCCTCCAGTTCTCGACTGGCTGGCGGGAGGCGCGGGCCGTGCGCGATAGGATTGTAGGCGGTGAATTTACCCTTGGGCTCGTGTTGGAACCTGCGCTCGACATAGTTGACGCCAGCTTCCGTCAATCGAAAATCGTCTTTTTCGTCGACTTTTAGGAAACCAATCCTCGTCAAATCCTCTGCAACGGCTTTCGCCAGCCTCGTATCCACCCGAGCCATTTTCCTGAACAACTCTACGCGATTCAAAGGTTTAGGTGCAGCATAAGCCAGCGCGAGCAGCATTTGATCGCGGTGGATTGTCATCGCAGAAGCGATCCCACGAACTTCTCGAACAGATAGGAACTGTCCTGCGGGCCTGGGCTGGCCTCAGGGTGGTACTGGACGCTGAATGCCGGTTTGTCGGCGAGTTCGAGCCCGCACAGGCTGCCGTCGAACAGACTGATGTGGGTCGGCCTGGCATTGGCCGGCAGGCTGTCGAGCTCGACCGAAAAGCCGTGGTTCATCGACGTAATCTCGACCCGTCCGTCGGCGAGGCGCTTGACCGGGTGGTTGGCGCCGCGATGGCCCTGGTGCATCTTGGTGGTTCGCGCGCCGACCGCCAGGCCGAGCAATTGGTGGCCCAGGCAGATCCCGAACAAAGGCTTGCCGGTGTCGAGCAGCGCCCGGATCACCGGCAGCGCATATTCGCCTGTGGCGGCCGGATCGCCCGGCCCGTTCGACAGGAACAGGCCGTCGGGTTCATGTGCCATCACCTCGTCGAACGAGGCGGTCGCCGGCAGCACCGTGACGCGCGCACCGGCGTCGGCGAGGTTCCTGAAGATGTTGCGCTTGGAGCCGTAATCGATCGCGACGACGTGCGGCAAAGTCTCGTTGTGCGGCCGCTCGACATAGCCTTCGCCTGCCCGCCAGCGGCCTCCCGCCCAGCGGTACATCTGCCGGCACGACACCTCGCGGGCGAGGTCCATCCCTTCCAGGCCCGGCCAGGCGCGCGCCGTTTCGAGCAAAGCTTCAAGGTTAAAATTTCCTTGACGGTGGTGCGCGATCACCCCGTTCGGCGCGCCGTCCAGACGGATCCTGCGGGTGAGCGCGCGGGTGTCGACGCCAGCGAGGCCGATGCGGCCGCACGCGCGCATCCATTCGTCGAAGCGCTGCGCACTGCGGAAATTGCTCGCAGCCGTCACGTCCTCGCGCACGACGCAGCCCAGCGCCCAGGGATTGTCCGATTCGAGGTCCTCGTAATTGGCGCCGACATTGCCGATGTGGGGGAAGGTGAAGGCGATGATCTGGGCAGCGTAGGAGGGATCGGTCATCACCTCCTGGTAGCCGGTCATGGCGGTGTTGAAGCAGATTTCGCCGACCGCCTCGCCTTCGGCGCCGAACCCCCTTCCCCACAGCAGGCTGCCGTCGGCCAGCACCAATACGCCCGTCGCGCCTGCAGGCGTCGCGGCGGTCCGGGCGTCGGCCATGGCGGCGGGCACTCCTGCTCAAGGTCTGCGATGTCGCTAAGCCTCGGGCGCTAGGGCGGCCGCAACAGCCCGTCAATCCTGTTAAATCCCGCCGGGCGCGGCTAGGAATGGCGTTTCGTTTCGACCGGGATAACACCCATGATTCGCGACCAGATCAAGGCGGCGCTCACCGCCGCGATGAAGGCGGGCGACCGCCCCCGCACCGGCGCGTTGCGGCTGGTCCAGTCGGCGCTCACGAACCGCGACATCGAGCTGCGCGGGGCGGCCTCGCCGCCCGACGACGAGGCGGTGGTGACCGAGGTGCTGCAGAAGATGATCAAGCAGCGGCGCGAATCGATCGACATGTACCGAATGGGCGGCCGCGAGGAGCTGGCCGAGGCCGAGGCCGCCGAAGTGGCGGTGATCGAGGAATTCCTGCCGCAACAGATGGACGAGGCGGAGATGGGCCGCACGGTCGAGGCGCTGATCGCCGAATCCGGGGCCTCGTCCCCGAAAGACATGGGCCGGGTGATGGCGCTGTTAAGGGAGCGCCACGCCGGCCAGCTCGACCTGGGCAAGGCCAGCGGCCTGGTTAAGGCGAAGCTGCAGGGCGAATGACGCTTTCCCCGGCCTTTTTGGACGAGCTGCGCGCCCGCACCTCGCTGTCGGCGCTGATCGGGCGCAGCGTGAAGCTGCAGCGCGCCGGCCGCGAGTGGAAGGCCTGCTGCCCGTTCCACGACGAGAAGACGCCGAGCTTCACGGTCAGCGACGAGAAGGGATTCTATCACTGCTTCGGCTGTGGCGCGCATGGCGATGCGATCAGCTGGCTGACCGACGCGCGCGGCCTCGCCTTCATGGACGCGGTCAAGGAGCTGGCCGACGCCGCCGGCATGACGGTGCCGGCGTCCGACCCGCGCGCCAAGGCGAAAGCCGAGCAAGCGGCCGGCCTGCACGAGGTCGTCGAGGCCGCCGCACACTGGTTTACCGAGCAGCTCGAGGGAATCGAGGGGTCGCAAGCGCGCGATTATTTGCAGCAGCGGGGCATCAGCGAGGCGACGAAGCGGAAGTTCGGATTCGGCTTCGCTCCCGATTCGCGCGGCAAGCTCAAGTCGGCGCTCAAGCATTTTGGCGTCGGTCAGCTCGTCGAAGCCGGACTGCTGATCCAGCCCGAAGGCGAGAAGGAGCCCTACGACCGGTTTCGTGGCCGTATCACCTTTCCGATCCGCGACGCGCGCGGCCGGATCATCGCCTTTTCCGCCCGCATCCTCGGGCCGGGCGAACCCAAATATCTCAACTCGCCCGACACGCCCCTATTCGACAAGGGGCGAACCCTGTTCAATCTCGACAAAGCCGGCCCGGCCAGCCGCACGACCCGGCGCCTTGTCGTCGTCGAGGGGCAGATGGACGTGATCGCGCTCGATTCGGCCGGCATCGCCGAGGCGGTGGCGCCGCTCGGCACCGCGCTGACCGAGACCCAGCTCGAAATGCTGTGGCGGCTGGTACCCTCGCCGATCCTCTGCTTCGATGGCGATGCGGCCGGCCAGAAGGCGGCCTTCCGCGCGGCGTTGCGGGCGTTGCCGCGCCTCGCGCCCGAGCGCACGCTCGGCTTCGTCACACTGCCGGCCGGGCGCGACCCCGACGATCTCGTTCGAGGCGACGGTCGCGACGCGTTCGAGGCCTTGCTCGCCCGGCCCGAGCCGCTGGTCGACCGGCTGTGGCGCTACGAGCAGGAGGCGGAGCCGCTCGACACGCCGGAGAAAAGGGCCGGACTGAAGCGGCGGCTGATGGACCATGTTGGCGCGATCGGCGACCGAGACGTGCGCGACCAGTATCGCGGCGAGTGGCTGAAACGCTACGAGGCGCTGGCCGGGCCGGTACGCGCCGCCTGGCCGCGGCCGCGGGGCCGATTTGCGCCATTGCGGCAACCGGCCTCACCCGAGGCGCGCGCGGTCGGCCGAATCGGGCTCGACCCGCAGCTGGTGCGGGCGGTGTTGCTAGGCCTCGCTTTGTTCCCCGAGGAAATCGGTGTTCACGCCGAAGCGATCGCGATGCTGGCGATGCCGGCCGGACCGGCGGCGCGGTTGCGCGACTTCATGCTCGAGGCGGCGCTCTCAGAGGGTGAACTTGATAGGGAATCGTTGCGCACCATATTGGCAGCGAAGGATGCGGCCGGCCTGCTCGACGATCTCGATCTGTCGCGGGGGCTTGCTTTTTCCTTCACCCGCCGTGAAGCCGAATCGGAACGGGCGCGGCGGGATCTGGTTTTGCTGATTGAGACACTGGCGGCTCGGCCGAGTCTGGAGGCTGCGATCGCGGCGGCGACGGCGCGGCTCGAGCAGGCCGGCGACGAAAAGGCGTTTGCCGAGCAGCTCAGGCTGCTGGCGGCGCGAGAGGAAGCGGACCGCAGGCTCGCCGAGCTGATCGAGCAGGCGAACTGAGGGTCTTGGGATAGGGTTGGCGAATGGCGAAGTCGAACGCGGCGGAGAGTGAAGACAAGAACGAGTCCGGCGACGCGCCGTTGATCGACCTCAACGACGCGTCGATCAAGAAGCTGATCGCCCGCGCCAAGAAGCGCGGCGTCATCACCTATGACGAACTAAACGAGGCCCTGCCGCAGGACCAGATGTCCTCCGAGCAGATCGAGGACATCATGTCGGCCCTGAACGACATGGGCGTCAACATCGTCGAGAGCGAGGAAAGCGACGAGGACGAGGCCGAGCTCGACACTGCGGCCGAGGAGACGGCCGACGGGGTCGAGACCTTCGTCATCGAGAAAAAGAAGGAAGCGATCGACCGCACCGACGATCCGGTGCGGATGTACCTGCGCGAGATGGGCGCGGTGGAGCTGCTGTCGCGCGAAGGCGAGATCGCCATCGCCAAGAGGATCGAGGCCGGCCGCGACACGATGATCTGGGGCCTTTGCGAGAGCCCGATCACCTTCAACGCGATCATCAACTGGTCGAACGCGCTCAACGTCGGACTGATGCAGCTGCGCGAGATTCTCGATCTCGAGGCGATGTTGTCAAAGGGCCCGACCCCCGAGCAGGTCGAGGGAGCCGAGGACGAGGAAGGCGAGATTTCCGAATCGACCGCCGGCCCGAGCTTCAAGGAAGAAGAGGAAGTCGAGGAGGTCGTCGCGGAAGAGGAAGACGAGGAGGACAGCCTCGTCGAGCGGCGCGCGCCGCGGCCGATGGAAGAAGAAGAAGAAGACAATACGCTGAGCCTCGCCCAGATGGAGGAGACGCTGAAGCCGGCGGCGCTCGAGAAGTTCGCCCGCATCACCAGCGTCTACAAGAGGTTCGCCAAGCTGCAGGCGACCCGCATGGAGGCGATGAGCGCCGGCCAGGAGTTCGGCCGCTCGGACGAGAACAAGTACCAGAAACTGCGCGAGCAGCTGACCGCCGAGGTGGAGAGCGTCCAGTTCCACGGCGCCAAGATCGAATATCTCGTCGACCAGCTCTACAGCTACAACCGCCGCCTCACCGCCCTGGGCGGCCAGATGCTGCGGCTGGCCGAGCGCCACAAGGTGCCGCGCCGGGCCTTCATCGAGGCCTATATGGGTCACGAGCTGGACGAGGGCTGGGCCGAGCGGGTCTGCACGATCGACCGCAAGTGGGCGAATTTCTGCGCCGCCGAGGCCGAGGCGATCGAGCGCATTCGCAGCGAGATCGCCGAGATCGCCCAGGCGACCGGCATGTCGCTCGGCGAGTTCCGCCGCATCGTCAACATGGTGCAGAAGGGCGAGCGCGAGGCGCGGATCGCCAAGAAGGAGATGGTCGAGGCGAACCTGCGGCTGGTCATCTCGATCGCCAAGAAATACACCAACCGCGGGCTGCAGTTCCTCGACCTGATCCAGGAAGGAAATATCGGCCTGATGAAGGCGGTCGATAAGTTCGAGTATCGCCGCGGCTATAAATTCTCGACCTACGCCACCTGGTGGATCCGGCAGGCGATCACCCGCTCGATCGCCGACCAGGCGCGCACCATCCGCATCCCGGTGCATATGATCGAGACGATCAACAAGCTGGTGCGCACCAGCCGCCAGATCCTGCACGAGATCGGCCGCGAGCCGACCCCGGAAGAACTG